>CAZODN010000006.1:0-45572 GCA_964578545.1 uncultured Gaiellales bacterium
GATCGAGTTCCCGGACGAGGTCTACGACCACTTAGTCATCGGGGACCGCATCCAGATCCGCGCCGTTGGGCTCGGCATGCAGGCGGCGAACGTGGACGGGGTGGCCATCCGGAACATGGGCCCGCGGCTCCTGGACGCGCTCAACGCGAGGCGGGTGACGCTCTGGAGCCCGGACCGCCTCGACGAGCGCCTCGCCGTCTCCCGGGAGCTCGTCGAGCGCGCCGAGGCGATCGGCGACCGCGAGCGCTCGCTCGTCGCCCGGACCTGGCTCGTGCTCGATCTCGTGGAGCGCGGCGACCTCGACGCTGCGCGGGCGGAGATCGACGCGTACTGCCGGCTCGTGGAGCCGCTCGGGATCCCGGCCTACGCCTGGTGGGTGCCGGCGTGGCGGGCCATGCTGGCCGGCGTCGAGGGGCGCTTCGACGACGTCCGTGCCCTCGCGGACGAGGCGAGGGAGATCGGCCTGAGGGCCGGCGACCACAATGCGCAGATCTACTGGCAGCTCGCGGGCTGGGTCGCGGACATGGAGCAGGGACGCATGCTCGAGGGAACGCTCGCGTCGATCGAGGAGGGCATCGCCCGCGGCGTGTCCGCGTTCCGCTGCGGTCTCGCGGCGCAGCTCGCGCTAGCCGATCGGCTGGACGAGGCCCGCGAGGCGGTCGCCGGCCTCGGCCCAGACGGCCTCGGCGCCATCCCCCAGGACATGAACTTCTACGCCGCGGCCGCCGAGCTCGCGATCGCGGTGGGCATCCTCGACGACGCCGCGGCCGCCGCGCAGGCGTACGAGCTGCTTCGTCCGTACGCCGGGAGGATGATCGTCATCGCGCGAGCCGCCGTGTGCTGGGGGCCGGTCGACTCCTACCTCGGGCGGCTCGCGGCGACCGCGGGGATGGCCGACGAGGCGGAGAGGCACTTCGAGGACGCGCTCGCGATCTGCGAGCACACCGGCTCGACGGCGATGGCGGCGCGCACCCGCTCCTGGTATGCGGAGATGCTCCGCGCGCGGGGGCTGCCCGGCGACGCGGAGCGCGCTGCGCACCTCGCCGCGCTGGCGGAGGCAGCCGCCGGGCGCATGGGCCTCGCGCTCTGACGTCGGCTCAGTGGATGAGCGGCCGGAGCACGTCGCGCGCGATCAGGAAGCCGCGCTTGACGAGCTCCTCCGTCCCCTCGAAGGCGCGATCCTCGTGCTCGACGGAGACGACGAAGTCGTAGCCCTCGCGGTACAGCGCCGCGATGAACCGATCCCAGCGCACCTCCCCGAGCCCGGGAAGCCTCGGTACCTGCCAGCCCATCCCGAGCGACGTCGTTCCGTTTCGGTACAGGCCGTCGCGATCGATCTCCATGTCCTTCGCGTGAACGTGAAGGATCTTCGGTGCGTAGTCGCGCACGACCCGCTCGTAGTCGATCTGGAGCCACACGAGGTGCGAGGGGTCGAGATTGAGCCCGAAGCTCGGGCTGTCCACGATCGAGAACATCTCGTCCCACACCGCCGGCGACGAGGCGAGATTCGTCCCGCCGGGCCACTCGTCCCAGCTGAAGATCATCGGGCAGTTCTCGATGGCGATCTTCACGCCCCGCGCCTCGGCGTGGTCGACGAGCCGCGGCCACACCTTCCGGAACTCGCGGAAGTTGTCGGGCACGTTCTTGGTCTTGTCGCGCCCGACGAACGTGCCGACGACCGGGACGCCGAGCTTCGCGGCGGCGTCGATCACCTTCTTCAGGTGCGCGTTCGCCGCGCGTCGCTCCGCCGGATCGGGGTGCAGGTTGTTCGGGTAGTACGCGAGCGCGGAGATCTCGAGCCCGTGTCGATCCAGCACGTCACGAACGACACCCGGGTCGACGCTGGTGACATCGATGTGCGAGGTGCCCGCGTACCGGCGGCGCTCGGCGCCCGCCGCGGGCCAGCAGGCGACCTCGAGCATCTGGAAGCCCTCCCCTGCCGCCCAGCCGGCAACCTGACTCAGCGAGCGGCGAGGAAAGGGAGCGGTCAACAGTCCGAGCTTCATGGCGGGGGCACCTCCACCCAGCGGCGTTCGCGATTCGAGAGGGCGACGGCGTCGCACAGGACGTTGCCGACGTGGCCGTCGCGGAAGGTCGGGTAGTCGGGGTCTTCGGACGGACGGCCGCGCGCGACGTCGGCGTACACGGCTGCATACAGCTCGTGAAAGGCGTCGACGAAGCCCTCGGCGTGCGCCACGGGGAGATGCGTGTGGGCCGCCGCAGCAGGATGCATCAGGGCAGCGTTGCGGATCAGGACGCCGTTCGGCTCGTCCCGCCGACCGAGCCAGAGCTCCTCGTGCCGCTCCGAGTCCCATGCGAGCGCGCCGGCGGAGCCGTCCACTTCCAGGCGGAGCGAGTTCTTGCGGCCGGGCGAGACCTGCGAGAGCACGAGCGAGCCGCGAGCGCCGTTCTCGAAGCGGAGCAGGATGTGCGCGACGTCGTCCGTCGAGATCGTGACGTCTTCCCGCTCGACCTCACCTGCAGCGGCGAACGTCTCCACCTCGCCCACCGGACGTCCGCGCACCGGGATCACGGTCGCGAGGTCGGCGAAGACCTCCGAGACCCGAAGCCCCGTCACGAACTGCGCCGCATCCAGCCAGTGCGTGCCGATGTCGCCGACCGCGCGCAGCTCGCCGGCCTTCTCCGGCTCCAGGCGCCAGTTCCAGTCGGTCGGATGGGCGAGCCAGTCCTGCAGGTAGCCGCCGTGGACGTTCCAGACGGCGCCGACCTCACCGGCCCGAACCCGCTCGCGGGCCTCCTGGACGATCGGGTAGAAGCGGTTGTGGTAGTTCGTGCAGTTGACGAGCCCGCTCTCCTCGGCCAGCTCGACGAGCTCGCCGGACTCGGCGGTGGTCACCGCAAGCGGCTTCTCGCAGACGACGTGCTTCCCGGCCGCGAGCGCCTGTCGCACCTGGGGGAAGTGGAGGTGGTTCGGCGTGGTCACGTGCACGACGTCGATCCGCTCGTCGGCGAGAAGGGCCTCGTACGACTCGTAGACGGGTGCGACGCCCTTGGCGGCGGCGCGTTCGGGCGACGACCCGACCACACCGAGCACCTCGACGCCGAGGCGGCGGATGGCGTCGACGTGCACGGCTCCGATGAAGCCCGTGCCCACGACGCCGGCCTTCAGGTCGGAGATCGCTCTCATCCCGCGACGACCGGGTTCGTGAGCGAGCCGACCCGCTCGATCTCGATCGTCACCACGTCTCCCGGTCGAAGCAGCCGCTGCGGATCCCGAAACACCCCGACCCCCGCAGGAGTCCCGGTGAGGATGAGATCGCCGGGCTCGAGCGTCGTCGTGCGGGACGCGTAGGCGATGACGTCGTCGATGCCGAAGATGAGATTCGCGGTCGTCGAGTCCTGCAGCACCTCGCCGCTCACGATCGCGCGGATGCGGAGGTCGTGCGGGTCGGGGACCTCGTCGCGCGCGACGAGCGGCCCGACGGGGCAGAAGGTGTCCACGGACTTCCCGCGCGTCCACTGTCCGTCGGAGAACTGGAGGTCGCGCGCGCTCACGTCGTTCGCGCAGACGTAGCCCCGCACGGCCTCGAAGGCGCTCTCCTTCGAGATGCCCTTCACCCGCTCGCCGATCACGACCCCGAGCTCGGCCTCGTAGTCGCACTTCGTCACCACCGGCGGGATGACGATCGGATCGCCGGGGCCGACGAGCGCGTTCGGCCACTTGGCGAAGAGGAGCGGCTCCCGCGGCACCTCCACGCCCTGCTCCTCCGCGTGGTCGCGGTAGTTGAGGCCGACGCAGACGATCTTCCCGGGACGCTCGATCGGCAGCACGGCGCAAACCTACTGCGAGGAGACGACGAGCGCATCCGCGACGCGCTCGGCCCAGTCGCGGCGCGGGCGCCCACGCGCCAGGTACTCCGCGTAGTACGAGCCGACCGCCAGGTTGACGGCCGTCTCGACGTCGAGCCCCGGTCGCAGGGTCGCGCGCTCGAGGATGGCGCGGAGCCGCTCGCGCCTCGGCAGGACGACGTCACGACGGAAGGCGGCGATGAGCTCGGGGACGTGCTCCTCCTCCGCGAGCACGGTGCCCAGCATCGCCATGCCGTGCGGCCGCTCGACGCCGCGGCGGAAGCGACCGAGCTCCTCGATCAGGTCCGCTCGTGGGTCGTCGCTCGCGGGCGGCGGCCGCTGGTCGCGGAGGAACGCGAGCGCGGCGGTCGCGAGCTCGGCCTTCGACGCGTGCCGCCGATAGATCGCGGCCTTCGTCGTGCCTGCCTCCGCTGCGACCGCTTCCATCGACAGCCGCGCGTAGCCGTCACGCTCCATCAGGTGGAGCGCGGCTTCGAGGATGGCGACGTCGTGTGCCTGCGAGCGCGGTCGACCCGGCTTGCGCGAGCTCTGTTTATTACGGTACCGTTCGGTATTGTTATTCACGAGATCATCCTACTCCGGGAGGAGAAAGCATGGCAGCCACGCCGAACGTCACCTCCACGAAGCCCAAGAAGGTGCTCATGGTCATCGCGAACCCGAGCGTCTCCACCACGCTTGGCTGGCCCGTGGGCTTCTGGGGCTCGGAGCTCACGCACGCCTGGTACGCGTTCACCGAGGTCGGGTACGACGTGACGATCGCGAGCCCGGACGGGGGCCGGTGCGAGCTCGACGCCCTGAGCGACCCGCGCGACGAGAGCGGCTACTCCGCCTGGGACCTCGTCACGATGGGCTTCGTCAACACGCCGGAGGCGATGGCGCTCGTCGAGGGCACCCCCGCGCTCGCCGACCTCGACCCCGACGACTACGACGCCCTCGTCGTCGTCGGCGGCCAGTCGCCCATGTTCACGTTCCGCGACGACGAGACGCTCAAGGAGGCCATCCGTGCGTTCTACGAGGCGGAGAAGCCGACCGCCGCGCTGTGTCACGGTGTCTCCGCGCTCATCGACGTCCGGCTCTCGGACGGCTCGTACCTCGTCCAGGGCAAGACCATGACCGGGTTCTCGGACGGCGAGGAGGACGTCGCGGACGCGCTCGTGGGACAGCGGGTCATGCCCTGGCGCATCGAGGACGCCGCGAAGGAGCGAGGAGCGAACTACGT
Source organism: uncultured Gaiellales bacterium (assembly GCA_964578545.1). GTDB lineage: Bacteria > Actinomycetota > Thermoleophilia > Gaiellales > Gaiellaceae > GMQP-bins7. The sequence continues at coordinate 5,051 of CAZODN010000006.1, forward strand.
CCAGGGCGGCCTCTGGAAGGCATTCGCCGTCCGCGACGGACGGCTGATCACGGGTCAGCAGCAGTACTCGGGTGGAGAGGTCGCGAAGCTCGTGATCCAGGCGCTCGGGACCTGAGGGACGAGGAGGGAGGTCGGCGATGAGGATCGGGGTCATCGGCAGTGGGCGCGTCGGCAGCGCCCTGGCCGCGACGTGGACGGCGAGGGAGCACGACGTCGCCGTGTCGACACGCGACACGGTCGCGCAGACGGCGGCGGGGGCCGAGGTCGTCGTGCTCGCGCTTCCCGCCGCCGCGGCGCCCGAAGCGCTCGCGCAGGCAGGCCCGCTCGACGGGATCGTCCTCCTCGATGCGACGAACAACCTGTCCGGCGGGCCGGCGGGCCTCGAGATCGCAGCGCTCGCGCCGGGGGCGCGCTACGTGAAGGCGTTCAACACGGTCTTCGCGACCTTCATGCACGACACGCCCCCGTCGACGCCCGCGTCGCTCGTCTACTGCGGCGACGACGCGGCCGCGAAGGCCGTCGTGGCGAGCCTGATCGAGGACGCCGGCTTCGAGCCGGTGGACGCCGGCGGCGCCGACCAGACGCCGCTCGTCGAGGCCCTCGCGCATCTCGTCATCGGTCTCGCGTACCGCCAGGGCCGCGGGGCGTTCGTGTACCGCTTCGAGGACCGCTGAGGCAGCTCACTCCGCTGCCCACAGCCAGCGGCTGATCGCGACGTCCGTGTCACGGAAGCCGAGGCGGCGGTAGACGGGCGCGCCGAGCTCGGTCGCGAAGAGCACGCCGTACCGGTAGCCGCGCTCGCGCGGCTCGGCGAGGCCTGCGAGCGTGATCGCCGCGCCGATACCCCGCCCGCGGACGTCGGGCGAAGCCGCGATGCCGAGGACGGTCGCCACTCCCGCGCCGCAGAACGAGAAGCAGGTCGCGACGGGCCGGCCTGCGAGCCGGCCGAGGTGGAGCTCCCACGGCGCCCGCCCGATGCCGAGGGCGCGGGTCGCGTCGACCCAGGACCTGGCCGCCCACTCGGGCATCCCGAAACCCTCGGTGAGCGTCACGGCGAACTCGTCGAGACCGGCGTCGTCGGCCACTCGCTCGACCGTGAACCCCGGCGGCGTCCGCTCGAGCGCATCCCAGTCCAGCGCGTCGAGGTCGGCGACCTGGCCGGGAGCGCCGATCTCGAACGGGGCGAAGCCGTGCGCCTGGAGCCTGGCCCCGAGCGCCTCGACGTCCGTGGGCCTGCAGGCGGGCCCGTGCCACCAGAACACGTACGGAGCGCCCCGCTGCCGCTGCCAGCCGAGCATCTCCGGGACGGCCTCGTCGACCTCCTCGAGCGCGAGATCCGTCCCCCAGACGCCCTTGAACATGGGGCTCGACGGGAACGCGTGGTGGATCGACCAGGCCGGGCGCTCCTCGACCTCCGCGCCCGGCAGCGCCGAGAACGACCGGAAGAGATCGTGCATGCTCGTCTCGACGGCGAGCGCGAGCTCCGTGTCCGTCAGCATCACTCCAGGCGTGTCGCGCTCGTTCACGAGGGGTGATTATTCCGCTCTAGACTCGGCGTCGTGAGCGTTCCTGCCTCTCTCGTCACGGAGCTTCGGGACGCCCTGGGGGCCGAGCACGTCGTGACCGAGCCCGAGCAGCTCCGCGTCTACGAGTGCGACGGGCTCACGAGCCACCGCGCGGTGCCCGAGCTCGTCGTCCTCCCGGCCTCGACCGAGGAGGTGCAGGCGGTCGTTCGCGCCTGCCACCGCGAGCGGGTGCCGTTCGTCGCGCGCGGGGCGGGCACGGGGCTCTCCGGCGGCGCGACCCCCGTCGCCGGCGGCGTCGTCATCGCGCTCTCGCGCATGAACCGGATCCTCGAGGTCGACCTCGCGAGCCAGCGGGTGGTCGTCGAGCCGGGCGTCACGAACCTCGAGGTCACGCGCGCGGTCGCCGAGCACGGCTTCTTCTACGCCCCGGATCCGTCGAGCCAGCAGGTCTGCACGGTCGGCGGCAACGTCGCCGAGAACTCGGGAGGCGCCCACTGCCTGAAGTACGGGTTCACCGCCCACCACGTCACCGGGCTCACGCTCGTCCTCCCCGACGGCGAGGTCGCCGAGCTCGGCGGGAAAGCGCTCGACCCGGACGGCCCCGACCTCCTGGGGGTCGTCGTCGGCTCCGAGGGGACGCTGGGCGTCGTGACGCGCGTGACGCTGCGAATCGTCCGCGTGCCCGAGGCGATCCGGACGCTGCTCGCCGGCTTCCGCGAGATGGACGAGGCGGGTGCCGCCGTCTCGCGCATCGTCGCGGCGGGGATCCACCCGTCGGCGATCGAGATGATGGACCGCCTGACGCTCGAGGCCGCCGAGCGCGCCGTCGGAGCGGGCTACCCGGAGGGCGCGGGCGCCGTGCTCATCGTCGAGCTCGACGGGGTCGCCGAGCAGGTCGAGGACGACTCCGCCGACGTCGAGCGCCTCTGCGCCGAGTGCGGCGCCTTCGAGATCAGGGCCGCGTCGAGCGCGGACGACCGGGCGAGGCTCTGGAAGGGGCGGAAGTCCGCCTTCGCCGCGATGGGGCACGTCGCGACCGACTACTACGTGCAGGACGGCGTCGTCCCGCGAACGCGTCTCCCGGACGTCCTCCGCCGGATCGAGGAGCTCTCCGCGGAGCACGGGCTCCGGGTGGGGAACGTCTTCCACGCCGGCGACGGGAACCTCCACCCGCTCGTCCTCTACGACGCGGAGGCGGGCGAAACCGAGCGCGCGCGGGAGCTGGCCGAGCGCATCCTCGAGGCCTGCCTCGACGCGGGCGGCTCGCTGACCGGAGAGCACGGCGTGGGCATGGACAAGGCGTGCTCGATGCCGCGGATGTTCTCCGAGCGCGACCTCCACACGTTCGAGCTCCTGCGGCGCGCGTTCGACCCGGCGGGGCTCTGCAACCCTGGCAAGGTCATCCCGACCCCGCGCCTGTGCGGCGAGGTTCCCGGCCCGTACCGCATGCACCCGCTCGAGAGGATCGGCGTTGCCGAGCGTCTCTAGCGTGGAGGAGGCGGCGACGGCGCTGGCGGCGGCCCACGCCGAGGGCAGGAGCGTCCGCATCGGGGACGACCTGACCCCGGACGGGCTCGACCGCGTCCTCGAGCACGCGGAGGGCGACCTCACGTGCACCGTGGAGGCCGGGTTACGGCTCTCGACGTTGAACGCCTCGCTTGCGCGCGCGGGCCAGCGGCTGTCGCTCGACCCGCCCGGCGACCCGACGATCGGGGCGCTCCTCGCGACGAACGCCTCCGGGCCGCTGCGCCACCGCTACGGCGCGCCGCGCGACCTCGTCCTCGGCGTCACGCTCGTCCTCGCGGACGGGACGGTCGCGAACGCGGGCGGGAAGGTGGTGAAGAACGTCGCCGGGTACGACCTCGCGCGGCTCGTCTGCGGCTCGCGCGGACGGCTGGCGCTGATCGTGCGCGCGAGCTTCCGCCTCCACCCTCTCCCCCGGATCGCGCGGACGCTCGTCGTCGAGACCGACGACGCGGCCGCCGTGGTGGCGGCGGTGCTCGCGTCGCAGCTCGCGCCGAGCGCGCTCGACGTCCTCCATCCGGGCCGGGTCGCCGTGCTCTTCGAGGGCTCGGAGCGCGCGGTGGCGGCGCAGCTGGCGTCGGCGCGGGCGCTCGTCGGAGGCACGGAAGCCGGGCCGGAGGCCTGGGAGGAGTCTCGACGGCGGCAAGGCATGGCACAGGGCCGAGCCCGCTTCGCCCCGGGCGAGCTCGCGGGACTCCTCGGGACGCTGGAGGAAGCCGTCGTCCGCCCCTCCGCCGGCATCGCCTACACCCCGCGCCCGCCAAGTTACAAGTTGTCACAAGGCGGGGAGGCTGAGGCCCGCCTGCTCGCGCGCATCAAGGACGAGCTGGATCCGCGGGGAATCCTGGCGTGACGGCTCGAACGGGACGTGGCCGAAAGAGCCGTCAAGTTACAACTTGTAACGTGCGCGCGGTCGTCGCAGGTCATCCACCGGAGTCGCCGGCGTGATCCGCGAGTACGCCTCGGACTGCATCCACTGCGGCTTCTGCCTGCCGACGTGCCCGACGTACGTCCTCTGGCGCGAGGAGATGGACTCGCCACGGGGTCGCATCCACCTGATGAGCGCCCGCCTCGACGGCACGATCGGGCTCACCCCGACCGTCGCGACGCACTTCGACCGCTGCCTCGGCTGCCTCGCCTGCCTCTCCTCGTGCCCGTCGGGAGTGCGCTACGACCGGCTGATCGAGAGCACGCGGGCCGCGGTCGAGGACGAGCTCGCGCGGCCGCTCGCCGACCGGCTGACACGCAACCTCCTGTTCAAGGTGCTCCCGTACCCCGCCCGGATGCGCGCGGCGCTCCGCCTCGCCCCGCTCGGTCGCGCGCTCCCGGGCCGCCTGGGAGCCCCGGCCAGGGCGGCGCCGCGCTGGCGGAGCTCCGAGCCCGTGCCCCGCGTCACCCCCGCCTCCGGCGAGACACGAGCCCGCGTCGGCCTGCTCACGGGCTGCGTCCAGAGCGCGGTCTTCTCCGACGTGAACGCCGCGACGGCGCGCGTCCTCGCGGCCGACGGGTACGAGGTGGTCGCGCCGCCGCAGGGCTGCTGCGGCGCCCTCTCCGTGCACGCCGGGAGGGTCGAGGAGGGTAAGGCGTTCGCCCGAGCCCTGATCGGCGCATTCGAGGACGTCGACCTCGTCGTCGTCAACTCGTCGGGCTGCGGCTCGCACCTGAAGGAGCTCGGCTGGCTGCTGTGCGGCGACGAGGCGGAGGCGTTCGCAACGAAGGTCCGCGACATCGGCGAGCTCCTCACGGCGACCCCGCCGCGCGCACCGCGACACCCGCTCCCGCTGAAGGTCGCGCTCCAGGACGCGTGCCACCTCCGGCACGCGCAGCGGCTCCCGCTCTCCATGCGGCCTGCACTCGGACGCATCCCCGGCCTCGAGATCGCCGAGCCCGCGGAGCAGGACCTCTGCTGCGGCTCGGCCGGTATCTACAGCGTCACCCAGCCGGACGCATCGCGCGAGCTCGGTGACCGCAAGGTCGCCCACGTGCTCGCGACCGGCGCGAGCGCGTTCGCGAGCGCGAACCCCGGCTGCCTCGTCCAGGTCTCGAGCGCGCTCCGGCGAGCCGGCGAGCCGCTGCCCGCACTCCACCCGATCGAGCTCGTCGACGCCTCGATCAGGGGCGTGCCGGCCGGTCGGTTGCGGTCGGCTGCCCGTCGCTGAGCGCCGCGGACGGCGTTACGCTCAGGCCCGTGACGCCTCCCGTCGACACTCCGCTCCTCCGCCGCATCCGCGAGGCCGTGATCGGGGACGACCAGGTCATGGTCGGGCCGTTCGGGCCCCGGCGTGTCACCTATGCGGACTACACGGCGAGCGGGCGCGCGCTCGAGTTCCTCGAGGACGTCATCCGCGACGAGGTGCTGCCGCGCTACGCGAACACGCACACGGAGTCGTCGGGAACCGGCCTCCAGACGACCCGGCTGCGCGAGGACGCGCGGCGGATCATCCACGAGGCGGTCGGCGGAGACCACGAGACGTGCGTCATCTTCTGCGGCTCGGGCTCCACCGGCGCCGTGGACAAGCTCGTCGGCATCCTCGGGATCCGCATCCCCTCCGCGCTCGAGGACCGCCACGGTCTCTCGAAGGCGATCCCGCCCGAGGAGCGTCCGGTCGTCTTCGTCGGCCCGTTCGAGCACCACTCGAACGAGCTGCCGTGGCGCGAGTCGATCGCCGACGTGATCGAGATCCGCGAGGACGCGGACGGGCACGTCGACCTCGAGATGCTCGAGGAGGAGCTCGTCCGCCATGCGGGCCGACCGCTCAAGATCGGCTCCTTCTCGGCGGCCTCGAACGTGACCGGGATCTTCTCGAACACCTGCGCGATCGCAGACCTCCTGCACCGGCACGGCGCGCTCTCGTTCTGGGACTTCGCCGCGGCGGCGCCGTACGTCGAGATCGAGATGGTTCCGCAGTGCGCGCAGCACCCGCTCGCCTACAAGGACGCGATCTTCCTGAGCCCGCACAAGCTCGTCGGCGGACCGGGCACTCCCGGAGTGCTCGTCGTGCGCCGCGAGCTGCTGACGAACCGCGTGCCGGACGTCGTCGGCGGGGGCACCGTCGCGTACGTGAACCCGACGGAGCACCGCTACCTCGACGACCCGGAGCACCGCGAGGAGGGCGGCACGCCGGCGATCGTCGAGTCGATCCGGGCCGGCCTCGTTTTCCAGCTGAAGCAGGCCGTCGGCGTCGACACGATCCGCGAGCACGAGGAGGACTTCTGGCGGCGCGCGGTCGAGCGCTGGAGGAGAAACCCGAGCCTCGAGATCCTCGGGAACCTCGACGCCGAGCGGCTCTCGATCGTGTCGTTCGTCGTCCGCCGGGACGGGGGGCGCTACCTCCACCACAACTTCGTCGTCGCCGTCCTCAACGACCTCTTCGGGATCCAGGCCCGGGGCGGCTGCTCGTGCGCCGGGCCGTACGGGCACCGGCTGCTCGGGATCGACCTCGAGCGCTCGCACGAGTTCGAGCGCGAGATCGCCCGCGGCTGCGAGGGGATCAAGCCCGGCTGGACGCGCGTCTCCTTCAACTACTTCATCTCGGAGACCGTGTTCCGGTACATCGTCGACGCCGTCGACCTCGTTGCCACCGAGGGCTGGCGGCTCCTCCCGCTGTATCGCTTCGACCCGGTGACCGGCCTCTGGCGCCATCGCGACGGCCCGGTCGAGCCGCCGTTCCGACTGACGGACATCGCCTACGACGAGGAGACCGGGGAGCTGCACCTCCCCGCCCTCCCCCACGACCGCGCGCCGGAGTCCGCGCTCCAGGGCTACCTCGAGGAGGCGCAGCGGATCCTCGCCGAAGCCGACGGGCTCGCGGACGAGTCGACGGCGGATCTCGGCGCCGACTTCGAGCACCTCCGCTGGTTCGAGCTCCCCGCCGCCTGCGTGGCCTGACGCTCAGGCCTCGACGGGCCGCAGCTCGTCCAGGCGGTCGACGCGCGCGAGCGCCGGGAAGAGCCTCCACCACACGCCGGCGACGACGATCGTCACCACGCCGCCGAGGACGACCGCGGGGACGGCGCCGATGAGGGCCGCCGCGACCCCCGACTCGAACGCGCCGAGCTCGTTCGAGGCGCTGATGAACACCATCTCGACCGCGTTGACGCGGCCGCGAACCTCGTCCGGCGTGACGAGCGGGAGGATCGTCGAGCGCAGGACGACGCTCACCATGTCGAGCCCCGCCCCGACGGCGAGCGCGAGCATCGACAGCCACATCTCCCGCGAGAGCCCGAAGACGACCATCGACGCGCCGAAGCCCGCGACGACGAGGAAGAGCTTCGGCCCGGCGTGACGGCGGATCGGGAAGCGGGCGATCAGGAGCGCGGCGACGAGCGACCCCACCGCGGGAGCCGTCCGGAGGAAGCCGAGGCCCGTCGGGCCGACGTCGAGCACGTCCTTCGCGAAGACGGGGAGCAGCGCGACCGCGCCGCCGAAGAGCACGGCGAAGAGGTCGAGCGAGATCGCGCCGAGGAGGACTCTCGTACGGCGGATGAGCCGGACGCCGGCGAGCACCTCGCCGAGCCCGACGGCACCTTCGGCCACCGGCACGCGGCCGGCGCGCATCGCGAGCACGCAGACGAGCGCGACGAAGGCGAGGCAGATCCCGACGGCGTACACGAGCTCGGGCCGGATCGAGAACAGGATCCCGCCGGCAGCGGGCCCGAGGACGGCCGAGAGCTGGAACCCGATCGACCGCTGCGCCAGCGCGCTCACGAGGATCTCCCGGGGCACGAGGGTCGGCGTCAGCGCGCGCCCGGCCGGCGCGCCGACGGCGCTCCCCGTTCCCTGGAGGAAGGCGAGCGCGAAGAACGGCCAGACGCGGTCGGTGCCGGCGACCGTGATCGCGAGGAGACCGCCGAGGACGACGACGTTCAGCGCGAGCATGAGGACGAGGAGGCTCCGCCTCGGCACCCGGTCTGCGAGCTGGCCCGCGGGGAGCGCGAGCAGGAGGAGCGGCAGGAACTCGGCCAGTCCGACGAGGCCGAGGTCGAGCGGGTTCTCCCGCACCGAGTAGACCTGCCAGCCGATGGCGACGAACGCCATCTGCAGGGCGAACGACTCCGCGACGAGCGAGACCCAGAAGAGGGCGAAGTCGCGGTGCCGGAACGCAGATCGGCCGGCGCCGCTCACGGGGCGAGACTACGCCGCTGCAGGCTCGTCCGTCGGGGCGTGGTGCTCCCCGAACTCGACCTCGAGGCGCAGGATCCGAGAGCCCTCGACCTCGAGGACGCTCAGGGTCAGACCGTCCACGGCCACGGCGTCCCCGACCTCGGGCGCGCGCCCGAGCTCGCCGAAGACGAGCCCGGCCATCGTATGGAAGTCCTCCTGCTCGAGCTCCGTCCCGAACTCCTCGTTGAAGTCGTCGATCGTGTACGTGCCGTCGATGCGGATCCGCTTCTCGTCCACGCGCTCGATCGACGTGTCGGGGAGGTCGAACTCGTCCTCGATCTCGCCGACGATCTCCTCCAGGACGTCCTCGAGCGTGACGATCCCCTCCATCGCCCCGTACTCGTCCACGACGATCGCCATGTGGAGCTTCTCCCGCCGGAAGTCCGCGAGGAGCGCCGCCAGGTCCTTCGTCTCGGGCACGACGTAGGCGGGCCGCACGATCGACGCGAGCTCGACGGAGGCGATCCCGAGGTCGTGGATGGCGGAGAAGAGGTCGCGCACGTGCAGGATGCCGACGACGTCGTCGAGCGACTCGCGGTACACGGGATAGCGCGTGAACGGCGAGTCGACGACGGTCGCGAGCGCGTCCTCGGGAGTCATCTCGACGGAGATGGCGGTCACCTCCGGCCGCGGCACCATCACCTCGGCGACCTCCTTGGAGGCGAAGTCGAAGACCTTGTAGAGCATCTCCTCCTCAGCCTCCTGGAGCTCGCCGACGTCCTCGGCAGCCGCGACGCTGTGGCGGATGTCCTCGCGCGTGTAGGCGATCATCCCGGCCGGCGCGGGCTTCACCCTCAGGAGGCGCAGCAGCGCGTTCGCGGAGTGCTGGAGCACCCACACGACCGGGTACGTGATGCGGGCGAGCCAGTCGAGCGGCACGGCGAGCGCGATCGCGAGCGGCTCGGCCTTCTGCAGTGCGACCGCCTTCGGGACGAGCTCGCCGACGACGACGGAGAGGTACGTCAGGATCACGAACGCCAGGAGGAACGACGCCGCGGCCGAGAGCGGCGGCTCCACGAGGTCGGAGAGGAGCGGCTCGCCGAGGGCGCCGATCAGGATCGCGAAGACGGTGATGCCGACCTGGACGGTGGAGATGAAGCGGACGGGATCGTCCATGAGACGGAGCGCGGTGCGCGCGCCGAGGCCGCCCCGCTCCGCGCGCTCGGCCAGCCGTGACCGCCGCGCGGTCACGAGCGCGTACTCGGCCGCCACGAAGACGGCGCTCCCGAGCACGAGCAGGAGCACGAGCACGATGCGCAGCCAGGCGCTCACCTCACGCCCCCGGCGCTACTGGAGATGCTGGAGAGGACGGCGACGCCCCGGAAGGGGCGCCGGTACTCGGCGGAAGCTCGTCGCCCACGTTGATCAGGCGGCAGTATAGGTGACGAGCTGCCCGTCCTCGTGTCGCCGTGCGACGCCCTCGTGCACGAGTCGCTCGAGGTGAGAGAGCGTCTCGGCGACCGCGAAGCGGCGACCGGCCGGCTTGAGGTCCGCTCCGAAGAGCGCGAACGAGAGCTCGTACCCGGTCTGCGGGTCCGCCGTCAGCGCCGCGACCGTCTCCTCGAGGCGGAGGCGATGGTGCTCCTTGAGCTCACGCGCGCGGCCGGCGGGGTCCTTGATGACCTCGCCGTGCCCGGGCAGCGCGATGCGCGGGTCGAGCTCGATCGTGTGCTCGAGGGCGACGAGGTAGTCGCCGAGCGGGTCGGCGCGGCTCGCGGGCCAGAGACCCACGGTCGGCGTGATCCTCCCGAGGAGGTGGTCGCCGGCGATGAGGACGTCGCCCTTGAGCAGGCAGAGCTGGCCGTCCGCGTGGCCGGGGGCGGCGATCGTCTGCCATCCGTCCACGTGCTCGCCGACCTCGACGAGGACCGGGTCGCGCTGGTAGCGGATGAAGGGGCGGTAGACGGAGCTCTGCCCGACGAGCTCGGCGGTCACGTCGTCCGGCGCCCCGTGCAGGTGGAACCAGTCCACGAGCCGGTCCGCCCACGCGGGATTCCCCCAGACGAGCTCGCACTGCGCGTAGTCGAGCACGCCCTGGAAGACGGGCGCGCCCGTCAACTCGTGGAGATCCGCGGCCGCCCCCACGTGGTCGGGATGGAAGTGGGTGACGAAGACCTTCGCGACCCGTCCGCCCTGGCGCTCGAGCTCAGCTGCCCACGTCTCCTTCGAGTCCGGCAGGCCGACGCCCGTGTCCACGAGCGTCCAGCCGTCCGTGCCCGGCAGGAGGTAGGTGTGCACGTGGCCCGGGCGGGTCGGCAGGGGGAGCGTGATGCGACGGATGCCGCCAGGAAGCCCGTCCACGGTTCTACGCTAGCCGGCGGAGCGAGGCCCCGCCCCGCGCGCCTCGACCGCCGCGAGCGCGAACCAGGGGACGGAGAGGAGCAGCGCTCCCGCGTTCTCGCCGAGCGCGAGCGAGACGACGAGGGCGACGAGGAGCGCGGGCGCGAACCACCTGGGCCAGACGCGGTCACGCACGGACTCGACCAGGAGGACGACCAGCGCGACGAGGCACGCGAGGAGGCCGACGAGGAACAGGAACCCCAGCGGAGCCTCGTCCTCGCCCTTGCCGCTCACGAGCGTGATCGCCGCGCTGACGGCGACGAGCGTGAACCCGCCGCCGAGCACGACGTAGGCCCCGGCGCCGATCCCCGACCCCGCGCGAGCTCTGAGCGCGAAGCACGCCAGCGCGGCGGCGACGAGGAACCCGAGGAAGAAGGCCTCGAGGACGTAGTCCGCGGTCGTCTCGAAGTCCCCTGAGCTCTGGGTGTGGAAGAGCTCGGTCACGCCCTCGGCCACGGCGAAGGCGCCGGCGAGAAGGGCGGCGAGCGCGAGTCGCGAGCGCACGCCCGCTATCGTAGAAGGAGCCTGCCACTTCACGCCGTACAAACCCAGAGTGGCCGACGAGATCACCTGCCTCATCGCGGACGACCACGAGGTCGTTCGCGAGGGACTGCGCCTCGCGCTCTCCCGCTCGCCGCGCATCCGCGTGATCGGGGAGGCGTCCGACGGGGCCTCCGCGGTCGCGCTGGCCGAGCGCAGGCGCCCCGACGTCGTGATCATGGATCTCCGGATGCCCGACATGGACGGGCTCGAGGCGACCGAGACCCTGCTCGCGAAGGTGCCCGACATCGGAGTGCTCATCTTCACCGCGTACGGAGAGCGGTCGCTCCTGCAGCGGGGCCTCGAGTCGGGCGCCCGCGGCTACATCCTCAAGGAGACGCCTCACGAGACGCTCCTCCGGGCGATCGAGAAGGTGGCTGCCGGGGAGACGTTCGTCGACCCGGGCCTGATGGCCGAGTTCGTCTCCGGACAGGCCCAGGGCGACATCCTCACGCCGCGCGAGCGGGAGATCCTCCAGCTCCTGGCGGACGGGATGTCGAACGCCGACGTCGCGCAGCAGCTCTTCATCAGCCAGGAGACCGTGAAGAGCCACGTCCGCCACATCCTCGCGAAGCTCGAGGCCGACACGCGCACGCAGGCGGTCGCGATCGCGCTCCGCGAGGCGATGATCGATTGACCGGCGACGACACCGAGCGCGCGCTCGTCGCGGAGCGCGTCCTCGCGGAGCAGGAGGAGCGGAGACGGCTCGCCGAGCTGCTCCACGACGGGCCGGTACAGCACCTCTCGGCGCTGGCGCAGATGCTCGACGCGGGCCTCGGCACGCTCCGCGAGGGAGACGCGGAGCGGGCCGGGGAGGTCTTCGAGCGCGGCCTGGAGCTCGCGCGGGAGGCCGTGCGGGAGCTGCGGGCACTCTGCGAGGACCTCGAGCCCGACACGCTGCGCTCTCTGGGGTTCTCGACTGCGGTCGCCGCGCTCGCGCGGCGGATCGCCGCCCGCCACGACGTCGTCGTCGAGCACGAGGTCGAGGACGCCGACTCGCTCGGGGAGAGCGCGCAGCTCGCGCTCTTCCAGATCCTCCGCGAGGCGATCGAACAGTCGGTGCGGAGAGGCACGCCCTCGCGCATCGTCGTCTGGGTGAAGGCGACGCCGAGCGGCGGCGCAGAGCTCGTGGTCGCCGACGACGGGCCGCCGGAGCGGCGGGCCGCCGTCCTCGAGGCGCTCGCGGAGCGCGCCGCGACGCTCAACGCGCGCTTCAGCTCGGAGATCAGCTACCCGCGCGGGTCGACGATCCGCGTGGACGTGCCGCCCTCGGCCGCGAGACGCTAGGGACTACTAGGGACTAGGCCGGAAGCAGGTAGGCGCAGGGGCGGGTGTCGCCCGGCAGGGGCGACGGCGCGACCTTCGCGACGCGGTACCGCCGCTGCTCGTCCTCGACCTCCGTGCCGGGACGCGGCGGGTCGCCCTGCTGCTCGACGAGCGCGTAGCCCGACGGCGTCCACACGAAGAAGAGGTACCCGCTCCTCCCGTCCTCCATCACGCGATGGGCTCGTTGTGGACGTCGTGCTCCTCCGCGTACTTGTCGGTGAGCGCGTCGATCTTCGCGGCGTCCGGGTACGCGTAGTTGATCTCGACGAAGGCGTTCCACTTGTCGGGCAGGGCGTCCTCGGGGAAGATCGCCTCCACCGGGCACTCGGGCTCGCACGCACCGCAGTTCCGCGTGTAGACCCCTCCGGCGAGGGTGAACTCGTGCTTGCCGGGAACGACCGCGCAGAACGTGTCCGTGTCGTCCCCGTCCTGGGCCTCGACGCGCATCACCCGCCAGTGCGTCTCGCGCGTCGCGAGGTAGAGCCAGCGGATCGGACGGCTCCGAACCCCGAAGTCCGTCACCCGGCTGCCCTCCTCGCCGGAGCCGATCGCGACGAAGCCGGCGATCGCGGCCGCCCCCTCGAGCCACGCGAGCGCCTCGTGGTCGGTCGAGCGCAGCCTCCACGAGCCTGCCTTCACCGGGTCGCCGTCGGCCGCCAGCCATCCGTCGACGAAGCCCGTGACGTACTCGGCGTCGGCGGTCTCGGGAAGGAGTCTCTTGAGGTTGACGCACGAGCGCACGACACCGGTCCCCGCGTACCCCGGGTGCACGTCGAGGCACGACGAGTACGTCACGTGGTCGAAGAAGTCCCGGAAGCGCGCGACGCGCTCGCCGTAGAGCTGGACGTGGTGCAGGTGCTCTCCGGAGCGGACCTCGACCTTGTTCCACGAGCCGTCGCCGTAGACGAGCCCGTGCAGCACGCCGAGCCGGTAGCTCTCGCCGTCGCGCCGGGGCGACGCCTTCGCAGCCGGCACGAACTGACCGACCGAGAGGGAGCTCGTCTTCTGGCCGTCGCTGAGGATCCACCCGTGCGTCGGAGTCGCCGTGACGGTGCGCCGGTACCGGGAGACGTTCCGTGTCGTCAGCCGCGTGCCCCCGTAGCGATCGCGCTCCTCGAAGGCGGGGGCGAGCTCCACCTTCACGAGCGGCCGCTTCCGGAACCGCTTGACGAACGCCGTCTCGAACCCCCTGTCGGTGAGGACCTTGCACGACCGGTTCTCGAGCTCCGCGAAGGTCCGCAGCCCGTGCGACGTGAGCAGCTGCTCGCTCGGGCTGAAGCAGTCGATGCACTCCTCGGGGTCGATCACGAGGATCCGCGCGTACTCGTGGATGCAGTCCACGGGGCAGACGTCGACGCAGGAGCGGTCTTTGATGTCGATGCAGGGCTCCGCGATGATGTACGTCACGGGAGCGAGTCTAGCCAGACCGACCTGCGGGCACGGGGGGATCCGACCTACGCCGGCTCGGTGCCGCCCGCGAGCTCCTGGACGAGCTGCGGGGCGCGCTCGACGAGCGCCGACTTCACGGTCACCTGGTCGAACCCGGCCGTGTGCGCACGCTGCAGTCCCGCGCGGTCCGTGTGGTTCGTGTAGCCGAGGATCGGGATGTCCGGCCACGCGTCGACGACCTCCTCGGGCTCCACGCGGGCGATGTCGGCGATCACGAGGTCAGGAGCGTGCACGCTGTCGGTCGTCACGAGCCGGTGGTCCGGGAGCAGCGCTTCGAGCTTCCCCCGAAAGAACAGGTCGACCCCCACCAGCAGGATCGTCGCCACCGCGCGAAGGTACCACCTGGCACGGACGCCCGATAATCACGGCGTGGCGCTCGACCGCGGCCTCGCGCTCATCCGCTCCGGCGAGTACTTCGCGGCGCACGAGGAGCTGGAGGACGAGTGGCGCGTCGCGCCGGCCGGGGAGCGGGACTTCCTCCAGGGCCTCGTCCACGTCGCGGTCGCGTGGCACCACGCCGGCCGCGGGAACCGCCCGGGCTGCGAGCGGCAGCTCGCGAAGGCGGCTCGCAGGCTCGGCCCGTACCGACCGCGCCACCGGGACGTGGACGTCGACGGCCTCCTCGCCGAGGTCGAGCGCGCTCGCGCGCTCGTCGAGAGCGGGTCGCTCGCGCTCCCCCGCCCTCGCCTCTGATCAGAACGCGGGCTCGATGCCGACGGCCTCGAGGATGCGGTTCAGGTACACGCGCAGCAGGTAGAAGCGCTCGAAGAAGAGGAGGAGCCCGAGCGCGACCATGATCGCGCCGCCGGCGAACTGGATCGCGTGGTAGTGGTCGCGGAACCAGCGGAACGCGGCCATGGCGCGCGTGAAGAGCGCCGCGGCGAGGACGAACGGCAGCGCGAGGCCGAGGGAGTAGACACCGAGGAGCGCCGCGCCCTCGAGCACCGTGTCGGACGACCCGGCGAGGACGAGGATGGCCGCCAGCACCGGTCCGATGCACGGCGCCGCGCACACGGCGAACGCCCCACCGAGCAAGAAGCGCGAGCCGCGCCCCCGCGCCTGCTGGAGCAGGCTCGCGCCGACGAGCCGCTCGGGCCACGGCAGGAGCCCCATGAGGACGAGGCCGAGGACGACGAGGACGAGCCCCGCCACCCGCTCGAGCAGGAACTGGTTCGCGAAGACGCGTCCCCCGACGAGCGCCGCGCCGACGCCGAGCAGCACGAAGAACGCGCTGAAGCCGAGGACGAACGGAACGCTCGACGAGAGCACGCGCCGCGCCGTGCCGGGCTCGCCGAGCTTGTCCGCGTCCACGGCCGAGACCGCCGACAGGTAGCCGGGTACGAGCGGGAGGACGCACGGGGCGAGGAACGAGACCATGCCCGCGACGAAGGCGACCGGGATCGACGTCCAGCTCATCTCAGGCGTCGAACCGCGCGAGCTCCTCGTCCACGCGCCGCTCGAGCGCAGGGTCGAGGGGCTCCTCGTTCTCCGCGCCCGCCACTCTCCGCGAGCTCCACGCCCGGACGAGGACACCCACGACGACCGCGCCCACGACGAGAGCGCCGAGCGGGAGCAGCCACGCGAGGAGGCCGAAGCCGCCCTCCGGGGGCTTCGCCAGCACGCCCGGCCCGAACTCCGCCACGAGCGCGTCCTTGATCTCCTGCGCCGAGTCGCCGGCCGCGATGCGCGCCCGGATGAACGCCTTCATCCGCTCGGCCACGGGAGCGTTCGACTGGTCGAGCGTCGTCTCGCAGACAGGGCAGACGAGCTCGGCCTCGAGGTCCGCCGCGTTGGGAGCCTCGGCGCGCGCCGCTCCCGCTCCGACCGCGAGAGCCCCGGCGGCGACGAGCGCGAGGAGCGCAGCCCTCGTCACGACTCGAGCGCGCGCTCGATCGCCGAGCCCAGGCGCTCCTTGTCCTCGTCCGAGTTGACGGCCCCCGCGAACGCCTCGACGACGCGCCCCTCGCGGTCGAGGACGAAGGTCTCGGGGAAGCCCGTGACCCCCCACTCGCGGATCGTGTCGCCCGAGCCGTCCCGGACGACCGGGAAGGTCAGGTCGTAGCGGCTCACGAACCGTCGCGCGTCGCCGCGGAGGTCCTTCGCGTTCACCCCGACGACGACGACGTCACGGTCGCGGTTGTCGCGCCACAGCTGCTCGAGGTACGGGGCCTCCTCCTTGCACGGGATGCACCAGGAGGCCCACGTGTTGACGACGACCGCCTTCCCGCGGAGCGACGAGAGCCGGAGCTCGCCCTCGCCGTCGAGACGCTCGAGCGCGAAGTCGGGCGCCTTCGGCCGCTCTCCCCGGGCAGCCGCGGCGGCGAGGTCGCCGCCCTCGTCCCGGACGAGCGACCAGGCGAGGAGCGCGAAGAGGAGCACGACGAGACCGAGAGCCACGCCCTGGGCGACGAGCTTGGCGCGGTGCCCCATGCGCCGCTACCGCGGGATGATGAAGACGGGTGTCCCGATGTCGACGTGCTGGAACAGCCACTCGGCATCGGGGATCCTCATCCGGATGCAGCCGTGCGAGGCCGAGTAGCCGATCGAGGCGGCGTCCGGAGTCCCGTGGATCCCGACGTAGGGGGCCGAGAGCCCGATCCAGCGGGTCCCGAGCGGGTTTCCCGGGCCCGGAGGCACGGGATCCGCGTTCCGCGCCCACGGCGACGGCGGCGGGTACCACCACGGGTTCCGCTGCATGTTCACGACCTCGTACGTGCCGAGCGGCGTCGGGTACGACGCCTGGCCGGTCGCGACCGGGAACCAGCGCACGAGCTTCACGTCGTCGAAGAGCAGGAGCCGCTTGGACTCGCGGAGGATGACGATCGCCTGGTCGAACTCGGCCGAGGTGACGTCCGGCTTCAGGGTGACGAAGGGGAGGCGGAGCGGCTTCCTGCCGTTCGTCGCGAGCAGCGTGCGGATCCCCCGCGCGGTCTCGAGCTGCTTCAGGTGTCGGCCGACCCGCGAGGGGACGGCGCGCGGCTTCACGCCGTCGAGCTTCAGCTGGGCGTCCACCGGCTTGCGGTCGACACGGCGGGCGAGGCGGTCGACGTACGTCCGGATGCGTTCGCGCGAGACGGCGACGTCGAGCGGAATCGCCGTGCCGGGCCGAGCGGCACGTGCCCGCCGGATCGCCTTGTCGACCTTCGGCTGGGCTCCCAGCGCTCCCGGGGCAAGCCGGACGGCGCGACCGTCCTCGACCACGAGCACGAGCGGTCTCGCGAAGGACTTCCGCACGCGGGTGGCCGCTCGCTCGGGCATGAGCCCGCCCACCGTCACGCCGCCGACCGTCACGCCGAACGGGATCGGCGCGGGCGTCGTCGGCGCGGGCGCCACCGGCGGCTCGGCGGGCGGCGCAGGCTCCGTGGTCGTGGTGGGGGGAGGCTCGGTCGAGGTGACGGTCGTCTGGCCGGTTCCCGCGCCGGCGCTCGCCGCGAGGCCGAACGCGGCCGCGAGCCCGACGAGCCCGCAGGCGACGAGGAGCCCGAGGGCGATGACGCGGGCCGGGGATCTCACGTTTCCAGTGTAGACGCGAACATCGTCGGATCGTTGGTCACGACTGCGTCCACGCCCGCCGCGTCCACGCGCGCGAGCTCGGCGGGGTCGTCGACCGTCCACGTGACGACCGGGACGCCTCTCGCGTGGGCCCGCTCGACGGCGGCCTCGCCGACGACGGAGTGGTGGAGCGCGAGGACGCGCGCGCGCGCGAGGGCGGTCACCGGGCCGACGAGGAGCGGCATCAGCGGCCGCAGGAGCGCGAGCCCGAGCCGGGCGACCGGGGCGCCCTTGCCGTCCTCGGTGATCCCGAGCACGCTGCGCGGAAGGGTGATCCCGGACCGGAGGCCCGGGTCGAGGCGCGCGAGCGCGCGGGCGGAACGGACGTCGAGCGTGCTCACGAAGCTCCGCTCGCGCAGGCCGAACCGCCGGATCGCCTCCGCGACGTCGCGCTCGCGACCGTGGACCTTCAGGTCGAGGTGAGCGCCGATCTCGGCGGCCTCGTCGACGAAGAACGCGAGCGCCTCGTCGAGCGTCGGCAACTCCGGGCAGAGCTCCCTGAGCGCCGCCAGCGGGCGGTCTCGGACCGTCCCCTGGTGCCTGCCGTGGCTCACCTCGTGCAGGTCGTTCGAGTGGGCGACGACGAGCTCGCCTCCCTCGAGCTCGTAGACGTCGAACTCGACGAGATCGACCCCCGCGGCGACGGCCGCGCGGAACGAGCGCAGCGTGTTCTCGGGAGCGAGCGCCGCCGCTCCCCGGTGACCGATCCGGAGCGGGCGCCCGTCGCGACGCTCGACCGCGATCATCGCGGCCTCGTCGGGAGGTAGTCCTCGTCGAGGCGGCCGCCCTCGGCCGCGTACGCGACGATCATCCGGTCGGTGAGCCACTCGACCGGGGCGTGGTCGTCGGTCCAGGGGCTTGCGCCCGGCTCGACCGGCACGGCGTCGCGCGCGAGCAGCTCGCGCAGCGGCGAGAGGTCGGCCGGGCCGGACGCGAGGCGCCGCGCGAGCTCGACCTCGTCCAGCGGCGCCGTGAGGCCGAGCACGATCGTGTTGAACCGGAGGGCGGGCCACGCGAGCACCTGCGGGAGCTCGGTCGCGAGCGTCCCGCCGACCGCGCTCACGAGCCTCGCGTCGTCCGGAACGGTGGCGACGTTGAGCGCGACGATCCCGCCGGGCGCGAGCCGGTCGCGCACGAGCCTGAAGAACTCGCGCGTCGCGAGGTAGAAGGGGACGTACGGCTGGTGGTAGGCGTCGACGACGATCAGGTCGTACCGCTCCTCCGTCGAGCGCAGGAACGGGCGCGCGTCGGCGTCGTGCACGCGGAGCCGCGGGTTCTCGCCCATCGCGAAGTAGCGGAAGCCGACCCTGCTCACGGCCGGGTCGAGCTCGACGCCGTCGACCGTCGCGCCCGGGTAGTAGACGCCGAGCGCGCGCGCCGTCGTGCCGGCCGCGTTGCCGAGGATCGCGACGCGCTCCAGCGGGCGGCCGAGGAGCGGGGGCACGGCGAGGAACGCGTCCCACACCCCGCCGGTGAGGACCGAGTCCGGGCGCCAGACCGAGTGGACGGCGACGCCCTCGTTCAGGGACAGGAGACGCCGGCCGTCCGGCTCCTCCTCGACGCGGATGTACTGCTGGAACGACGTCTCCTCGTGGAGCAGCCCGTCTGTGGACTTGACCGCACCGGGCGGGACCGCCACGAGCGCTGCGAGCGCGACGGCCACGACCGCGTAGCGCGCCCCGAGCAGGAAGCACGACGAGAGCGCCAGCAGCGCCGCGATCACGAGGAACGTCCGCTGCGTCCCGATGGCGGGGATCAGGACGAGCGCGGGCAGGAAGGTGCCGACCAGCGAGCCCGCGGTCGAGAGCGCGTAGAGCCTTCCGGCCACGGCGCCCGCGGTCTCGATCTCCACCACCGCGAGCCGGATGGCGAACGGCGACACCATCCCCAGGAGCACGACCGGCGGCGCGCAGAGGAGGACGACCGCGAGGAAGCTCCCGACGACGGCGCCCGCCGAGACGGTGTCGAGCCCCGCGACCGTCAGGTCGAGGAACGGCTTCGCCGCGAACGGGATCGCCGCGACGAAGAGCGCCGCCACGAGCACGACGAGGCCCAGGATCGACGCCCTCGGCCGACGGTCGGCGAGACGCCCGCCGAGCCAGTAGCCCACGGCCAAAGCGGCGAGGACGATCCCGATGAGGTTCGCCCAGACGATCGTGGACGACCCGAAGTACGGGGCGAGCAGGCGCGAGGCCGTGATCTCGGTCGCGAGCGCCCCGATCCCCGCTCCGAAGACGAGCGCCCCGAGCGCGGCGCTCCCCGGCCGCTCCTCGGCGGCGGCTGCCATCTAGAGCCCGAAGACGCGCTCGACCTCGCCGAGCGTGCGCGCGGCCAGCAGCACCGCCACCGCGATGCCGACCACGAGGAGGGCCCAGAACCGCACGCTCGCCCAGCGCTCCTCGCGGTGGCGCCTCGCGCGGGCCGCTCTCCGCGCACGGTGGAGCCGGTACGCCTCCTCGATCGCAAAGGGGTCCACCGGCGGCTCCTCGGACGACGTCCGGCGGGAGTCGATCGTGCGCGCTGGCTGGGCCACGCGCGAATTCTACGAGCACGGATCGGTGCCGTGCGGCCGGTCCAGCCGCCCCGAAGTCCTATGCTTCCCTCCGTGCAGAGCCCGACGGAGCGACGAGCATCGCCGTTCGACAGCCTCGGCGGCGCGCCGAGCCTCGGAGAGCGCGTCACGTTCCTCTCCGGCTTGCTGCTCGCCGTCTCGGCGTTCACGGGCTGGTACTCGCGCGACGGCGTCGGAGCGACGGTGTCCGTGATCGGCTGGAACACGGGCACGATCGGGAAGATCGTCTTCTTCCTCGGGCTCGCGACGGTGCTGCTCGTCGTGCTGCGCGCGGTCGGCGTCGCCATGCCTGCCTCCGTCCCCGAGAGCCTCGTGGCGATCGCGCTCGGCTCGGTCGCGACGATCCTCGTGCTCGTCCGGGTGATCTCGATCCCCGACACGTTCTTCGACGCGAGCCGCGGCATCGGCATCTGGATCAGCCTCGCGTGCGCGATCGGGATCATCGTCGGCGGGCTGCTCGAGGCGTCCGAGGAGCTCTGAGCCCGCGCTAAGGACCGGTGACGGTCTCGGTCACCGTCTTCGGCGGCGCCTCCTGCTCGCCGGGCGCGAGCGTCTGCACGGTGGTGACCGGCTCCCCCGTCCTCGGCCGCTCGTCGAGCGCACGGGAGAACGCGACCCCGAGGAGGAAGCAGAGCGCAGCGAGGACGGCCGCCAGCAGCACGCGAAGCGCCGTCCCGTGCCGGCGGCGCCTTGGCGGCCGCCTGCGTCTCGGTTCGAGACCCGTCACGGCGCGTAGTCCACCGCTCCGCGCGAGTAGAGGTGGAAGGCCGCGCCCTCGACGAGCGAGAGCGTGCGAGGCCAGCCCGCGACGCCCAGCTCGGCGAGCTCGTGCCGGACCCACACGTCGGCGCGCCCGTACTCGTCCGAGAGCTCCCGCAGCGTGAACGTGCCCCCGACGCGCCGGCGGAGCTGTGTCGTCACCGCCTCCAGCTGGAGCCGGAGCGCCTCCTCGAGCCGCTCGTCCCGCGCCTCCTCGACCAGGCGTCGGTACGCGTCCTCCCACTCGAGCCGGGTGCTCGTGACGTCCCCTGCCACGGAGCCGCAGCTTAGAGGCCCGGCTCGGCGGAGCAGCAGCTCTCCGACGGCCACGGCTCCCCGACCTCCGCGAGGATCCGCTCTCCGAGGACGTACCCCGGGCGAGCGAGAGCGAACGCGACGTGCGCGTGAAGGCACTTGAGGTTGCCGGGCGACCTCGAGCCGCCGATGCCGAGGTCGAGCGACGCGCCGCCGTCGACGAGATGGGTTCCCGCGGCGAGCTCGCGCCTGAGCGCCCGCTGCTCCTCCGTCGCGAGGCGGAGGGACTCCGCGAGGGCCGGGTCCTCCGCCGCGGCACGGCTCCAGCGCTCCACGCCACCTGCGGCCTCGAGACGGGCGACCGCGGCGACGAGGTGCCGGCAGGTGAGGTAGTACGTCGTCGGGAACGGCGCCCCGTCGCGATCGTACGGCTCCTGCTCCGTGACGGCGGGAAGCCCCCACGGGCACCGGACGACCACGCGCCGGAACGCGCGTGGCGAGCGCCCGAGCTGGCGGGCGACGACGGCACGGTCGTCCATGCAGCGAAGCCTAGGCCCGCGCAGCGGCGGCGCGGCTACCTGCTCCCGGCGCGCTCCTGCGCCTGGGCTCGCCGCCAGGCTGCGATCCCCTTGACGAGGAACAGCCTCTCCCCCGGCCTCACGTACCCGAGACGCCGGGCCTCGCGCTCCGTCGCCTTCACGCTCGTCGAGCTCGCGAGGCGCAGCTGCAGCGCGCTCCGGGTCTCCCGGAGCGCCTCGACCTCCGCCTGGCGCGCGGCGAGCTCGCTCCGCGTCTCGAGGTAGCTCGAGATCGGCCGGTAGTAGAGGTAGACGGCGGCGCCGAGGATGGCGACCGCCCACAGGAGGCGAATCCTGCGACGCGCGATCCTCGGCCTGCGCGACCCGCTCCGGCCCGCGCGGCTCGTCCCCGTCCCGGCCACGCTGCTCACGTTCCACGCCGGCGCCCGCGTCCCTCCCACCCGGAGCGACACGACGACGGGCTCAGCAAGTTACAACTTGTAACGAGCGTTGTCAGACGCGCGGACGCGAGGGAGATACCCGTAGGCAAGCGGGTTCGCGGCCACAAGTTACAACTTGTTACAAGCGGTCTCGCCGGGCCGGGCGGAGCGCGGCGGCCCTCGGGCGTCAGGCGATGTCGACCTTGATGACGTTCGTGGAGCCGGGGATGTTCACGGCGGTCCCCGCCGTGAGGACGACGCGATCGCCGGGCTGCACGATCCCCGCCTCCCGGACGGCGTCGATCGAGCGGCGCCAGAGGTCGTCGACGTCCGTCGCCTCCTCGATCTCGAGCGGGATGACGCCCCACTCGAGCGCCATGTGCTGGAGGGAGTGAGCGACGTGCGTGAGGGCGGCAATCGGCCTGCGTGGCCGCAGCCGGGCGACGGCCGACGCGGTCCGCCCCGTGAACGTCGGCACGAGGATCGCCTTCGCTCCGAGCGCCTCGGCGAGGTCGCAGGCGGCGTTCGACATCGCCCGCCCGACGGTCGGGTTCTCCGCCGCGGCCGGGATCTGGTGTCGGTAACCGAGGCTCGGCTCGACCGCGCGCGCGATCTGCGCCATCGTCTCGACGGCCTCGACCGGGTAGTCGCCGACCGCGGTCTCGGCGGAGAGCATGAGCGCCGAGCTCCCGTCGAGGATCGCGTTCGCGACGTCGGACGCCTCGGCCCGCGTCGGCTCCGGCCGGCTGACCATCGACTCGAGCATCTGCGTCGCCGTGATCGCCGGCTTCCCTCGCTCCAGCGCGGCCTGGATGATGCGCTTCTGGAGGAGCGGGACCTCCGCAGCGCCGACCTCCACCCCCAGGTCGCCGCGCGCGATCATGACCGCGTCGCACTCGTCGAGGATCGCCTCGAGCTGGGTCACGGCCTCCTTCAGCTCGATCTTCGCGATCACCCACGCCGGCGAGCCCGCTTCCTCGATCCTCGCCTTGAGGGCGCTCAGGTCGGTGTGCGTGCGGACGAACGACTGCGCCACGAAGTCCACGCCGAGATCGAGCGCGAACGCGAGGTCGGCGAGGTCCTTCTCGGTGAGCGACGGGACGGGCAGCGGGACGCCCGGGACGTTGACGCCCTTGTGTTCCCTGACGACGCCGCCGGTGACCACGCGGCAGAGCGCGCGGCCCGACTCGACGCGCTCGACGCGCAGGCGGACGAGCCCGTCGTCCACGAGCACCTCGTCCCCGGCCTGCAGGACCGCGCCGAGCACGTCCGGCGCCACGGGGAGGTCGTCCGGCCTCGCCGAGCCCTCGCCGGCGATGACCACCTCCGCACCGCCATCGAGCTTCACCGGCGCAGGCAGGTCTCCGATCCGGACCTTCGGCCCCTGCAGGTCGGCGATGAGGGCGAGGGGGCGCCCGCAGGCCTTCTGGACCTCGCGCACCCGGTGTGCGCTGACCTCGTGCTCGGCCTGCGAGCCGTGCGAGAAGTTGAGCCGCACCGCGTCCATGCCGGCTTCGACGAGGCGCGCGAGCGTGTCCCCGTCGTTCGAGGCCGGTCCAACCGTCGCGACGATCTTCGTCCGGCGGGCGTGCACGACTCCCTGGGGCACGGCTACCGCACCCGCTCGAACGCGGACCAGCCGGGGAAGACAGCGGCCGCGCCGAGCTCCTCCTCGATGCGGAGCAGCTGGTTGTACTTCGCCACGCGCTCGGAGCGCGAGGGAGCGCCGGTCTTGATCTGCCCCGCGTTCACGGCGACGGCGAGGTCCGCGATCGTCGTGTCCTCCGTCTCGCCCGAGCGGTGCGAGATGACGGTCGAGTAGCCGGCGCTTCGAGCGAGCCCGATCACGTCGAGCGTCTCCGTCAGCGTCCCGATCTGGTTGAGCTTCACGAGGATCGAGTTGGCGATGCCCTCGTCGATCCCTCGCCGGAGGAACTCGGCGTTCGTCACGAAGATGTCGTCGCCGACGAGCTGCACGCGGTCGCCGAGCGCGCGCGTCAGCGCCGCCCAGTCGCTCCACGCGTTCTCGTCGAGCCCGTCCTCGAGGGACACGATCGGGAACCGGTCGCAGAGAGACGCGTAGAAGTCGGTCATCGCCTCGGGCGACAGCGTCCTCCCCTCTCCCGGGAGCTCGTAGGCGCCGTCACGGAACACCTCGCTTGCAGCGGGGTCGAGGGCGATCGCGACGCTCTCGCGGTGCCCCGCGCGCTCGGCGGCCTCGAGGATCACCTCGATCGCGGCCTCGGTGGACTCGAGGTCCGGCGCGAACCCGCCCTCGTCGCCGACGCCGGTCGCGAGCCCGCGCTCGTGGAGCAGCGCCCGGAGATGGTGGTAGGTCTCCGAGCCGATCCGGAGCGCCTCGGAGAACGTGCTCGCGCCCGCGGGGACGAGCATGAACTCCTGGAGGTCGAGCCGGTTCTGCGCGTGCGCGCCCCCGTTCACGACGTTCATGAGGGGAACCGGGAGCGTCCGAGCGTCGTCGCCTCCCAGCGAGCGGAACAGCGGCTGGCCCGCGTCGGCCGCGGCGGCCCGGGCAGCGGCGAGCGAGCAGCCCAGGATCGCGTTCGCGCCGAGACGCCCCTTGTTCGGCGTGCCGTCGAGCTCCACGAGCAGGCGGTCGAGCGCTCGCTGGTCGGCTGCGTCCACCCCGGCCAGGGCGCGCGCGATCTCGCCGTTGACGTTCGCGACCGCCTTCGAGACGCCCTTCCCCAGGTACCTGGCCGGATCGCCGTCGCGCAGCTCGACCGCCTCGTGCTCGCCGGTCGAGGCCCCGGACGGCACCGCGGCACGGCCGAACGCTCCCGACTCGAGGCGGACGTCCACCTCGAGCGTCGGGTTGCCCCGCGAGTCGAGGAGCTGCCGGGCATGGACGTGGGAGATGGCTGTCATCCGAGGGTCTCCTTTGCTCGCTCGTAGTAGTCGTCCTGGGCGTCGAGGTCGAGGTCGCGCCACTCGACGCCGTCGCCCTCGGCCAGCGCCTCCGCGCGCTCCACTCGCTCGGTGAAGCGCCGCGTCGTCGCCCGCAGCGCGAGCTCCGGATCCACGTTGAGCCGCCGCGAGACGTTCACGACCGTGAAGAGGAGGTCGCCGAGCTCGTGGAAGACGGCGGGATCCGGCTCCGTCTCGGGCGCGGGCTCGCCCGCGCGCTCGAGCGCGTCGGCGAGCTCGCCGAGCTCCTCGCGCAGCTTCTCGAGAGGCCCGGCGACGTCGGGCCAGTCGTAGCCGACCGCCGCCGCTCGACGCTGCGCCTTTCGCGCCAGGAGCAGCGCGGGGAGCGCCTCGGGGACGTCGTGGAAGATCCCCTCCCGGCCTTCGACCTCGGTCTTGATCGCCTCCCAGCGCTCGCGAACGCGGCCGGGAGTCCGCGCGTCCACGTCCCCGAAGACGTGCGGGTGCCGGCGCACGAGCTTCGCGTGCGCGTCCCGCGCGACGGACTCGAGGTCGCCGTGCCCCTGTTCCTCGAGGAGGAGCGCGAGGAAGTACACCTGGAAGAGCAGGTCGCCGAGCTCGCCGTGGAGAGCGCTCGCGTCACCCGCGACCGCGGCGTCCGCGACCTCGTACGCCTCCTCCACCGTGTGCGGGACGATCGTCCGCGCGGTCTGCTCGCGGTCCCAGGGGCAGTCACGGCGCAAGCGCCGCGTCAGATCCTGGAGGTCGAGAAGCGCCTCCGAGAGCCCCATCGGAAGGAGACTACTCGGTGGCGGTGGTCGGAACTTCGGGGATCTCGGGCGGCGTGAAGCCGTCGGCGTACTTCACCTTGCTCTCGTACTTCTTGGTCAGCTCCTCCACCCAGGCCTGCATCGTCTCGTTCTTGCGCTGCTGGAGGAGCGTCGCCCGAACGACGTCCTTGTACGACTCGAAGCTGCCCCTGACGGGCGAGAGCGGCTGGATGATGTGGTACCCGTACTGCGTCTTGACGGGCTTCGAGATCTCCTTCTCGTCGAGCGCGAAGGCCGTCTTGTCGAACTCGGGGACGGTCTGCCCGCGCTGGATCGTCAGCTTCCCGCCCTGGGCCTTGCTGCCCGGGTCGTCCGAGTTCGCCTTCGCAAGGGCCGCGAAGTCCGCGCCGCCCTCGAGCTCCGCGTACAGCTCGTCGGCCTTCGCCTTGCTCGCGGCGTAGTCGACCTTCCCGCCCTTCTTCACCGCGATCAGGATGTGCCGGACGTCGCGCGACTCCGGGTAGCTCGCCTGGTTCTGCGTGTAGTAGGCGAGCACCTCCTCGTCGCTCACGGTGACGTCCTTCGTGAGCTCGTCGAAGAGCTTCGTGCTGAGCGCGGTCATCTCGTGAACCGTCCGGTACTGCTCGGGGGTGAAGCCCTGGGCCTTCAGCGCCTTCACGTACTCGGCGCGCTTGCCGCCGAACTTCTCCTTGACGAAGTCCTGCTCGGTCTTGTCGATCTCCTTCGCGGTCACGACGATGCCGAGGTCGGCCGCCTCCTGGCGCAGCTCCTCCCGCTGCACGAGGTAGGAGACCCACTGGGACTGGATGCTCTGGTACTCGGGCGTCCCGACCTTCGGGAACTCCTGGTTCGACGCCTCGTAGCCCTGCTTCGCGTAGCCGACGAACTCGTCGAGCTCGGCCTTCGTGATCTCGGTCCCGTTCACGACCGCGACGACGCCGTCGGGGACGCTCTCGTCGCTCCCGCCGCCGCAGCCGGTCGCGACGAGCGCGAGCACGGCCGCCATCCCCGCGAGTGTGATCTTCAGGACGCTCATCGAAGCCCGGTCGTTATAGCCGAGGGGGTGTTAGGCACGGGTTGCGGTCCGTTCGGAAGCCAAGTAGCCATGGATGTGTCTCGGAGAAAGCGGGCCGGCTCAGGCGGCCAGGCGGGCGTGGACGATAGCATCGGGCAGGCCGAGCGCCTCCTGCAAGGACGCGACCCGGAGCGAGACCTCCCGTCTCTGCGTCGAGTAGATCGCGGTCGGGAGCGTGCCCACGAGGGCCCTGACCTCCACCGACCCGAGGGAGAGCGGGCCGATCGTGACGCGCCCGCCCCGGTAGACGAGGTAGTCCGCCCCGAGGCGGGCGAGCTTGAGCTTCGCCTCCTGGATCGCGAACAGGTGCTCGACGGGCTCGGGCATCGGCCCGTAGCGGTCCTCCGTCGCCGCCACGAGCTCCCGGAGCTCGTCCTCGCTCTCCACGAGCGCGATCCGGCGGTGCAGGTCGATCTTGAGCGCCTCGGCGGCCACGTACGCGGCTGGGACGTACGCGTCGACCCGCGCGTCGACCCTGATCGGCCGCGCGACGGCCCTCGTCGTGCCCGAGAGCTCCGCGACCGCCTCCTCGAGCATCTCGACGTAGAGCTCGAAGCCGAGCGCGGCGACGTGCCCGGACTGCTCGGGGCCGAGGAGGTCGCCGGCACCGCGGATCTCGAGATCGCGCATCGCGATCTGGAAGCCGGCGCCCAGCTCGGTGTGGTCGGCCAGCGTGGAGAGGCGCGCCCGCGCCTCGGGGGTGAGCTCCGAGGCGTCGGGGTAGAAGAGGTAGGCGTACGCGAGGACGTCCGAGCGCCCCACCCGGCCGCGGATCTGGTAGAGCTGCGCGAGCCCGAGGGTGTCCGCGCGCTCGACGACGAGCGTGTTCGCCTGCGGGATGTCGATCCCCGACTCGATGATCGTCGTCGAGACGAGGACGTCGGCGTCGCCGGCGAGGAAGGCGTGCATGCGCTCCTCGAGCTCCTTCTCCGGCATCTGGCCGTGGGCCACGAGGAAGCGAAGGCCGGGGCAGAGCTGCCCGAGCTTCTCCGCCGCCTCCTCGATCGACTCGACGCGGTTGTGGAGGTAGAAGGACTGCCCGCCCCGCGCGTGCTCGCGCTCGAGGGCGGCCCTGACGAGCTCCTCGTCGTACTCGCCGACCGTCGTGCGAACCGGCCGCCGCCCGGTCGGCGGCGTCTCGATGATCGAGATGTCCCGGAGGCCGGAGAGCGACATGTGGAGCGTCCGCGGGATCGGCGTCGCCGAGAGCGCGAGCACGTCCACCTCCAGCCGGAGCGAGCGGAGGAGCTCCTTCTGCGCGACGCCGAACCGCTGCTCCTCGTCGAGGACGACGAGCCCGAGGCTCTTCGGGATCACGTCCCGCGAGAGGATCCGGTGCGTGCCGACGAGCACGTCCACCTTCCCCGCCTGGAAGTCCGCGAGCACGCGCTTCTGGTCGGCGCGCGACCGGAAGCGCGAGACCATGTCCACCTGGACGGGCAGGTCGCGGAAGCGCTCCCGGAACGTGTTCCAGTGCTGCTCGGCGAGGATCGTCGTCGGGCAGAGCACGAGGGTCTGGCGCCCGTTGAGGGCCGCCGCGAAGGCCGCGCGGACGGCGACCTCGGTCTTCCCGAAGCCGACGTCGCCGCAGACGAGGCGGTCCATCGGGCGCGGCGCCTCGAGGTCCTCCTTCACCGCCTCGATCGCCTGCAGCTGGTCGTCCGTTTCCCGGTACGGGAACGAGCTCTCCAGGCGCTCGAGGAGGTCGTCGGAGAGGTCGTACGCCAGGCCGGGCGCCT
Organism: uncultured Gaiellales bacterium; assembly: GCA_964578545.1. GTDB lineage: Bacteria > Actinomycetota > Thermoleophilia > Gaiellales > Gaiellaceae > GMQP-bins7. The sequence goes on from CAZODN010000006.1 coordinate 33,510, forward strand.
GCTGGCGGCTGGCGTAGAGCGCGATCAACTCGCCCGCGAGCTCGCGGACGGACGCCCGCGCGCGGCTCTTCAGGTTCTGCCACGCCTTGCCGCCGAGCTTCGAGAGCGCCGGGGCGCGGGCGTCGGCGCCGATGTAGCGGGAGACCTTCGACAGCTGCTCGTGGGGGACGTAGAGGCGATCCTCCCCCCGGAACGCGAGGTAGAGGTAGTCGCGCGTGACGCCGGCGACCTCCTTCGTCTCGAAGCCGAGCAGGCGCCCGACGCCGTGATCCTCGTGGACGACGTAGTCGCCGACGCGGAGGTCCGCGAACGACTGGAGCGCGCGGCCGAGCCGGGCATCGGCCCGCGGCGGGCGCTTGCGGAAGACCTGGGTGTCCGGGAGGAGCGCGAGGCCGAGGTCGCGCCAGACGAAGCCCCTTCGGGCCGGGCTGACGACGAAGCGGACGGACGGCTCCGGCGGGAGCGTCAGCGCGTCCTCGTCGAGAGCGGCGTCGACCTTGCGCAGCAGCCGCTGCGTCCGCTGCGCCTCGCCCGCGTGCGGGAAGGCGACCACCACCCGCCGACCCTGCTTGAGCATCGCCCCGAGCTCGCCCTCTGCCTCCGCGAGCCCACGCGCGGCGATCGCGGGACGCTGGGCCTCGAACGCGTGCGGCTGCGACCGCGGGAGCGAGTCGAGCCGGGCCGCGCCGTCGAGTGCCGGCGGCTCCGCCCCGTCCTCCTCCCAGACGCGCAGGACGTCCTCGAGCTGCCAGACGACGTCCGGCGGCCGGTCGAGAAGAGGGACGCGGGCGGCCTCGCCCGAGTCCTCCTCGAGGCCGTGAGCGGTGGCGAGACGCTCCCGCGCCGGGTACACGACCGCCTCCTCGACGACGTGGAGCGCGCGCTGGGTGAAGGGCGAGAAGGCGCGGATCTGCTCGACCTCGTCCCCGAACAACTCGATGCGGAGGGGCTCGCGGCCGGTGCTCGGGAAGACGTCGACGAGCCCGCCCCTGACCGCCGTCTGCCCGCGCTCCTCCACGCGCTCGACGCGCTCGTACCCCGCGAGCGTCAGCGCCTCGACGAGCCCGTCGAGCCCGATCTCGTCCCCGCGGGCGACACGGACGACCCCCGGTCGCTCGTCCGGCGGCGGCATCCCCTCGGCGAGCGCGCGCGCGGACACGCACACGAGACCTCCCACCGCGAGAACCCCGAGCGCCCGCGCACGCTCGCCGACGAGGTGCGCCGGCGGCTCGAGCCCGGAGCCGGGGCTCACGCCGCGGCTCGGGAGGAGCGCGACGAGAGCGGGGTCGAGATACCAGGAGACGGCCTCGGCCGTGTCGCGCGCCTCCTCGTCGTCGCCGAGCAGGCAGACGAGCGGGCGGCCGAGCTCCGCGTGGAGGGCCGCGAGGAGGAGGGGCAACGCGGGCTCCGACACGCGTGCGGGCGCGGGGAAGGCAGCCGTGAAGTCGCGAAAGCGCTCGTCCGACCGGAGGGCGTCGACGAGCGCGGCGAGTGGTGTGGGCGTCGGGTCCATGCGTTCGGCGGGACGGGCGTCCCGCGGGGCCATCGTAGCCCCGGACGTCCTCCACCCCGATCGTCCGGAGATCGGGCGAGGCGCTAGAGCGAGTCGCCCGGGTCGCGGCCCCGAGCGAGCTCCGGGCCGCTCGGCGGCTCGATCCCGGCCTCGGCGCAGCACCGGACGACCCACGACCACGCTCCCTCGAAGGCGCCGCGCCAGCCGAGCTCTCCGGCGAGGCGCTCCGACCGGGCGAGCGAACGCGCTGCCCGCTGCTCCCGGCGCAGCAGCAGCGCCTGCCCGCAGTCGAGAACGCGCGCGTGGACCGTGTGCCACCTGCCGATGTGTCTCTGGCGGAGCGACGCCCGGATCGCCTCCCGTGCCGCCGCCTCGCTCTCGCGGCTCGGCCCGCGAGCGAGTCCGAGCAGCGCTGCCTCGGCTCGCGCCTCGACGAGGGGGCCGACGAAGATGCCCCGGAAGGCGCGGTCACGGACGATCTCCAGGCCCTCCTCGATCGCCGTCCCAGCACCGGCGACGTCCCCGCGCCGCAGCTGGGCTCGAGCGAGGACGCCGAGTGCCGTGACGCGAATGAGGTGGTCCGGCACGCCGAGGAGCACGTCGCTCGCGTCAGCGGCGGCTTCGGCAGCCCGGTCGACGTCGCCCGCGCCTAGGCTGGCCCCTGCGGTCGTGAAGAGCCCCCACCCGTGCACCTGTTGGTTTCCCGACTCGAGACCGACCTTCTCGATGGCTCGCCCGAGGGCACGAGCTCGATCGCTGTCGCCGTGCTCGTTCGCAGCGAACGCGAGCAGCGCGGCGCTCGTCGCCCACAGGCGCAGCTCGCCCGCCTCGGCGCAGACCTCGAGTGCCGGCTCGAGCAGCGCGATCGCCTGCTCCCAGCCGTCGAAGTGGAGCGCGACGATGGCAACCCCCTGCTTGGTCCTCGCGACCTGGACCGGGTCGGTCATCCGCTCGGCCGCTTCGAGCGCACGCCGTCCGTAGCGCCAGGCGAGCCCGCGGCGGCCGAGCGCCGAGAAGACGAGCGCCCCCCGGAACGTGCCGACTCCGATGCCCTCGAGGTCCCGCGCGCGCGCTGCGCGGTTCGCGACGGTCAGGTCGCTGAGGGCGACCCGGTCGAAGTCGTCGAAGTACCAGATCCAGCCCAGGATCTCGAGCTCGCGATCGATCTCGACCTCGATCGGGTCGGGGCTCGCGTCGGGAGGCGGCAGCTCGGGCGGGCCGAGGAGCCGGGGGAGGAGCTGGCGGAGAACCGCGCGTCTCACTGCCGCCCTGTCCCGCGGAAGCCTGACTCCCAGGCGGTTGAGCGCCCCGAGGATCTGCCTGGCGGCCTCGTCGTGGCGGCCGAGCCGGCGAAGCGCGTCTGCGATCTCGCGGTCGATGCGCGACCGTTCGAGCGGGCTCCAGCGGTCCGCCGGAAGTCGCTCGTGCGCCTCGATCGCCGCCCGGTACATCTCCAGGGCCTCGTCGTCCGCCGCGATGCGAGCCGCCTGCTGCCCGGCGGCGACGAGCGCTGATGCCGCTGCCTCCCACTCCTCCCCCTGGGCGAGGTGGTAGGCGATCGACGGCAGGTTCGTCGCTCCAACTGGCACCTCGTCGGCGAGCGCGCCCGCGATCTCCCGGTGCAGGCGCCGCCGCTCGGCGAGGGGCGTGCCCTCGTACACCGACTCCCTGGTCAGCGCGTGGGCGAACCCGTACCTGCCGCGTCCGACCGGCATGACGAATCTCGCGGCGACGAGCCTGTCGAGCCGCGCCGCGGCGCCGTCCTTCTCGTCGATCCGCTCGAGCAGGCCGAGTGAGAAGAACCGGCCGATGACCGCGGCAACCCTGAGCGTTGCCCTCAGGTCGGGATCGAGCCTGTCGGCCCGCGACGTGACGGCAGCGCGCACGCTGTCCGGCAGTTCCATCGCCCCGTCGCCCTCCGCGACGAAGCGGGAGAGCTCTTCGAGAAAGTACGGGTTTCCCTCCGCGCGCTCGAGCACCCCGCTCGCGAGGTCTCGAGGAAGGTCGCGGTCGGCGACGAGCTCGTCGAGGAGGAGCTGCGCCTCGCTCTCGGTGAGCGGCTCGAGGAGAAGCGTCTGGAGTCGAGAGAGGGTGTCCGCCCCTCGTTCGAGGACGGCGGCGCTCGACGGTGCAGCAGGACGAGCCACGACGACCACCAGGAGCGGGCGCTCCTCGACGAGCGGAAGGAGGTGCTCGAGGAGCTGCTCCGACGCCGGATCCGCCCAGTGCCAGTCCTCGAACTCGAGGACGACCGGTCTGGATGCGGCCAGCTCGTCCAGCCAGGATCGCACCGACACGAAGAGGGCTATCCTCAGTGCTTCCGGGTCGAGATGCGCGAGTCTGCCCGAGGTCTCGTCGTCCGGGTCGATTCCCGCAACCGTCGCGAGCAGCCCGGCGTCGTTCCGGCTCAGCCCGAGGGCGAGCGCGCTCCACATCAACTCGTCCCACACCGCCTCGCCTCCCACCCATGCTCGCACCTGCTCCGCGAACGGGCGGTAGCCGGCGGCATCACGCTGGTCGACGCTCCGCCCGCGCAGCCACAGTGCGCCGGACGACTCCCTCACCTCCCGAACGAGCCGGGACTTCCCGATCCCCGGGTCGCCTTCGACGAGGACGACGGATCCCTGACCTCCCGCGAGAGCGGCGACCGCGGCGCGCAGACGCCCGATCTCGGCCTCTCGCCCGACGAACGTGGTCGCGGCAGTCGCCTCCCGCGCCGCCGCGTCGCGGGCAGGCCCGACGACGCGCCAGGCCTGCACGAGACCTTGCTTTCCCTTGAGTCGCTGGGCCGGCAGCTCGGCAAGCACGAAGGACCGCCGCGCCGCTGCCGCCGCCCGCGCGCCAACGGCGATGGACATCGGGTCGGCGACCGACTGGAGCCTCGACGCGGTGTTCATCACGTCACCCGTCGCGAAGCCGTGCCCAGGCTCGACGTCCTCCCGCACGAAAGCCTCGCCCGTCTCGACACCGATCCGCACGGAGACGTCGAGCCCGGTCGACCTGATCTCGTCGAGGATCTCGCACGCTGCACGCACGGCTCGCTCTGGATCGTCCTCGTGCGACTCGGGGAAGCCGAAGAGCCCCGCGACGGCGTCCCCGATGAACTTCTCCACCGATCCCCCGTGCGCCTCGATCGCCGCTCGAGCCAGCGCGTAGTAGCGGCGGTGGAGCCGATCGAGCTCCTCCGGATCCACGCGCTCGCCGAGCTCGGTGGATCCGACCAGGTCGCAGAAGAGCGCCGTCACGACCCGCCGCTCGGAGCCCGTGATCGGGCTCACGACCCGCGTGCCGCAACGTGCGCAGTACAGCGCTCCTTCCGGCACCACGGCATCGCACGCCGCGCACCTCATCGCGCGATGCTAACCGAGCACCCGCTGCGTTTCGAGCGCCGGGCCAGCGAAGGCCCGCACGACTCAGTTGAAGCGACGCTGGGTCTCGTCGAGCCCCTCGGCGAGGAGCGCCTCGACGGCATCGGCCGCACGCGCGACCAAGCCTTCGGGGTCCTCGTGGGGCTCGAACGGCGAGAGGACGTAGTCCGCGACGTCGCGCGGGTCGCCTCTCCCGGGCCGGCCGACGCCGACCCGAAGGCGGAGGAAGTCCCGCGTCCCGAGCGCCTGCGCGATCGAGCGGAGGCCGTTGTGACCCGCGAGGCCGCCGCCGAGGCGCGCCTGCAGCCGGCCGACGTCGAGATCGACGTCGTCGTGGACGACGAGGACGGCCTCCGGGGGAACCTTGAAGTAGCGCGCGGCAGCGGAGATCGAGCGCCCGGACTCGTTCATGTACGTCTCGGGCTTCAGCAGCGCGACGCGCGCGCCGCCGACGCGCGCCTCGCTCACGCGCCCGTCGAACTTCGACTTGAAGGACGCGCCGCAGCGCCGCGCGAGCTCGTCGACGACCATCCAGCCCACGTTGTGCCGGTCGCGCTCGTGCTCCCGGCCGGGGTTGCCGAGCCCGGCGACGAGCAGCTCGAGCGTCGAGGCGGAGTCGCCTCGACGGAAGAGGCGCACGCTACTCCTCGGATTCGGAGCCCGAAGGCTCGGCTTCCTCGGCGGTCCCGGCCTCGGCGGCGGCGGCCTCCTCGGCTGCGGCCTCCTCGGCTGCAGCCTCCTCGAGCTCCGTGTAGCCGCGCGGGACCGAGACGGTCGCGATGACCGTCTCGTGTGGGTCGTCGAGGTACGTGACGTTGTCCGGGACGGGTGCGTCCGCGAGCCGCAGGACGTCGCCGACCTCGAGGTGGGTGATGTCGATCTCGATGTGCTCGGGGACGTCCGCCGGCAGCGCCTCGACGTTCAGCTCGCGCGTGACGAGGGAGAGCATCCCGCCCGACTTGACTCCGACGGCCTCGCCGACGAGCTGGACGACGACGCTCGCGGTGATCGGCTGGTCGAGCCGCACCTCCCGGAGGTCGATGTGCGAGATCGTGCCCCGGATCGGATCCTGCTGGTAGTCGGCGAGGATCGACGGGTGCACCGTCTTCTGGCCCTCGATGACGACGTCGAGGATCGCGTGGAGCCCCGAGGGACCGGTCATCACGGCCCGGAGCTCGCGCTCCGGAACGGCGATCGCGCGCGACGCGCCCTTCCCGTACAGGACGCCGGGAACGAGCCCCTGCGCCCGCAGGCGCCGGGTGCGGCGAGAGCCGCGCTCCTCGCGCTCCCTGACCTCGAGCTTCAGCCTGTCTCCGGACACGGCGGCGGATTGTAGCGATCGTCGCTCCGTCCGCCCCGGGAGAGCCGCGCGGCGCGCGCTCCGGCCACGATGTGGGTTCGCCACATCGGGACGCGTGGGTTTCCTCGACGGCGAGCCGCACCGTTTCGGGCATGCTTGGGACATGGCCGCTGCCCGCACCCTCGCCCCGGATCGCGACCGGGAGCTCGCCGAGCCCGAGCGCGTGCTCCAGTGGCGGATCTCGAGGCTCGTGCGGGCGGGCTACGACGAGGCCGCCGCGGAGAAGCTCGCGCGCTCGCCGGTGGACCTGCACCGGGCGATCGACCTCGTCGAGCAGGGCTGCCCGCCCGAGCTCGCCGTGCGGATCCTCGAGTAGCGGGCGGATCACCTGATCGAGGGGCGGCAGATCCCCCGGTTGCAGCGCAGGTTCCTGCTCCCCGGCGCATCTCTCTCGCCGTGACGACGAAATACGAGATACGTTCGGGGCGGCGCACGGTGTCGATCCAGAGCTCCGTGAGCCCGCTGCAGGCGGTCGTGGACTACGTGCGGATGTTCGGAAGCGACGCGGAGATCAGGCGGCTCGGGGTCGACTCGGTCTCGTGGCGCGGGGCGCGGTTCAGCGCGGTGCCCGTGGCCGCGGAGCCTCCGACCACCGAGTAGCCCGCCGAGCGCCCGGAGGACGCCGAGTCAGAAGAGCTGGTTCTCGCCCGCGAAGATCGCGGACACCGAGTCGTCCGTGAAGACGTTCGAGATGGTGTCGGCGAGGATCCCGGCCACGGTCAGCACCTCGACGTTGTCCGGCTTCGTGAGCGGGTCGACCGGGACGGTGTCGGTGACGACGAGACGGTCGATCTCGCTCTCGGCGATCCGCTCGAGCGCCGGCCCGTTGAAGAGGCCGTGCGTCGCGCAGGCGTAGACCCGCGTCGCGCCGGCCTCCTTGAGGGCCCTCGCGCCCGCGACGAGCGTGCCCGCGGTGTCCACGATGTCGTCGGTCATGACCGCGACCTTGCCCTCGACGTCCCCGATGACCGTCGTGACGCGCGCGACCTGCTGCTCCGGGCGCTCCTTGTTCAGGACGACGAGGTCGCCGCCGATCATCTCTGCGAACTTGCCCGCGAGCTTCGTGCGCCCGGTGTCCGGCGAGACGGCCGCCACGGGCTCCTGCAGCTTGAGGTCACGCACGTACTGCGCGAAGAGGGGCACTGCGGTCATGTGGTCGACCGGGATGTTGAAGAACCCCTGCGCCTGGCCGGCGTGGAGGTCCATCGTCAGCACGCGGTCGGTGCCGGCCGCCTGGAGGAGGTCGGCGACGAGGCGCGCGCTGATCGGCTCGCGCGGCCGAGACTTCTTGTCCTGTCGCGCGTAGAAGTACCAGGGGACGACCGCCGTGATCCGCCTCGCGGAAGCGAGCCGCGCCGCGTTGATCATGATCAGGAGCTCCATGAGGTTGCGGTCGACCGGGTCGCACGCGGTCTGGACGAGGAACATGTCGGCGCCGCGAACGGACTCCTCGTAGCGGCAGTACGTCTCCCCGTTCGCGAACGTCTTCAGCGTGACGTCGCCGAGCTCGATCTCGAGGTTCTCCGCGATCCGCTGCGCGAGGTCGGGGTTCGACCGGCCCGAGAAGAGCATGAGCCGCTTCTGGGGAGCGCGCGAGAGCGCGCGACCGACCTCGAGCTCGGGCTGGGGCGTCATCGGCTCGAGCCCCGGCAGCGTCTGCTCAATCGTTCCGCTCTCCACCACGCCCTTCCTTGTTGACCTGGCGCGCGCGTGCGATCGCGAGCGCGCCTGCAGGGACATCCTCTGTGATCACGGAGCCGGCTGCAATCCATGCGTCGTCGCCGATCGTGACAGGGGCGACGAAGGCATTGTCGACTCCCGTCCTGACGTTGCGGCCGATGACCGTGCGTTCCTTCCGGCGCGTGGCGTGGTCGAGGTTCACCGTGATGTTCCCCGCCGCGATGTTCGAGTCCGGGCCGACGTCGGCGTCACCGAGGTACGAGAGGTGGGGCACCTTGGTCCGCTCACCGATGCGCGAGTTCTTCATCTCCACGAACGTGCCTGCCTTGGCGCCCGCCTCGAGCACCGTGCCGGGGCGAAGGTAACAGAACGGTCCCACCAGGGCCCCTTCCCCGACGACGCTGTCCACGACGACCGCGTGGGGGCCGATCTCGGCCCGCGCGGCGACCTTCGAGGCGCCGCGGATGACCGTGAACGGGTGGATCACCGCGTCGGGCTCGATCGCGACGTCGCCCTCGATCCACGTCGTCGCGGGGTCGACGATCGTGACCCCGGCGAGCATGTGCTCCTCGAGGATCCGGTCGCGGAGCGCGGCCGCGGCAGCGGCCAGCTCGACCCTCGTGTTCACGCCTTCGGTCTCCACCGGATCTCCTCCCTTGTGCACTGCCACGCGCCCTCCCTCCGCCGCGAGGAGGGCGATCGAGTCCGTCAGGTAGAGCTCACCTTGCACATTGTGCGGTGCGAGCCGCTCGAGAACCGGCCACAGCCGCTCCCCGCGGAAGACGTAGATGGACGAGTTCACCTCCCCGACCTCCCGCTGCGCGGGGGTCGCGTCGCGGTACTCGACGATGGCCTCGAGCCCGCCCTCCGCGTTCCGAAGGATGCGCCCGTAGTGCTTCGGGTCCTCGGGCTCGAAGGAGAGGACCGTCGCCCACGCTCTCTCGCGCCGGTGCGTGTCGACGAGCTCCCGGAGGAGGCCCGAGGTGAGGAGGGGCGTGTCGCCGGAGAGGACGAGGACGTCGTCCGCGCGCCCTTCGAGCGCCTCGCGCGCGCACGACACGGCGTGCCCCGTCCCGAGCGGCTCGGGCTGGACGGCGACCTCGACCTCGTCGAAGGCCTCGGCAGTGCCCGGAGCGGCGACGACGACGAGGCGATCGGCCCCGACCCCCACAGCCGCGCGGAGCACCCAGTCGACCATGCGCCTCCCGAGGATCGGATGCAGGTGCTTGGGGACGCTCGAGCGCATGCGCGTGCCGAGGCCCGCCGCCATCACGACCGCGCCGAGGCTGCCTTCTCCGTCTCGCGACACCGAGGCTGGGGCGCCAGGATTCGAACCTGGGATCACGGGACCAAAACCCGTTGCCTTACCGCTTGGCCACGCCCCAGAGCCACGGGTCATCTTGCCACCAGCGCCGACCGGCGCTCAGGGCACCGGCCTCGCGAGCCAGGTCCGGGCGAGCTCGCCGAGCGCGTCCCGGGCCTCCTGGGCGAGGCGCTCGTCGTCGAACAGCCCGTACACCGTCGGCCCGGCGCCGGACACGTCGGCCCGGAAGGCGCCGAGCTCCTCGAGCCGCTGCGCGAGGGGCGACGAGGCGAGGTCGTTGCCCGGGAGGCGGGCGAGGTCACGTGCCGTCGCGATGCCGCCCAGCGCCTCCTCGAGCGCGGCCCGGCGCCCGTCGAAGCCGCCGCTCCCGGCGCGCTCGTCGAACGCGCGGTACACGGCGCCCGTGGACTCCTTCGCCTCGCCGTGTGGGAGGACGAGGAGGACGAGGTAGTCGCGAGGGAGCTCGAGCGGACGCAGGATCGTGCCGTCACCCGTGCCGAGCTGCGGGCCGTCGTGGAGGAAGAAGGGCACGTCCGCCCCGACCTCTCGGGCGACGAGGTGCAGCTCACCGGCCGGAAGGGGCTCCGGGAGGGACGCATTGGCGAGTTGGAGCGCGGCCGCCGCGTCCGAGCTGCCACCGCCGAGGCCGGCCGCGACCGGGATCAGCTTCTCGATCGTGACCCGCCAGCGCGGCTCGACGCCCGCCCGCCGGGCGAGGGCAGCGAGCGCCGCGGTGACGAGCGTGTCCTCGGCGTACCCCTCGACCACGAGCGCGTCCCACGGCTCGAGCGTGACGTCGTCGTGGAGGTCGACGCGCTGGAGCACGGTCGCGATCTCGTGCAGGCCGTCCTCGCACACTGGGCCGACGACGAGCGCGAGGTTGACCTTCGCGTGGGCCGGGCGCGATGTCAGCGCAGCGCCTCCGCGAGCTCGACGAACTCGGGCGGCGCGAGCTCCTCCGCCCTCGCCCTCGCCGACCGGCCGAGCGCTGCAAGGGCCGCCTCCACGTTCGCGCGCGACGCGACCCCGGCGAGGGCGAGGGAGTTCGCGAGGGTCTTCCGGCGGTGTGCGAATGCCCCCTCGACGACCTGCCGCACGTCACCGAGCGGCGGCCCGTCGATCCGCTCGAAGGCCACGAGCGCGGACTCGACGCGCGGCCGCGGCCGGAACACCGTCGGCGGAACCGCGTGGAAGCCGGTGCGATGGGCTGCGAGCTGCACGAGCACGCTCACGGCGCCGTAGGCCTTCGTGCTCGGGCGGGCGAAGAAGCGGTCCGCCACCTCGCGCTGCACCATGACGCACCAGCGCCGGAGCGAGGGCGCGTGCTCCAGGGACTCCACGACGAGCGGGGTCGCGATCGAGTACGGGAGGTTCGAGACGAGCTTCGTGGGAGCCGGCTCGAGCGCCGAGAGGTCGACGGCGAGCGCGTCCGCGAAACGGAGCGAGACGTTGTCGAGCCCCGCGAGCGCCGTGCCCAGGGGCTCCTCGAGGGAGCGGTCGAGCTCGATCGCGTGGACGAGCCGCACGCGCTCCGCGAGGTACGAGGTGAGCACGCCGAGCCCCGGCCCCACCTCGACGACGACGTCCGTCCGCTCGAGCTCCGCGAGGCGCCCGACGACGCCGAGGATGTTCCGGTCGACGAGGAAGTGCTGGCCGAGCGCCTTCTTCGGCGTGACCGTCATGGGAGGCGAAAGGCGGCCGCGGCGTTCGCGTGCGTCAGCCGGGCGAGGAGCTCCGGCTGCTCGCCGCGCGCCTCGGCGAGCGTCGCGATCGTGTGGACGACGTGCGCGGGCTCGTTCGGCCGGCCGCGGACGGGCTGGGGCGCGAGGTACGGGCTGTCCGTCTCGACGAGGATCCTGTCGGCGGGGACAGCCGCCGCCACCTCGCGCAGCTCCGGCGCCCCTGGGTAGGTCGCGTTCCCGGCGAAGGAGACGTAGTAGCCGCGCTCGAGCGCCGCCGGCAGGAGCCCCGGGGACGAGAAGCAGTGGAGCACGACGGCACCCTCGAACGGCTCCAGCGCGTCCGCGGTCTCCTGCTCGGCCTCACGGCTGTGGATCACGACCGGGAGCGAGAGCTCGTCCGCGAGCGCGAGCTGCGCGTCGAAGAGCGCCCGTTGCTCCGCCGGGCTCGCGAACCGGCGGACGGTGTCGAGACCGGTCTCGCCGACCGCGACGGCCTTCGGGTGCGAGAGGAGCTCCCGGAGCTCGTCCAGCCGCCTCGCGTCGGGCCCCGCGGCGCGATGAGGATCGATCCCGAGCGCCGCGTACACCCCGTCGTGCGCGTCCGCGATCGCGAGCGCCGCGTGGCACGAGTCGATCCCCGTGCCGATGGTCACGATCCGCGTGACGCCGGCGGCGCGGGCGCGCTCGACGAGCGCCGCGGCGGGCTCCCCGCACGCGTCGAGGTGCGCGTGCGAGTCGGTCACGCGGCCGCGGCGGCTTCCATCCGCGCCAGCTCCTCCGCGACGACGCGTTCGGGGTCGAGCTTCGTGAAGAGGGGCTTCGGCTCGCGGAGCGCCTGCCCCGGGGGGAGCTCGCTCGGCTCCCAGGAGCCTCCCCAGCTCTCGTAGTCGCCGGTGAGCACGACGTGCTCCTGGCCGTCCTCGTCAACGGTCTGGAACTCGAGCGGCCCGGCGATCACGTCGTCGTAGCCGAGAAGCTCGTGCAGCCGCTGCGACGAGAACGGGAGGAACGGCGTGAACAGCACCTTCAGCGAGTCGACCGCGCGCAGGGCGACGTTGAGAATCGTGGCCGCCCGCGCGCGGTCACGGTCGAGCTTGCCCCACGGTGCCTGCTCGGCCAGGTACTGGTTTCCGAGC
>CAZODN010000007.1:0-42393 GCA_964578545.1 uncultured Gaiellales bacterium
GTGGCGTCTCTTCTTCGAGTGCCACGCGGACGAGGCTCCGACGGTCCTCGTCTTCGAGGACCTCCAGTGGGCGGACGCCGGGCTCCTCGACTTCGTCGAGCACCTCGTCGAATGGGCGCGGGCGAAGCCGGTCTTCGTCCTGGCGCTCGCCAGGCCGGAGCTCTTCGAACGGCGCCCTGGCTTCGGCACGACGACGCGCGGTGGCTTCACGGGGCTCGCGCTCGAGCCGCTGCCCGACGACGCGATGGACGCGCTCCTCGAGGGGCTCGTCCCCGGCCTGCCCGAAGGCCTCCGCGACTCGATCCGGACCCGCGCCGAAGGCTTCCCGCTCTACGCCGTCGAGACGGTCCGGATGCTCATGAACCGTGGCCAGGTCGAGCGCGCCGACGGCGCGTACCGGGTCGTCGGAGAGATCGAGGCGCTCGAGGTCCCGGAGACGCTCCACGCGCTCGTCGCGTCGCGAATCGACGGGCTCGAGCCGGACGAGCGCCGCCTCGTCCAGGACGCCTCCGTGCTCGGCAAGACGTTCGTCCTCGACGCCCTCGCCTCGGTCTCGCGCCGCGCGGTCGACGAGGTCGAGCCGATGCTCGACAGCCTCGTTCGCAAGGAGATCCTCTTCCTCGAGAACGACCCCCGGTCGGCCGAGCGCGGCCAGTACGGCTTCCTCCAGGACCTCGTCCGCCACGTCGCCTACGAGACGCTCGCCCGGCGCGACCGCAAGGTGCGGCACGTCGCAGCCGCGACCTTCTTCGAGACGGGCTGGACGGGACGTGAGCAGGAGGTCGTCGAGGTCATCGCGTCGCACTACGTGACGGCGCTCGAGCTCGACCCCGACGCCGAAGACGCGCCGACGCTGCGTGCGAAAGCGCGCGAGACGCTGGCGCGCGCCGGCGAGCGCGCCGCCTCGCTCGGAGCGAGCGCCGAGGCCGCGACGCTCTTCTCCCGAGCCGCCGAGCTCACGGAGAGCGTCCTCGACGAGGCGCGGCTCGTCGCGAAGGCAGGCAACGCGGCGCGCGCGCACGGCGACAGCGAGCGAGCTGCGGCCTTGCTCCTGCGCGCGATGGAGCTCTTCGAGCAGGCCGGCGACGCGCGCGCGGCAGCCCGCGCGAGCGCCGACCTCGCCGTGGGGGAGTTCGCCACCGGCAGGCTCGCGGACGCGATCGAGCGGCTGGAGCGCGCGTACGCCGTCCTGGAGACCGACGAGCCCGACGAGGACGTCGCCTACGTCCTCTCCCAACTCGCCCGCTGGCTCTTCTTCTCGGGCCAGCTCGAGCTCTGCGGGCAGCGGAACGACCTCGCTCTCGACGCCGCGGAGCGGCTCGGGCTCCCCGAGGTGCTCGCACACGCGCTGAACACCAAGGGGCTGCTCGAGCTGCGGGCGGGTCACTGGCAGACGGGGCGCGCACTCCTCCGCTACGCGCTCGAGGTGGCCGTCGAGAACGACCTTCCCGGCGCCTCGATGCGCGGCTACGCGAACCTCAGCGTCGTCGAGGAACGCCTCGGAAATCTCGCGGAAGTCGAGAGCCTCACCGTGAAGTCGCTCGAGGTCGCGCGAAGAGTCGGCGACCGAGAGGGCGAGTGGTTCGTCCTGGGCAACCTCGCGGGGCCGTACCAGCAGCTCGGGAAGTGGGACGAAGTCATGGACATCGTGGCCGAGCTCCCTCCCGGCTTCGACGCGCAGGCGCTCGGCGTCAACACGACTGCGGCGGAGATCGCACGCCATCGAGGAGACGTCGAGACCGCACGGCTCTGCCTCGAGCGCGCGTCGAGGTTCTCGGACTCCGCGTCCTGGCAGGATCGCGAGCAGTACCTGGCGACACTCGCGGCCGCCCTGTACGCGGAGGGGCGCTACGACGACGTGATCGCGCAGATCGAGCAGACACGATCCGAGCTCGGAGACGACGCCGACCCGCTCTGGACCGAGCTCCTGATCGCCGAGGCGGCTCTCGCGCAAGGCGACGCCGACCGAGCCGCCGAGGCGCTCGCGAACGAGGCTTTCGGTCGCGCCGACGTCGGCCCGATCGTGCGCGCCCAGGCGGCGCGGTTCCGCGCGCAGGTCGCCGCCGCCAGGGGCGAGGAGGGCCGTGCGGAAGACGGCTTCAAGGTCGCGGCTGCGGCCTTCCGAGCCTATGCGATGCCCTTCGAGCTCGCCCGCACGCAGCTCGAGCACGCCGAGTGGCTCGTCGCGCAGGGCCGTCGGGACGAGGCAGCTCCGCTCGTCGCCGAGGCTCGCGAGACCTTCGAGCGCCTCCGCGCGACGCCGTCGCTCGAGCGGGCCGACGCCCTCGAGGCGCAGCTTTCGGCGCGGGCAGCCACGCCCGCGTAGCGCCGTCGACGAACCGGCTCACGACGGAGCAGCCTTCTCTATCGTCCCGTGCCATGACAGCGCATCGGCGGCTGACGTTGCTGACGACCGCCCTTGCCCTCCTCGTGGCGACGGGTGGCCTCCTCTCCTGGCTCGTGCTCGCCTACATGCCCATCCGCGAGGGTGTCGCAGGCCCGTTCGCCGCGTGGTCGCAGACTCCCGCCGACAGCACGCGGACGACGCGCTACGCGGTGCCCGAGTCGAGCTGGCCGATGTTCGGCGGCTCGGCCGCCCGCACGCGGTTCATGCCGTCCCGACTCCATCCCCCGTTCAGCGTGCGCTACGCGATCCCGGGAGGCGGAGGCCTGATCGAGATGCCGCCCGTCGTCGCGAGGCGGCGCGTCGTCTTCGGGACCCACGAGGGGCTCGTGGTCGCGTCGCGCCTGCGCGACGGCCGGCGGCTCTGGACGACCGACCTCGGACGCTGCATCGCCTCGTCCCCCGCCGTGCGGCGAGGCGTCGTCTACATCGGGTGGTCGGGGCTGGCGCCGTGCCGCCGCGGCAAGGACGAGCGCGGCGGGATCGTCGCGCTCAGCCTCTGGACGGGCGAGGTGCTCTGGCGCTTCCGGACGGGGAACGTCGAGTCGAGCCCCGCGATCGCCGACAACAAGCTCTTCTTCGCCGCCTTCCGCAGCCGTGACGACTCGATGGTCTACGCCATGCGCCTGAGAGGCCCGAGGCGGATCGCGTGGAGCTACCCCCTTGGGACGAAGGTAGCCTCGAGCCCCGCGCTCATCGGCCGGACGCTCCTCGTGTCGGCGTACGACCGCAACGTGTACGCGTTCGACTCTCGCACCGGCCGCGTGCGCTGGGAGACGAGCGCGTTCTCGGACGACTCGGAGGTGCGCCTCCTGCTCGGCGTGAAGAGCCTCGTCAAGCGGCGCGCCTGGACGGAGGGCGGCTACTACGCGACGCCCGCGATCGCCTACGGGCGCGCGTTCCTCGGCACGATCGACGGCGTCTTCTCCGCGTTCGACGTCCGCACGGGGGCGCACCGCTGGAGCCGGCGGCTCGGCAGCTCGATCTACGGCTCCGCCGCCGTCTGGCACGAGCGGGTGTACGTCGGCACGCTGGACGGCACGTTCCACGCGCTGGCCGCCCGGGACGGGCGCGAGCTCTGGTCGCACGAGCTCGGCGGGAGGATCCTCGGCTCGCCGACGGTGACGAACGGGCGCGTCTTCATCGCGACCACGGCGAGGGAGACGTTCGTCCTCGACGCGCGCACGGGCGAGGTCGAGTGGCGGTTCCCGGACGGCCACTACTCCCCCCTCGTCGTCGCGGGCAAGTGGGCGCTCGTCGTCGGGAAGGGCCGCGTCTACGGGCTCGTCAGCCGCGCCCGGACGGCGGGCTGGCAGGCGAGCTGACTCAGGCCGCAGCCGCCGCCGCGCGCTCGGCCAGCACCTCGCGCAGGAACTGCCCGGTCGCCGACTCCTCGACGCCGGCGACCTCCTCGGGCGTGCCGGTCGCGATCACCTCGCCGCCCTCGTCCCCGCCCTCGGGGCCGAGGTCGACGATCCAGTCCGCCTGCTTGATGACGTCGAGGTTGTGCTCGATCACCAGCACCGTGTTCCCCGAGTCCACGAGCCGCTGGAGCACCTCGAGCAGCTTCTCGATGTCGGCGAAGTGGAGCCCCGTCGTCGGCTCGTCGAGGATGTAGAGCGTCTTCCCGGTCGCGACCTTCGAGAGCTCGGCGGCGAGCTTCACCCGCTGCGCCTCGCCGCCGGAGAGGGTCGTCGCGGGCTGCCCGAGCTTCACGTAGTCGAGCCCGACGTCGTGCAGCGTCTGCAGGCGACGGCGGATCTTCGGGATCTTCGCGAAGAACTCGAGCGCCTCCTCGACCGACATCTCGAGCACGTCCGAGATCGACTTCCCCTTGAAGCGGACCTCGAGCGTCTCGCGGTTGTAGCGGTGCCCGTGACAGGTCTCGCAGGGGACGTACACGTCGGGGAGGAAGTGCATCTCGATCTTGATCGTCCCGTCGCCCTTGCACGCCTCGCAGCGGCCGCCGCGGACGTTGAACGAGAAGCGCCCCGGCTTGTAGCCGCGCACCTTCGCCTCCGGGGTGAGCGAGTACAGCTCGCGGACGTGCGTGAAGAGGTCGGTGTACGTGGCCGGGTTCGAGCGCGGCGTGCGGCCGATGGGGCTCTGGTCGATGTCGATCACCTTGTCGAAGACCTCGATCCCCTCGACGCCCTCGTGGTCGCCCGGCTTCACCCGCATCTTGTTGAGCCTGTTGGCGAGCGCCTTGAAGAGGATCTCGTTCACGAGCGTGGACTTCCCGGAGCCGGAGACGCCGGTCACCGCGACGAACCGGCCGACGGGGAAGTCGACGTCGATCCCCTTCAGGTTGTGCATCGAGGCCCCGCGGACCGAGAACCAGCCCCGGCCGTCGTCGCCGCGCCTCGGGGGAACGTGGATGCGCCGCTCGCCGCTCAGGAACTTCCCGGTCACCGACCCCGGCGTCGCCGCGATCTTCTCGGCCGGCCCCTCCGCGACGACCTCGCCTCCGTGCTCGCCGGCGCCCGGCCCGAGGTCGACGACCCAGTCGGCCGCGCGCATCATCTGCTCGTCGTGCTCGACGACGAGCACGGTGTTCCCCACGTCGCGTAGGCGCTCGAGCGTCGCGATGAGCCTGCCGTTGTCGCGCTGGTGGAGCCCGATCGACGGCTCGTCGAGGATGTAGAGGACGCCCACGAGCTGCGAGCCGATCTGGGTCGCGAGCCGCAGCCGCTGCGCCTCCCCTCCGGAGAGCGTCTTCGCGGCGCGGTCGAGCTGGAGATAGCCGACGCCGACGTTCTCGAGGAACGTGAGCCGCTCGCGCACCTCCTTCAGGATGCGCCGACCGATGAGCTCCTCCGTCTTCGTCAGCTCGAGCTCGTCCACGAACCGAAGCGCGGTCGCGACCGACATGCGCGTGAACTCGTGGATCGACAGCCCGCCGATCGTGACCGCGAGCACCTCCGGCTTGAGGCGCGCGCCGTTGCACTCCGGGCACGGGCGGAAGCTCATGTACTCCTCGATCCGCTCGCGCTGCTGCGAGGAGTCCGTCTCCCGGTACCTCCGCTGGAGGTTCGAGACGAGCCCCTCGAACGCCATCGTGTACTGGCGCTTCCGCCCCATCCGGTTCCGGTAGGTGACGAAGATGCGCTCGCCGCCCGTCCCGTGCAGGAACCGGTCCTGCTGCTCGGGCGTCAGCTCGCGCCAGGGCACGTCGAGCGGGATCTCGTACCGCTCGGCGATTGCCTCGATGACGCTCTCGTAGAAGCCCTGGCCGCCGATCGTCCAGGGGACGAGCGCGCCCTCCTCGATCGAGAGCGACGGGTCCGGGACGAGCAGGTCGGGGTCGATCTCGAGCTGCGCGCCGAGGCCCGTGCAGCGCGGGCACGCGCCGTGCGGCGAGTTGAAGGAGAAGACGCGTGGCTCGAGCTCCGGGAGCGAGACGCCGTGGTCCGGGCAGGCGAGGTTCTCGGAGAACGTCACGGCCTCGCCGTCCACGACGTCGATCACGACGAGGCCCTCGGCGAGCGACGTCGCCGTCTCCACCGACTGGGTGAGGCGCTGTCGCAGGTCGGGCTTCATCACGAGCCGGTCGACCACGACCTCGATCGTGTGCTTGAACTTCTTGTCGAGCGTGATCTCCTCCTCGAGCAGCCGCTGCTCGCCGTCGACCTTCACGCGGGTGAAGCCGTCGCGGCGGAGCTCGTCGAGCACGTCCCGGAACTCGCCCTTGCGGTCGCGCACGACGGGTGCGTTGACGGTGAACCGCGTGCCCTCCTCGAGCCGCAGGACCTGCTCGACGATCTGGTCGAGCGACTGCCCCGCGATCGGCCGCCCGCAGACCGGGCAGTGCGGCCTCCCGATGCGCGCGTAGAGGAGGCGGAGGTAGTCGTAGACCTCGGTGACCGTGCCGACGGTCGAGCGCGGGTTGCGCGAGGTCGTCTTCTGGTCGATCGAGATCGCCGGGGAGAGCCCCTCGATCGAGTCCACGTCCGGCTTCTCCATCATCTGCAGGAACTGCCGGGCGTAGGCGGAGAGCGACTCGACGTAGCGGCGCTGCCCCTCGGCGTAGATCGTGTCGAAGGCGAGTGACGACTTCCCCGAGCCGGAGAGCCCGGTGACGCACACGAGCGCGTCGCGCGGGATGCGGACGGTGACGTTCTTCAGGTTGTGCTCGCGCGCGCCGTGGACGACGAGCTCATCGGCCTGTGCCATACGTGCGTCAGTGTACCGAGTCGAACAGACGTTCGATGACGGCGCCGTCTACCGGCGTGCGGCACGCCAGCGGCCGAAGACCAGGCCGCCGATGGTGAAGCCGAGCCCGAACGTCCCGAGGGCGAATGCGCCGATGGCGATGAACTTCCGCCAGAGCGAGAGACGCTGCCAGCGCCCGATCGCCTCCGCCTCCTCGGCCGACAGCGGCTCCCCACGCCGCTGCTTCCGCGCCGCCCCGCCGGCCCGAAGCCC
This sequence comes from uncultured Gaiellales bacterium, assembly GCA_964578545.1. GTDB lineage: Bacteria > Actinomycetota > Thermoleophilia > Gaiellales > Gaiellaceae > GMQP-bins7. Next base: position 6,830 of record CAZODN010000007.1, read on the forward strand.
GAGGTAGATGTCGTCGAAAAGCTCGGTCGACTCTTCGGCCACGATGCGAGTGTATAGCGCGGACCGGCGGTGACGGGGCTCCGGACGGCCGTGCCGCCTTGGGGGCCGTCGCTAGAGTCCCGCGCGTGGAAGCCGCTCTCGCAGAGCTGAAGGAGCGCCTCGGCAAGCTCACCGACCTCCGTCGCGCCGAGGCGGTCCTCGCCTGGGACATGACCGTCTGGATGCCCCCGGGTGGAGCGCCGACACGCGCAGCGCAGCTCGCGACGATGCAGGAGGTCACGCACGCGTTCGAGACCGACGACCGGCTCGGCGAGCTCTTCGAGGAGCTCGAGCCCTACGCGGCCTCCCTCCCCGGGGAATCCGACGACGCGGCCCTCGTCCGCGTGTCGCGCCGCGACTGGGAGAAGGCGCGGCGGGTCCCGGCCGCGCTCATGGGCGAGTACGCGCTCGTCGCCGCGCAGTCGTACGAGGCGTGGGTCGAGGCGCGCGAGGCCTCCGACTTCTCCGCGTTCCGGCCCTGGCTCGAGCGGATCCTCGACCTCCGGCTCAGGTACGTCGAGTGCTTCGCTCCGTACGACGACCCGTACGACGTGCTGCTCGACGACTTCGAGCCGGGCATGCGGACGGACGAGGTGCGCGCTGCCTTCGCGACCCTGGAGCCTGGGCTCACCGCGCTCGTCGCCGAGCACGCAGCCGACGAGGACGAGGCGTTCCTCCACGGCCCGTTCCCGGTCGCCGCCCAGGACGCGCTCTCGCGCGAGCTCATCGCCGCGTTCGGCGCGACCTGGGATCAGTTCCGGCTGGACACGACCGTCCACCCGTACGAGACGACCTTCGGGCTCGGCGACATCCGCCTCACGACGCGCTACTCGGAGGACGACCTCCTCTCCCTCTTCACCGCGATGCACGAGTGCGGGCACGGGCTGTACGAGTGGGGAGTGAGCCGAAGCCTCGAGCGGACGCCGCTCGCCTCGGGGGTCTCGTCCGCGCTGCACGAGTCGCAGAGCCGCCTGTGGGAGAACGTCGTCGGGCGCTCGCTGCCGTTCTGGCGGTGGTTCTACCCGCGCCTGCAGGAGACGTTCCCCGAGCGCCTTGGCGGAGTTCCGCTGGAGCGCTTCCACCGCGCCGTGAACCGCGCGCGGCGCTCGTACGTCCGCGTGGACGCGGACGAGACGACCTACGGCCTCCACATCATCCTCCGCTTCGAGCTCGAGGAGCAGCTCGTCTCGGGCCGGCTCGCCGTCGCCGACCTCCCGGAGGCCTGGAACACCCGGTTCGAGGAGCTCATGGGGATCCCCGTCCCGAACGACGCGCTCGGCGTGCTCCAGGACTCCCACTGGTCGACCGGGAGCTTCGGCTACTTCCCGACCTACCTCCTCGGCTCGGTGCTCGCGGTGCAGATCTGGGAGAAGCTGGCCGAGGCCGTCCCGGACGCCGAGGAGCAGATCGAGCGCGGCGACTTCTCGGCGATCCACGGCTGGCTGCGCGAGAACATCTACGCCCTCGGACGCAAGCTCACGCCCGCCGAGACCGTCGAGCGGGTCGTCGGCGGCCCGATCGACCCGCAGCCGTACCTCGCGTACCTGCGCGAGAAGCTCGAGGCGCTCGCAACGGCCTAGAACTCGGGCACCTCTCCTTCGTACGATCTGCACATGGCTGCTGCGATCGTCGGGCGGGAGCGCGAGCTCGTGGTGCTCCGTACGTTTCTCGACGACTCGACCACGAAGGCGTCGGCGCTCGTTCTTCGGGGCGAGGCGGGAATGGGGAAGACGACTCTCTGGACGAACGCCGTCGAGACCGCCCGCGCGGCCGGAGCGCGCGTCCTGGACTGCCGTCCGGCGCCGGCGGAACGGCAGCTCGCGTTCGCCGCACTCACCGACCTCCTGCTCGACGCAGCAGAGGAGATCCTCCCGGCACTGCCGTCCCCACAGCGACGAGCGCTCGAGGTGGCGCTCGCCCTCGAGGAGTCCGGAGACGACCCGCCCGAGGCCCGAATGATCGCGACCGCGTGCGCCACCGGACTGAGGCATCTGGCCCGGAGCAGGCCGCTCGTGGTCGCAATCGACGACGTCCAGTGGCTCGACCCGGCTACCGCCGCCGCGCTGGAGTTCGCTGTGCGCAGGCTGTCCCGCGAGACGTCAGGCCTCCTGGTCGCGCAACGCGTCGAGGGTGACGGCGCTCCCATTCCGCTCGGCCTCGAGCGCGCCTACGCGGATCTCGCGCTGCTCGACGTCGGGCCGCTCACGCTCGGAGCCGTGAGCCATCTCCTCCGCGCGCGACTCGACGTCTCGTTCCCCCGGTCCGTGCTCCACCGCGTGTACGAGACGTCAGGCGGAAACCCGTTCTTCGCGCTCGAGCTCGGGCGTGCGCTCTCGCGGCGCGAGCACGTGGATCCTCGCGAGCCCCTCCCGGTGCCCACGACGCTCGATGCCCTCGTTCGGGAGCGGCTCCACGACCTCTCTCCCGCAGTGCGCCGGGTTCTGGCCATCGTCGCGGCGCTCGCCGACGCGACAACGGATCTCGTGTATCTCGCGTGCGACGGCGACGCTACGAGCGGCGAGGCGATCGACGCTGCGATCGCGAGCGGCGTGCTCCAGGCGAGCGGGCGGAGGCTGCGCTTCTCGCACCCGCTGCTCGCTTCCGCCGTCTACTCCGATCTCGGCCCGCACGAGCGCCGAAGCGTGCATGCGACGCTTGCGCAGGTCGTCTCCGATGCCGAGGAGCGGGCTCGTCAACTCGCCCTCGCGACCGTGCAGCCGGACGGCGAGGTCGCGGCAGCGATCGAGGCCGCGACTGGACTGGCGGAGCGCCGCGGCGCGCCGATGATCGCCGCCGAGCTGCTCGAGCGGGCCATCGAGCTGACACCTCTCGCCGAGCGAGCGGCGCGACGGCGCCGGATCGCGAAGCTCGCCGACCTCTGCGTCGTGGACGGCGATATCGAGCAGGCGGCGGCGCTCGCGGAGGGGCTGCTGGACGAGGCAACGGACGAAGAGCACCTCGATGCGCTCGCCAAGCTCGCCATCGTCCGACTCTCCGAAGGACGTCGCGCGGACGTCAGCGCACTCGTCGATCAGATCCTTGCGGTCTCCGGCCCGACCGATCGGGCACGGGCCGTGGCGCTCATCCTCTCTGCGACGGTCGACGTGAGGCGGCTCGGGCGACGGGAGACGCTGACGCGCGGTCGCGAGGCCGTTGCGATCGGAGAGCGGATCGGCGATCCCGACGTCGTGCGCGATGCGCTGGTCGGAGCCGCGATCGACGTCGCCTGGCTGGGTGAGCCGTTCGTCGACGACATCGAGCGCGCCGCCTCGATGGGGCACCTTCACGGCATCTTCCCGGTGGGCCACCGCTCGGAGTCCGTGGCAGCGATAGTCCGAATGCTCTTCGGCGACGAGCTCTCGGCAACCCGTCCCGTGCTCGAGGCGCGCTACCGCGACGCTGCGGGAACCGGTAGCGCCGAGGCACAAGCCGAGGCGCTCTCCACCCTCAGCGAGCTCGAGCGCCGCGCGGGTCGGCTCAAGCTCGCTGCCGATTACGGTGCCGCCGGGCTCGAGCTCGGTGACGTCTACCTCAGGGCGAACCTCTGTTTCATGACGGGATTCGCCCGCGCGCTCCAGGGCCGGCTGGACGAGGGAGAGTCGCTCGCGCTGGAGGGCTGCGGGGTCGCGGACAACGCGCCAGCGAGCGCGCGGATCCTCTTGGGATGGCTCTCCGGCGTGATCGAGCTGTTCCGGGGCGACCACGGAACGGCCGTCGAGCACCTGCGCGAACTGCCCGAGCTCGCGCGCGCCCTCGGGGTCGAGAACCCGACTCCGCTGCAATTCCACCCAGACCTCGTCGAAGCGCTCCTCGGGACAGGGGACGTCGCGGCCGCGGAACCCATCGTCCACTGGCTCGAAGAGAGAGCGCGGGTCGTCGCGCATCCGTGGGCGGTCGCGGCGGGACATCGGTGCCGTGGGCTGCTCGTCGCGACACGCGGCGACCCGGACGGCGCGCTTCGCCACCTTCGGGATGCCGTTCGCGTCTCGCAGGGCATCGCGCGCGAGCGACCGCTCGAGCACGCACGTGCGCTCCTCGCGCTGGGCACGACTCTCCGCCGAGCCAAGAAGCGACGCGATGCGCGCAACGCTCTCGTTCCGGCGCTCGAGATCTTCGACGAGCTCGGCGCGGCTGTCTGGGCGGAGCGAGCAGCCACCGAGCTCGCCCGCATCCCGGGGCGAAGGCGGGCGTCGGGCGAGCTCACGGAGACGGAGCGGCGCGTCGCCGAGCTCGTCGCCGAGGGTCTCTCCAACAAGGAAGTCGCCGCCCGTCTCTTCGTCACGGTGCGGACCGTCGAGGCCAACCTGACGAAGGTGTACGCGAAGCTCGGCGTCCGCTCACGCACCGAGCTCGCGAACCACCTGCAGGGGTAGCGCACTTCCCATTTCGTGTGGGTCTCCACGATTTCATGTGGAGGCTCCCGGCCGTAGGTTCGAGCCCATGCGGCAGGAGCGCGTGAGCGCCTACCTCGTGGAGATCGAGCCTCGAGCCGAGGAGACAGGCTCGGTTGCCGCGCGGGCGCGGGCGACGTCGTGCGACGTCCGCTTCCTGCGCTCGATCTACGTCCCCGAGGACGACCGCTGGTTCCTGCTCTACGAGGGCGGCTCGGTGGCCGAGGTGGCCGCCGCGGCCGAGCGGGCCGAGGCCAACGTCGTCTCGATCGCGGTCGCCCGCGACGTTCTCAAGGAGGAGACGTCATGAAGACACTCGACCGCCCCGAAGCACCATCATCACCACCGCGCTCCTGCCCGCGAGGCTCCACGGATGAACGGCATCGCCGCGGCGGCGCGAGACGGGAGGGAAGACATGAAGGCGACTGAACGAATTCGTGCTCTCCGAGTCGTCCTCGGAGCCTCGGGCATCGCGATCGCGGTGCTGCTGCTCGGGGCTGGGCAGACGCTTGCACAGTCGGCACCGGAGGAGCTGCAGATCGACTGGACGATGCCGGATCGCTACGGCGCGGACGAGGACGGCAACGGGCTCGTCGACTCGTATCCGCCAGACGGCGACCTCGAGATCGAGCCGGACGGTTTCCGGGTCGACCTGGAGGCGACGGGTTCGGCGTGCGCGGGCGGCGCCGAGCTTCGGTGGACGATCGACGGGCAGTTCGTCGCGAGCTCGGACCCCGCCGTGCTCGACGGCGATCCGGAGACGTGCTCGTTCGCGTATCGCTTCGAGGAAGGAACCTTCGAGGTCGCGATCGAGGCACGAGACGGAGACGAGACCGTCGCAGAAGGCATCCAGCAGGTGCGCGTGCGCGACTTCCTCATCGTCTCGATCGGCGACTCCGTCGCTTCCGGCGAGGGCAACCCGGACGTGCCGTTCGTACCCCGTTGGCAGAACCGCCAGTGCCACCGCTCGGCGCTCGCGGGGCCGGCCCGCGCGGCGCAAGCCATCGAGGCGATGGACGAGCGCTCGTCGGTGACGTTCGTGCACCTGGCGTGCTCGGGCGCCACGACGCTCGAAGGGCTGCTCGGCCCCTACGAGGGCCAGGAGCCGGACGCGCTGCTGCCGCCGCAGGTCGAGGAGCTCGAGCGCCTCGCCGGCGAGCGGGAGATCGACGCCGTCCTCGTCTCGATCGGCGCCAACGACGTTCGGTTCGCGAAAGTGGTCGAGAAGTGCCTGCTCCAGTCGGAATGCGACTTCGACGAGCCAGGGTCGGCGGCACGCCAGTTCGCGAAGGACCTCGTGAAGCTGCCCGGCAACTACGACCAGCTGGCGGCTGCGCTGACGAGCCGCAACCTTCCGGCGAGCCGCGTCTACCTGGCGGAGTACTTCGACCCCACGCGGGACGATGCCGGCCAAGTGTGCGACGAGACAATGCTTGCCGACTTCCCGCTGGCGAAGAAGATCGGCTTCGTCATCACGGCCAGCGAAGCGACGTGGGCGTCGGAGACGATGATGCCGCAGCTGAATCTCGAAGGGGCGCGCGCCGCTGCACGGCATGGCTGGAACCGCGTCGGGGGCATCCGCGACCCGTTCCTCACGCATGGGTATTGCGCGGACAACCACTGGGTCGTCCGCTACGCCGAGTCGATGCCCGCGCAGGGCAACAAGGACGGCACACTGCATCCGAACGGGCCCGGCCACGAGCGCTACGGGCTCCGGATCGCCGAGGCGCTCGCCGACGATCTCTTCGACGAGGAGCCGCTCCGGATCACGACATCGTCGCCCCTCCCCCGGGCGACGCTCGACGAGGAGTACTCGACGATGCTCCGCGCCAACCGGGACTCGGACGCACTCGTGTGGGCGGTCGTCTCCGGGTCGCTCCCGGACGGCCTCGAGCTGCGCGCAGATGGCGAGATCTTCGGCACGCCGAGCGAGACGGGCTCCGCTGCGTTCACGATCCAAGTGACCGACCCCGCCGACGGCGCGAGCGACGAGAGAGTCTTCTCCCTGACCGTGACGACGGACGAGGCGCTCGGCACGACCTGGGGGGAGGCCGCCGCCGACGTCGCGCCGGACGGATCGCTGGCCGCGATCTTGATGGAGGAGCCGGAGGACGATTGGTACGGCCCGGCGCTACGTCTCATGGTCGCGGGAGCAGACGGCGAGGTCGACTTCACCGCCGAGCTCCCGAGCGACTGCGACTACGATCCTGCCTGCTTCTTCGGCCTCGGCTCGATCAAGACCGCGACCCGCATGATGCCCGACGGGGGTGCGGTCGTCGCGCTCCTGCTCGACGGTGACGAGCACGGGGTCCGTGCAGTCGTCGCCCGGTACAGCCCGGCGGGCGAGAAGCTCTGGGAGAAGACGTTCACGTCCGTCCGAGAGCGCTCGCGCATCGGAGGTCTCGCCGTCGCACCGGACGGCCGGATCGCGCTCGCGACGTGGGAGTTCCAGCCCGCCTGGGACAGCGAGGGGATCTACTGCCCGAACGTGGATCGCGGCAGCCACTTCCTCGGCAGCACGCTCGTGGAGCTCGACGCCGCCGGCGAGGTCATTCGAGAGGAGAGCTACCGAACGACCGCGACGTGCGACGAGGTCGAGGCGGGCCTGGGCGACACGAGGGTGCGGATCACGGGTGTCACAGTCGACTCGACCGGGAACTTCGTCTCGGTCGGATACCGGTCGTGGGAAAAGCACGACGCCTACTCCGGCCCGTTCGACCCGCCGCCGCCCGAGAACTTCAGGGTCGATCTCGGGAACACGACGACCGTGCCCACGGGCGGCGGGCTCCTCGAGGGGATCGCCGCCTCGGGCGGCGGTCTCTACGTCCGCCTCTTCGAGACCGCCGACGCCTGCGGATCGCGGCTCGCGGGGCTCGCCGGGGCCACGCTCGTCCCGTACGCCGACTCGAGCCTGTGCACCGAGCAGGGCTTCGGCAGGCTCACCGGCCAGGCCGGCATCGCCGGCTCGCTGATCTGGATCGCCGGCGAGCGGACCCTCGAGCGGATGAGGGACATCGGTGGCTCGGCGTTCAAGCGGACGCTCTCCGAGGACCGACGCGTGATCGCGGTAAGCCCGAACGCCGACAACACGGAGGTCTTCACCGTCGAGCAGAGGACACCGACCGACGGCTACTCGCCCGTCGTCCGGGGCATCCTCAACGCCGACCTGACGGACTAGCGGCCAGCGCAGCGGCGCCCGGCTCCGCGCCGGGCGCCGCTCGCGTGCAACAGGGGTCAGGTCTCGAGCGTTGCGCAAGCGGGGTCGAGTCCCAACTGTCTCGGTCCGTTGACGCCGGACGTCCTGCGTCCGGTCTCAGCCGAGACAGTCCACGAGTCCAGCCGTCGCGCTGGAGTGCCCTTCACCGCGTCGTCGCAGCGGACGCGGACGCAGCACCCGAGCCGCCCCTCCGCGCAGACGATGCAACAGGGGGTCAGGTCTCGGATGTTGCAGACCGAGGCGGAGCCAGCCGAGCGCTACCGGGCGCGACGGCCCGGGGTGCGAGGCGGCTGACCATCGAGGGGTAGAACGCCAGCTGGCGGGCGATCGCGGGGATCGAGTCCCGTGCTCGTACGCTTCGGCGATGGCGGCGGTCGTGACCTGTCCGGCGTGCGAGCTCCCGCGGACCGCGCGCCGGAGGCGCGCGAGCGCTTCGACCGGGACATGTCTGTGCCTCGATCTGCGGACGTCGCCTCAGGCGTCCCGGTCGGGGAGGTCGCAGGCTGAGAGCGTCGTGCTACGCCGCGTGGCCGAAGCGCTTCTCGGCCCGCGCACGGGCCTTCGCCGCCTCGACCTCGCGGTCGCGTGGCGGCGCGGCCGTGACGAGCTCGGAGAGGAGGCGCGTCGTGACCTGCGCGATCTCGTCGACCGCACGGCCGAACGCGACCTCGTTCGCCTTCGACGGCCTCGCCGACCCGCTCACCTTGCGCACGTACTGGAGCGCGGCCGCGCGAATCTCGTCCTCGGTCGCCGGCGGCTCGAAGTTGTGGAGCGTCCTGATGTTTCGGCACATGGCCTCACCCTAGCGGCCATGCCTGTTTGAGGCATCTTGCATGCAATGCATGCAAACTGGTTGTATAATGCGCGTGGCCGTGCCGAAAGCGATCCAGATCCGCGACGTCCCCGACGACGTCCACGCCGTCTTGCGTGTGCGCGCTGCGAAGGCTGGCATGTCGATGTCCGAGTACCTTCGGAGCGAGCTGATCGAGCTCGCGGCGACGCCGACGATGGAGGAGCTGCTCGCGCGCATCGAGTCGCGACAGGGCGGGGTTCCGCACGACGTGATCGTCCGCACGATCCGCGAGATGCGGGGCACGTGATCGTCGTCGACGCTTCTGCCGTCGTCGAGTACCTCGTGCGGGAGCCGAGAAACGACGCGCTCGTCGAACGCGTCGTCGGCGATCGCTCTCACGCTCCCCACCTTCTCGACGTCGAGGTGGCACATGCTCTGCGAGGGTTCGTGCTGCGCGGCGAGCTGACCGCTATCCGAGCGTCCGAGGCGTTGAGCGACGCGGCCGAGCTGACGATCGAGCGCTATCCGCACGTGCTTCTCCTCCGGCGTGCCTGGGAGCTGCGTGACTCGCTGAGCACGTACGACGCTGTCTATGTCGCGCTCGCGGAGCTGCTCCAAGCGCCCCTCGTGACATGTGACTCCCGTGTTGCGAACGCGCACGGGCACGAGGCAGAAGTGGAGCTCTTCGCTCTGGACGGGTAGGCCGCAGTCTAGCGGCTCGACCCGCGCAGCCCCGGAAAGCGGCCGTGGTCGAGCTCGGTCGTCACCCACTCGCAGCGCGACTCGACTGCGCGGGCCGCGAGGTACGCATCGGCCGACACGTTGCCCTTGGCGCGCGGCTCGCGGCACAGGCGCTCGAGGATGTCCCTGCTTAGACGAGCGGGTTCAGGAGCTTCAGACCGTCGAAGCGCGCGTAGTCACGGTCCGTGGTCACCCACTCGCATCCCGACTCGATGGCAAGTGCAGCGAGGTAGGCATCGGCAATGAGGTTCCCCCGTGCCCGGGACTCGCGGCAGAGCCGCTCGAACACGCTCCAGTGCCGCGGCCCGGGCTGGACGACGACGGCGTTCGGTCGCGTCCGAACGACGTCGGTGAAGTCGAGCGCGGCGTCGAGCGGGGTTGGCGTCTTGAAGACTCGCGGATGCGTCACCACGCGAACGAAGCCGCTCAGAACGACGTCGAAGACGGCGAAGGCTGCATCCGCCCGGACGACACCCTCGAGCCACACACGGCAGGCGTCGTGCTCGGGGAGCTCCTCACGGAACGCGTAGACGAGGACGTTAACGTCAGGCGCGAGCACCGGGCTCGTCCATCAGGTCGAGCAGGCTCGCCGTGTCGTCGAGATCCACACCTGGCTGGAGGCCGTCGCCCCGAAAGGTCGGCAGCTCGACGTGCTCGGCAGGGCCAGCAGCGCCCGAGGCCAGCGCCCGCCGCAGGGCATCCTCGATCACCGCCGTGAGCGTGGTCCCCCGCTCGAGCGCAGCGCGCTTCGCGCTCGCCAGAAGGTCGTCATCGAGGCGGATCGTCGTCCGCATGCATCGTGATGTATCAGCAATGCATCAATATGTCAAGCAGTGCGGCAGCCGGTTGCGATCGCGAGCGCGCGACAGACGCGATCCATACGCTCGGAGTCGAGTGCGCAGATGCGCTCGACGAAGTGCGCCTTGCGGAGAACCCTGATGTTGTCGAGCGTGAGGACGCATGACACGGGCATGCCGTGCTCCGGCCCGAGCTCAACCTCCGTGGGGATCCCGCGAATCGTCGTCGTGGCGGGAACACCGAGCACCCGCTCGAGCCGTTGGATCGCGACGTCGCGCGTGAGGACGAGATGGGGTCGACGGCGAGCGCCGGGGCGCTCGACCCACCACACCTCGCCTCTCGTCACCACGGCTCCTCGCGAATCGACTCCTCGGTCGACCAGTCGGCCCACTCGAGCTCCTCGGCCGTCTCCGGGATCCGCGTGTACCCCTCGACGATCGCGCGATCGATCGCCGCCTCCTCCTCGAGCCTGAGCAGCTCGTCGACGGCTGCTCGCACCACTGCGGCCCTCGTGCGGTACGAGCCGGCAGCGACGAGCGCGTCGATGCGCTCGACTCGATCTGAGGACATACGCACCGTAATCATCACCGACATACGTAGAGCGTGACGTGCGCGCTGTCAAGCGTCAAGAGCGACTCGACACCGTGCTGTGACATCTTGGCGGCATCTCTGCCATCATGATGTCATGGTGAGGATGCAAGTGCAGTTCACGGAGGAGCAGTCGCGGCAGCTCCGTCGGATCGCCCACAGCAGGGGTGTCTCGGTCGCCGCGGTCGTCCGCGAGGCGGTCGACGCCGCACTCGCCGGACGCGACGAGCGCCGCGAGGCGTGGGAGCGAGCGCTCGCCGTCATGGGGACGTTCTCGAGCGGAGGCGGAGACGTCGCGACGAACCACGACGAGTGGTTCGCGGAGGCCGTCGAGGCAGATCTCCGGACGTGATTCTCGTCGACACGTCGGCGCTCTTCGCCGCGCTCGATCGCGATGACCGAAACCATGCTCGCGCGGTCGCCGGCTTCGTCGAGCACGCGGGCGAGCTGCTCGTCACGCACAACTACGTCGCGCTCGAGACCGACGCGCTCGCACGACGCCGGCTCGGGCCGGCCGCCTCTCGCGCGCTCCTCACGGAGCTCCTGCCCACACTTGAGACGATCTGGGTGGACGAGTCGCTGCATCGCTCCGCGCTCGCCCTGTATCTGAGAGGCGCGCGATCGGGAGCATCGCTGGTGGACTGCACGAGCTTCGCGGTCATGGAGGCACACGGCATCCGCCGGGCCTTCGCATTCGATGACGACTTCCGCCGCGCCGGGTTCGACGTCGTCCCAGGTTAGGTCGAGCTTCCGGCCAGCGCGTTCAGCTCACGCCGCAGCTCCTTGATCTCGTCCCGGAGCTTCGCCGCGTACTCGAAGCGGAGCTCCTCGGCGGCGAGGACCATCTCCTCCTCGAGCGTGATCACGAGCTTCTCGAGCTCGTCGCGGGACATCCCCTCCACCTCGGCCTTCCCGCGGCGACGCCGAGACGAGGGGACGTGCGGGGACTCGAGCGAGAGCAGCTCGGAGATGTCGGAGACGCCCTTGACGATCGTCTCGGGCGTGATCCCGTGCTCCTCGTTGTAGGCGACCTGGATGGCGCGTCGGCGGTTCGTCTCCTCCATCGCGCCGACGATCGCCTCGGTGCGCTTGTCGGCGTAGAGGAGCACCTTGCCGGCCGTGTTTCGGGCCGCGCGGCCGGTCGTCTGGATGAGCGCCGTCTTGCCGCGCAGGAAGCCCTCCTTGTCGGCGTCGAGCACGGCCACGAGCGACACCTCGGGCAGGTCGAGGCCCTCGCGGAGGAGGTTCACGCCGACGAGGACGTCGAACTCGCCGAGGCGCAGCTCGCGGATGATCGCGATCCGGTCGAGCGTGTCGATCTCGGAGTGCAGGTAGCGCGCGCGGACGCCGGCCTCGAGCAGGTAGTCGGTGAGGTCTTCGGCCATCTTCTTCGTCAGCGTCGTGACGAGGACGCGCTCGCCGGCCTCCTCTCGGTGGCGGATCTCGTTCAGGAGGTCGTCGATCTGGTTGCGCGTCGGGCGGAGCTCGACCTCGGGGTCGACGATCCCGGTCGGGCGGATGAGCTGCTCGGCGATCACCTTCGAGCGCGAGAGCTCGAACGGTCCGGGGGTCGCGGACACGAAGACGAGCTGCGGCACCTTCGCCAGGAACTCGTCGAAGCGGAGCGGCCGGTTGTCGAGGGCCGACGGGAGGCGGAAGCCGAAGTCGACGAGCGTCTGCTTGCGCGAGCGGTCGCCCTCGTACATCCCGCCGAGCTGAGGCACCGTCTGGTGCGACTCGTCCACGAAGCAGACGAAGTCGTCGGGGAAGTAGTCGATGAGCGTGAACGGGTGCGAGCCGGGCGGACGGCCTTCGAGCACGCGCGAGTAGTTCTCGATCCCGTTGCAGAAGCCGAGCTCCTTCATCATCTCGAGGTCGTACTCGGTGCGCTGGCGGATGCGGTGCGCCTCGAGCATGCGGCCCTCGGCCTCGAACTTCGCCACCTGCGCCTCGAGCTCGGCACGCAGGTCGTCGATCGCGCGCTCGATCGTCGGCCGCGACGTCACGTACTCGGTCGCGGGCCAGATAACGAGGTTGTCGAGCCGCGCGTACACCTCGCCGGTCAACGGATCGAAGTGCGTGATCTGCTCGACCTCGTCGCCGAAGAACGAGATGCGGTACGCCGTCTCGATGTTCGCGGGCTGCACCTCGACGAGGTCGCCCTTCACGCGAAAGCGCCCGCGGCCGAGGACGGTGTCGTTGCGGACGTACTGGCTGTCGATGAGCTTCGCGAGCACCTCGTCGCGGTCGTGCTCCGACCCCACCTCGAGGATCAGCACGCGCTCGCGCCACTCCTCGGGCGAGCCGAGCCCGTAGATGCACGAGACCGACGCGACCACGACGACGTCGCGCCTGGTGAGCAGCGACGAGGTCGCGGACAGCCGGAGCCGCGCGATGTCGTCGTTCTGCGACGAGTCCTTCTCGATGTAGAGGTCGGCCTGCGGGATGTACGCCTCGGGCTGGTAGTAGTCGTAGTACGAGACGAAGTACTCGACCGCGTTCTCGGGGAAGAACTCGCGGAACTCGTTGCAGAGCTGCGCGGCGAGCGTCTTGTTGTGCGCGATCACGAGCGCCGGGCGCTGGAGCTTCTCGATCGTCCACGCCATCGTCGCCGTCTTCCCGGTGCCCGTCGCGCCGAGGATCGTCTGGAAGCGGTTCCCCGCCTGCACCGACGCCGCGATCTCCTCGATCGCGCGCGGCTGGTCGCCCATGGGCGAGTAGGCGTCAGTCGTCCGGAACTCGCGCACGGCCCCAGCGTAGCCGCGTCAGACGAGCGCGAGATCCGTCCTCGCGAAGTCGTCCCCGAGGCACAGAAGCGGCTCGACTGCGACCTTCGCGACCGCGTAGGTCAGGCAGTCGCCCAGGTTGAGCCCTGCTGCGTGACGCCCCTTCCCGAAGCGGAGGAAGGCATCGACGGCGACGGGCCAGTGGACCTCCGAGAACGGGATCGCGACGGCCTCCAGATCCTCGAGCAGCCCGACCATGAGCAGCCGCCCTCGACGCGGCGCGAGGCGCTCCATGACCATGCCCGTCTCCACGAGGGTAGGGGTCCCGACCGCGATCACGTCGGCGGCCTTCAACGCCTCCCAGGCGCGCTCGTAGCCGGGCTCCTCGACGAGGACGGCGACGAGCGCCGAGCTGTCGACGATCACACGCCCTCCGAACCGATCCCGAGGATCTCCTCCCGCTCCTCCTTCGTGACCGTCCGGCCGCGAACGTCGGACGGAATCTGCTCCCAGATCGCCTCCAGCGAGCGCTGGAGCCGGAGCTCGCGTTGCTCCCGCGTCTCCGCGCGCTCGCGCAGGACACGCTGCAGCCGCTCCCGAAGAGCGGTGACGATCGCGCCCGTCTTCGTCTCGCCCGTGATCGAGGCGAGCTCGCTCGCGAGCCGCTCCGCTTCGGCGTTCTTGATGTTCAGGGCCATGGTGTAAGTCTACCCTCTGCTCTACCCTTACACCATAGTCGCAGGCGCTCTCGATCGCCTCCCCGAGCTCGTCCCGCTACGTCGTGGCGGGCTCGGCGAGGGGCTCGACGTCGCCCTGCCGCCAGGCGAACGCCGCGAACAGGACCGCCAGCGACGTGATGCCAGCGACGACGAGCGTGAACAGCGGCACGACGCCCCAGTGCTCGAGGATCTGCCCGGCGAGCAGGTAGCCGAGGGGGGCTGCGATGGTGTTCGCCGAGATGAGCGCGGTCATGACCTTCGGCCGGAGAGCCTCGGGCGTCCGCGAGGTGATCACCGCGAGGAGCGGCCCGTTCACGAAGGGCGTGAAGAGCATTGCGGTGAAGAGCGCTCCGAACACGACGGGCCAGGGAGGCAGGAAGGGCATGACCCAGAGCGGGAGCGAGAACGCCAGGATCCCGAGGGCCGCGAGTCGCAACGGCTGGACCTTCCGGACGATCATCATCGCGAGCACGGTTCCCACGATCGCTCCCGCTCCGAGCGCCGCGTAGAAGAGCCCGGCGATGCGGGCGCTCCCGTCGAACTCGTCGTACGCGTAGACGGGAAGCCCCGCGGAGAGCCCCGCGCCGAAGAGGCCGAAGGTGATCATCATCAGCCCGAGCGGAGCGAGGAACCCGTCGCGAGCCAGGAAGCGCAGGCCGGCGAGCACGCCCTCCGCCGCCCTCGCCCCGAGCGGCTTCCTCCGGGGCACGAAGACCAGCACGAGCGCGAACGCGACGAGGTACGTGGCCGCGTCGACGTAGAGCACGTTCGCCGCTCCCAGGAAGGGGATGAGGACGCCGGCGAGCGCGGGGCCGATGAGGGCCGCGAACGCCGCGCCGCCCTCGATCGCGCTGTTGGCCTGCGACATGCGCCGCTCGTCCTCGCCGACGAGCTCCGGCAGGATCGTCCGCTGGGACGCGAAGTACGGGGGCGCGAACGTGCCGAGCAGCGCGACGATGCCGAGCAGGAGCGGGAAGGTGAGGTGGCCGGATGCGTACAGGAGCGGCACCGAGGCCAGGATCGGCGCACGCGCGAGGTCGGCTGCAAGCATCGTCGTCCGTGACCCGAAGCGCTGGACGACCGAGCCGCTCGGGATCCCGAGGACGGCCATGGGCAGGATCTCGGCGGCGAGGACGAGCGACATCTTCCCCGGAGAGCCCGTCGTGACGAGCACGAACCAGGGCAGCGCGAGGTACGTCATCCGGGTGCCGACCATCGAGATGGTCTCCGCCAGGACGAGCGCGCTGACCGCGGTCCGCTTCACCGGTGCGACCGTCGCCTCCGCCATGACGCAATAATAAAACGTCCGTACGGTTTTGTAAAGTACGATCTCGACACATGCCGAAGATCTCCGACGAGCGCAAGGCCGAGCGGCGCGAGCAGATCCTCGCGGGTGCCCGCCGCGCCTTCGCGGAGCACGGCTACGAGGGCGCGACGGTCGCCCGCCTCGAGGAGGCGACCGGCCTGTCGCGCGGCGCGATCTTCAACTACTTCGCGTCCAAGGAGGACATCTTCCTCGAGCTCGCCTGGCGCGACAACGAGCGGCTCGTGCAGCTCTGGCTCGACCGTGGCTGGGAGGCCGCGCTGCGCGCGGTCATCGAGGAGGATCCCGAGTGGCTCGGCGTCTACCTCGAGGTGACACGGAGGATCCGCACCGACCCGGAGTTCCGGCGCCGGCACGAGGAGCGCACGGAGCAGGAGCTCGCGCCGCTCCTCCTCGAGCACGTCCGTGCCGAGCAGGAGGGCGGCGTGCTGCGGGACGACTACCCGCCCGAGCGGGTCGCGGCCTTCGTCAGCCTCGTTGCGAACGGCGTCGTGCTGCAGATGGCCTACGGCGAGCGGATCCGGAACGTGGACGCGCTCATCGACTTCGTGCGCGCGGCGGTCGCCCCGCGCACTACAGGCCGAGCTCGGCGCCGTACGCCTTCGCGTACACGCTCCTGAGGCGCTCGACCTCCCCGACGTATGCCGCCGTCTCGGGGAAGGCGATGCCCTCGCCCCGGCGGCGCCACGCGTCGACGTTCCCCGGCCCGGCGTGGTACGCCGCGAGCGCAGCGGAGACGTCCCCCTCGTAGTACTCGCGCAGGTAGTCGAGCAGCCACGTCCCGTACCGGACGTTGATCTCCGGGTCGCGGAGGTCGGCAAGGACGAAGTCCTCCCCGCCCGTCTTCCGCGCGATGAACCGCGCGGTGTCGGGCATGAGCTGCATGAGGCCGACGGCGCCGGCCGCCGAGCGGGCGTTCGGGTCGAAGCGGCTCTCCGCGTAGATCACCGCGGCGACGAGCGCGGGGTCGAGGTCGCGGTTGCGCGCGTTCGCCCGCACGAGCCCGTCGTACTCGAGCGGGTAGCGCGCGCGGAGGTACCAGTCGGGCTCCTCGGCCCGCACCCACGCCACGCCGGCCGCGACGGCGGCCAGGACGACGGCGGCGAGGACGAGGATTCTCATGGGACGCTCCGCTGGCCCGACAACGCGTGCACCGGACCGTTGCACGCGACTGACGAGCGCCCACCGGGACGGGATCCGGCGGGCGAAGCCGTCCTCAGGTCGTGTCTCGAGAGTCCGGCTCGGAGCTCAGGGTAGCCATCACGCTCGCCACCCAGGCGTCGAGCTCGTCCGGCGTCCCCGTGTTCACGTACGAGAAGTCCGCGCGCGCGACCTTCTCCCGGTCGGGGAGCAGCCGCGACTCGCGATCGTCCTTCCACCCCCCTCGCCGCGCCTCGCGGAGCTTGCGGGGCGCCGTGACGACCACGACCTTGTCGAAGCGCGACTCGGCGCCGACCTCGTACAGGAGCGGCACCTCCGTCACGCACACCTTCGGGGGGCTCGGGAGCGCCGCGAGCTGCTCCCTCCAGGCCAGGTACTCACGAGAGACGAGCGGGTGCAGCAGGCGCTCGAGGAAGTCGAGTGCGGACTGGTCACGGAAGACCCGGCGGGCGATGCGGTCGCGGTCCGGGACTCCGTCCTCGCCGAGAATCTCCTCGCCCAGGCGCTCGACGAGCGCACGCTTGACCTCGGGATCGGTCGCGATCAGGTGGTGGACGATCTCGTCGCTCGAGACGGTCGCCGCACCGTGGCGGCGAAAGCACTCGAGCGCCGTGGACTTCCCGGCTCCGATGCCCCCCGTGATGGCGACCGCGATCGGGCGGCCCAAGACGCTCAGTCGGACGTCGGGGTCTCCGAGGCGACCTCGAGCGCCGCCTCCGCCTCGGGCTCGCGCTCGGCCGCTTCCTCCGCGTCGGCGACGACCTCGGCTTCTGCCTCCGTGACGACCTCGGCCTCCGCTTCCGCCGCGCGCTCCGCCTCGGCCTCGGCCTCTGCCTCGATGACGTCGGCCTCTGCCTCTGCCTCGACCGCCTCGACCTCCTCGGTCGCCTCGTCGACGACCGCGGCTGCGGCCGGCCCGGACGGGAAGGCCTCCTCCGAGAGCTTGAGGTCGGGCATCGTGTGCACGGACTCCGCCCCGTCGGCGCGCGGAACGGGCACGTCGCCCTCCTCGACGCGCTTCAGGGAGAGCGAGAGGCGCCGGCGCTCGCCGTCGATCTCGAGGATGCGCACGTTCACGGCCTCGCCCTGCGACACGACCTCGCGCGGGTTCTCGACGTGGTGCGGCGCGAGCTCGGAGATGTGCACGAGCCCCTCGACGCCCGGGAGGATCTCGACGAAGGCGCCGAACGTGACGACCTTCGCCACGCGGCCCTCGACGACGTCGCCCTCGCGGTAGTGGTCGAGCACCTGCTGCCACGGGTCCGTCTGCGTCTGCTTGAGGCCGAGCGAGATCCGCTGACGGTCGCGGTCGATGTCGAGCACCTTGACCTTCACGGTCTGGCCGATCTCGAGCACCTCGGACGGGTGGTTCACGTGGCTCCAGGAGAGCTCGGAGATGTGGATGAGGCCGTCCATGCCGTCGAGGTCGACGAAGGCGCCGAAGTCGACGATGTTCGAGATCTGGCCCTCGATCACGTCACCCGGGCTCAGCCGGTCGAGGATCGCCTGCCGCATCTCCTTGCGCTCGTCCTCGAGAACGGCGCGGCGCGAGAGTACGACGTTGTTCCGCGAGCGGTTCAGCTCGATGACCTTGCAGCGGAGCTCCTTCCCGAGGAACTCGTCGAGGTCCTGGACGCGCCTGATGTCGACGAGCGACGCCGGCAGGAAGCCGCGCACCCCGAGGTCGAGGATGAGGCCGCCCTTGACGACCTCGATGACCTTGCCGACGACGGGCTCGCCCGACTCGGCGGCGGCCTCGATCTTCTTCCAGGCGAGCTCGAACCGCGCGCGCTTCTTCGAGAGGATGAGGCGGCCCTCGGCGTCCTCCTTCGTGAGGACGAGCGCGTCGATCTCCTCGCCGACCGACACCTCGTCGGCCGGGTTCACCGAGCGGCGGATCGTCAGCTCGGCGACGGGGATGACGCCCTCCGACTTGTAGCCGATGTCGACGAGGACCTCGTCCTTGTCGACGCGGACGACGAGGCCGTGTACGACCTCTCCCTCGTTGATCTCGGGGAAGGAGGAGTCGTAGTCGGGGACGAGCTCCCCGTCGGGGCCCTGGATCCAGACCCCGTCCTCGATGGACGGCGGCGTCTCTACGGTGTCGTTGGTCACGCGGAGCGCGGAGTATAGCCGGGAAGCCGCCTCCGGTTGGGGAAAAGCGCTGCTCAGGCCTTCGCTTCGGCCCAGTCGTCGCCGACGCCGACGTCGACGGCGAGCGGGGGGTCGAGCGGGTACGCGCCGACCATCTCCTCGCGGACGAGGTCGCGCACCTTCGTGACCTCGGTCTCGGGCACCTCGAGCAGGAGCTCGTCGTGCACCTGGAGCACGAGGCGGGCGCCTCTCCCCTCCTCCCGCAGGCGCCGATGGATCGCGACCATCGCGACCTTGATGATGTCCGCGTTCGACCCCTGCATCACGAAGTTCACGGCGACGCGCTCCCCGAACCCGCGCGTCTGGCGGTTCGACGCGCGGAGCTCCGGGACCGGGCGGCGGCGGCCGAGCAGGCTCGTCGCGTAACCGTCCTCCGTCGCCTGCGCGATCGTCCGGGCGATGAACGCCTGCACGGCCGGGAAGCGGGCGAGGTAGGCGTCGATGTACGCCTGCGCCTCCTCCTTCGGGATGTCGAGGTTCTCCGAGAGCCCGAAGGCCGAGATCCCGTAGACGATGCCGAAGTTGATCATCTTGGCGACGTTCCGCTCGTCCTTCGTGAGCGCGGCCGGGTCCTTGCCGAGCACCTCGGCCGCCGTCGCCGTGTGGATGTCCTCGCCGCGCTCGAAGGCCTCGCGGAGCTTCTCCTCGCCCGAGACGTGGGCGAGGATGCGCAGCTCGATCTGCGAGTAGTCGGCGGAGAGCAGCCGGTGCCCCGGCTCCGCGACGAAGGCGGAGCGGATCTCGCGCCCGAGCTCGGTGCGGATCGGGATGGACTGGAGGTTCGGGCTCGTGGTGGAGAGGCGGCCGGTCGCGGCGACCGTCTGGTTGATCGTCGTGTGGAGCCGCCCGTCCGGCCCGATGAGCTCGGGGAGCGGGCCGAGGTAGGTGCCCACGAGCTTCGTCAGCTCGCGCCACTCCTCGATCACCGGGACGATCTCGTGCTCGGAGCGGATCGCGCGGAGCACCTTCGCGTCGGTCGAGTACCCCGTCTTCCCCTTGCGGCCGGGCGTCAGCCCCAGCTTCTCGAAGAGGATGCGGCCGAGCTGCTGGGGCGAGCCGAGCGTGAACTCCTCGCCCGCCAGCGCGTACGCCTTCGCCTCGAGCTCCTCGATGCGGTCGGAGAGGCGCGCGGTGATCTCTCCCATCCGGTACGTGTCGATCCGGACTCCCGCGTCCTCCATCGCGGCGAGGACGACGGTCAGGGGAAGCTCGACGTCGCGGTAGAGCCGCTCGGAGCCACGCTCGGCGACCTTGCGCGCGAGCGGCTCCGCGAGGCGGCGCGCGGCCTCGGCGTGGCGTACGAGCGCGGCCGTCTCCTCCTCGGTCGGCGGGTCCGGCTCGAGCTCGACCCCGTGCTCGGCCGCGAGGTCGTCAAGGTCGTACGCCGCCCGGCCGGGGTCGATCAGGTACGCCGCGATCAGCGTGTCCTCGGCCACGGGCTCGCCCAGGCGGAGCGGCTTGGCGTCGTGCGTGAGCACGGCGACATCGGTGCCTTGTAACAACGTGTAACGTGCTCGAGGCGCCTGCGCGGCGCCTGGCTCCCGCCCGCCTCGTGGCACGGCGTCACGTGGGATCGAGCTGACGATCACCTCGCCCGCCTCGGTCGCGACCGCGATCCGCTCACCGTCCGCGGCGACCCCGACGCGACCGCGAAGGCCTGCCAGCTCGCCCTCCCGCCAGGGGACACGCTCCGACTCGGCGCGCGCGGGCTCGGCCGCGGGCAGCGCCTCGTCGAGCGTGTCCACGCGCCCGAGCAACCCGCGGAACTCGAAGCGGCGGAAGATCTCCTTCAACTGCGAGCGATCGGGAGGCCGCGAGACGAGGTCGCGCGGGTCGACTCCGAGGTCGAGGTCGCGGCGCATGGTCGCGAGGACCTTGGACGCGCGCGCCTGCTCGGCGTGCTCCGTCACCGCCTTCGAGCGCGCCGGGGAGAGGTCACCGGCGTGCGCCAGCACCTCCTCGAGCGACCCGTACTGCGCGATCAGCTGGCCCGCCGTCTTGTCCCCGATCCCCGGGATCCCGGGGATGTTGTCGCTCGGGTCGCCCTTCAGGCCGATGAAGTCCGGCACCTGGTCCGGACGGACGCCGTAGCGGAGCTCGACGCGCTCCGGCGTGTAGACCTGGACCTCCTGGACGCCGCGCGGCGTCATCATCAGGCAGACGTTCTCGGAGACGAGCTGGAACGCGTCCCGGTCGGTCGAGACGACGCACGTCTTCACGCCCGCCTCGTCAGCGCGCGTGGCCAGCGTCGCGATGACGTCGTCGGCCTCCCAGCCCTCGAACTCGAGGTTCGAGTAGCCGAAGGCCTCGACGATCGGCCGGAAGTGCGGAAACTGCTCGCGCAGGAGGTCGGGCATCGGCCGCCGCTCGGCCTTGTACTCGGGGGAGATCTCCGTGCGGTGGACCGGGCGCGTGTCCCAGGCGACCGCCACTCCCCGCGGCCGGTAGTCGCTCAGGAGCTTGAACAGCATGTTCGTGAAGCCGAGCAGCGCGTTCGTCGGCTGTCCGTCGGTCGTCTGCAGCTCCTCCGGGAGCGCGTAGAACGCCCGGTACGCGAGGTTGTTCCCGTCGACGAGGAAGAGCTCCGCGTCGCGCGCGGGGGCGTCGTCGAGCTCGAGCTCCTCGCCGGTGACCGTCTTCGGGCTCACGGCCTCGAGCGTAACCGCAGCGGGCCGCGCGGCGGAGGTCGTCGGGCCGTCCTCGGGCTCGGGTTGGATAGGGCCATGCGCCGCGTGCCGCTCCTCTCCGGCTCCCGCGTCGTCCTCGTCCCGGTCGGCGACGACGACGTGCTCCTGCGGCCGCCTCCACCCCCCGCCCAGGAGGTCGACACGGCGCCCGCCGTCCGCGACGCGCTGCGCTTCCCGCTCTCCGGCCCCCCGCTCGACGAGCTCGTCGACCGCGGCGCCCACGTGACCGTCGTCGTCCAGCCGCCGTCCCTCCCGCTCCCCGGCGCGCAGGCCGACCCGAGGAGGGAAGCGCTCGCGGCAGTCGTCGCCGAGCTCGCGCGCCGCGGCGTGCCCGACGAGCGCGTGACGGTGCTCGTCGCCGGCGGCCTCGGGCGCCGGCTCGGGAGGCGCGAGCTCGAGGCGCTCCTCCCTCGGCCGGCGGCGCGGACGTTCCGGGGCCGCGTCGTCGTCCACGACGCGGCCGACGAGGCGCTGGCGCCGATCGCCGAGCACGGGGGGCGGCCGATCTCGGTCTCCCCCGCTCTCCTGGAAAGCGACGCGGTGGTCGTCGTCTCGGCGGCCGAGACGATCCTCCACGGCGGGCCCGCTGCCCTGCTCGCCGCCTGCGACCCCGGCACCGTGCGGGCGACCGCGGGCGCACGGTCGTTGCTGCGGGCGTCGGGAGCGCCCGAATGGAGGGCCGCGCTCGTCGTGGAGTCCGCACTCGCGTCGCGCGTCCCGCTCGCGTCCGTGTCACTCGCGCTCGACCACCCCCGGCTGACCGGGATCTACCGTGCCTACCCGCACGACGCCTCGTCGTTCGAGCACGTGCGCCGGTCTCCGTTCCGGCGCGTGTTCTCGGCGCTCCCGGGAGGAGTGCGGCGCGCCGTGCTGAGCGGCCAGGGCCGCCGGATCGCCACCACCGCCGTCTACGCGGGCCCGCCGTCCGTCGCGCACGCGGAGGCGCTGCTGCGCGGGATCGAGCGACGAGGAGCCCGTATCTCCGAGCCGGTGGACGCCCTCGTGGTCGGCGTGCCCTGGATCGGCCCGCACGTGCCGTACGAGCCGCTCAACCCGGTCGCGACTGCGGCGATGACGCTCGGCCACGCGCTCCGGCTCTGGCGGGACGCCTTCCCCGTGCGGGAGGGAGGGACGCTCGTCCTCGTCCACGCGTTCAGGCGGCGGTTCGCCCACGGGACGCGCGACCCGAACCGGATCGTCGTCGACGCGCTCGCCAGCGGCGAGCCCGGCGCGCTCGAGCGGGCGGAGGAGACGGTGCGCGAGGACGCACGAGCGCTGGCCGACTACCGCGCCGGGCGGGCCTGCCACCCCCTCCTCCCGTTCGCCGACTGGGCGGGGTGCGCGCCCGCGCTCGAGCGCCTCGGGCGGGTCATCGTCGCGGGGAGTCGGGACGCGGCCGCCGCGCGCGCGTTCGGGTTCGTCCCGACCCACTCGGTCGCCAGCGCGCTCGAGATGACACACGGCGTGGCGGGCGGCAGAGCGCGGGTCGGCGTCCTGCTCGCGCCCCCGTACGCGCCTCTCCTCGTCGGGTCGGGCTACTCCTCCCCGAGGTAGGCCTTGCGGACCTCGTCGTTCTGGCGCAGCGCGGAGGCCGTGTCGGCGAGCTTCACCGTCCCGGTCTCGAGCACGTACCCGCGGTTCGCGACGTCGAGCGCCATGAGCGCGTTCTGCTCGACCAGGAGAACGGGTGTCCCCTGCTTGTTGATCTCGACGACGATCTCGAAGATCCGCTCGACGAAGATCGGGGCGAGGCCCATCGAGGGCTCGTCGAGCAGGAGGAGCTTCGGGCGCGCCATCAGCGCGCGGCCCATGGCGAGCATCTGCTGCTCGCCGCCCGAGAGCGTCCCGGCCTTCTGGCTCTCCCGCTCCTTGAGGCGAGGGAAGAGCGTGTAGACGCGCTCGAGGTCGGCCCTGTACTCCGGCGTCCCCTTCTGACGCTGGTAGGCGCCCATCTCGAGGTTCTCGAGCACCGACATCCTCGGAAAGACGTGGCGGCCCTCGGGCGACTGCGAGATCCCCATCTTCACGATCTCGTGCGCGGGCGTCTTCGTGATGTCCTCGTCGAGGAACGTGATTCGTCCCTGGCGGGGATGGTTGAGGCCGTTGATCGAGCGGAGCGTCGTCGACTTGCCCGCGCCGTTGGCGCCGATCAGCGTGACGATCTCCCCCTCCCGCACCTCGAGCGAGATGCCCTTGAGGGCGTGGATCGCGCCGTAGAAGGTGTGGACGTCGTCGAGGCGGAGGAGCACCTTCGCGCCGTTGCCGGCCTGCCCGCTCACGCGGTCGCCGCCTTCCCGAGGTAGGCCTCGATCACGCGCGGGTCGCGCTGGACCTCCGCCGGGCTGCCCTCGGCGATCTTCGTGCCGTAGTCGAGGACGCTCACCCGGTCGGAGACGCCCATGACGAGCTTCATGTCGTGCTCGATGAGGAGCACGGTGAGGTCGCGCTCGTCGCGGAGGAGCCGGACGAACTCGACGAAGTCCGCGGTCTCCTGCGGGTTCATCCCCGCCGTCGGCTCGTCGAGCAGGAGCAGCACCGGCTCCGACGCGAGCGCTCGGGCGACCTCGAGGCGGCGCTGGTCGCCGTAGGGCAGGTTCTTGCCGTACTCGTCGAACTGCCGGGGGTCGAGGCCGCAGAAGGCGAGGAGCTCGCGGGCGCGGGCCTCCGCCGCCGCCTCCTCGGCCTTCAGCCGTGGGGTGCGCAGGATCGAGGCGACGACGCCTCCCTTCAGCCGGCTGTGCATCGCGACCTGGACGTTCTCGACCGCGGACATGTTGTGGAAGAGACGGATGTTCTGGAACGTGCGCGCCATCCCGAGCTGCGTCACCTTGTGCGGAGGCAGCCCGGTGATGCGGACGTCGTGGAACACGATCTCGCCCGCCGTCGGCTTGTAGACGCCGGTCAGCATGTTGAAGAACGTCGTCTTCCCCGCGCCGTTCGGCCCGATGAGGGAGACGATCCTCTTGGCCGGGATCGTGAAGTCGACGTCGTTCACCGCGACGAGCCCGCCGAACTCCTTCCGGACGCCCTGGGCGACGAGGATGTCGCCGGCGGCCATCAGCTCGCCCCCTCGCGCCGCACGTCGTAGAGGTCGTCGTAGAGGTCGGGCTCCGGAAAGTCGAGGTCCTCGTGCAGCTCGGCCTTCCTGCGCGCGCTCGGCACGAGGCCCTCGGGTCTCAGCACCATCATCAGGACGAGGAGCACGCCGAAGATGAGCTGCTTGAAGCGCGGGATGTCGACCGTCTGCTCGATGCCGACGAGGTCGATGCCGTTGTTGATCCCGTCGCCGATCTTCTCGAGGCCCTTGAAGTTCAGGTACTCGAGCACGAGCGCGCCCATGATCACGCCCCAGATGTTCCCCATGCCGCCGACGACGACCATCACGAGGACGTAGACGGAGATCGCGAACGAGAAGCTCGTCGGGAAGACCGAGCCGATGAACGACCCGTAGTACGCGCCGACGAGCCCGCCGAAGATGGCGCCGATGCCGTAGGCCCACAGCTTCGTGCGCATGAGCGGGACGCCCATCGCCGAGGCCGCGATCTCGTCCTCGCGGACGGCGATCCAGGCTCTTCCCATCTTCGAGCGCTCGAGGCGCCGGATCACGAAGATCGTGATCAGCACCATCGCGACGATCGTGAAGTACCACGGCTTGAGCTCGACCCCGGTGAAGCGCGCCGGGAGAACGCCGCCCGTCCACGTGTCGAGGTTCTCGCCGAAGCCAGGCCGGTCGAGGCTGCGCACGCCGCGCACGCCGTTCGTGAGGTTGACGTTGCCGAAGTCGATGAAGGGCGGCGTCCACTGGAGCCCCGTCGGGAACGGGAGCTTGTCCGCATTCCGGAAGACGTCCGGGATGATCTCGCCGAAGCCGAGCGTCACGATCGCGAGGTAGTCGCCGCGCAGGCGGAGCGTCGGCCAACCGATGATGACGCCCGCGATCGCTGCGACGAACCCGCCGAGGAGGATGACGAGCCACATGTTGATGTGGATCCCGTGGGCGCCCTCCGTCGCGTTGGAGAGGAAGTGGATCTCGAGCCCGGAGAACTTGTCCGACGCGAACCAGCCCACCGCGTACGCGCCGAGAGCGAAGAACGCCACGTACCCGAGGTCGAGGAGCCCCGCGTACCCGACGACGACGTTCAGGCCGAGCGCGAGCATCACGTAGACGATCATCAGGATCACGACGTCGAGGTTGAGCCCGAGCGCGTCGACGGCCAGGTAGCTGAAGGGCGGCACCGAGTACCAGAACGGGTACGTGAGGACGAGCGCGAGCGCGGCCCAGGGCAGCCACCGCTGCCAGTCCCGGACGAGGCCGGTCGCCCGTCC
Source organism: uncultured Gaiellales bacterium (assembly GCA_964578545.1). GTDB lineage: Bacteria > Actinomycetota > Thermoleophilia > Gaiellales > Gaiellaceae > GMQP-bins7. Next base: position 32,494 of record CAZODN010000007.1, read on the forward strand.
GTGCGAGCTCGGGTCGGCGAGGCTCGTCACTGGCCCTCCGGAGTCCGCTCGCCGAGGATCCCCGACGGCCGGAAGACGAGGATGAGGATGAGGATCGTGAAGATCACCGTGTACGTCCAGCGCGCGTCGCCGAAGCCGTCGCTGTACGCGGAGACGAGACCGATGACGATCCCGCCGAGGACGGCGCCGGAGAGGTTGCCGATCCCGCCCAGGACGGCAGAGGTGAAGGCGATGAGCCCGAGCCGGAAGCCGAGGTTGAAGTACGTCGTCCCCGAGTAGAGGGCGTAGACGACGCCGCCGGCGCCCGCGACTCCCCCGCCGAGCGCGAACGTGAACGAGATCGTCCGGTCGACGGAGATGCCCATCATCGCCGCCGCGTCGCGGTCCTGGGCCGTCGCCCGCATCGCCTTGCCGGACCTCGTCCTCTGGACGAGCCAGGTCAGGATCGCCAGCACGGTCGCCGTGATGACGAGGACGATGAGGTCCCGGACGGTGTAGTAGGGCGCGTCGCCGACGTCGATCCAGGTGCCGTCCTCGCCGATCAGCACCGTGTTCGGGATCAGCTGCGGAACGGCGATGCGGCCCTCGCCCTTCCAGGCGAGCGCGATGCCCTGGAGGATGAAGGAGAACCCGATCGCCGTGATGAGCGGGGCGAGTCGCGGCTGGTTGCGGAGCGGCTTGTAGCCGATCCGCTCGATGAGGACGTTGACCGACATGCAGAGGAGCATGGAGAAGAAGAGCGCCGCGCCGATCGCGTACGCCTTCTCGATGCCGGTCGAGTCCACCGTCGCCGCGCTCCCGATCGGGATCGCGATCGTGAAGAAGAGGAGCGGGATCTGGAACGAGCCGTCGGCGAAGACGGACTGGGTCTCGAACGTGCCCAGCGTGAAGATGTCGCCGTGGGCGAAGTTGATGAGCTCGATGATCCCGTAGACGAGCGTGTAGCCGAGCGCGACGAGGGCGTAGATCATCCCGTTCGAGAGCCCGATCACGCTCACCTGCAGGAAGCGCGAGGGCTCGTTGATCGCCGCGTCGACGAGCCAGTACCCGAGGCCGAAGAGGAGGATCGCGCCGAAGATCCAGCGCAGGAGGTCGGAGGGCGCGACGCGCCTCGGCCGGAAGACGGGTGCGGGGGCCGGAACCTCGGTCACGTCGTCATCAGGGTGAAGGGGGCCGGCCGGAGCCGACCCCCTTCAGGTCGATCGTCAGTCGTTGAGGTTGACCTCGAGGGCCTTGCTCCAGACCCACTTCGACGAGGCGCCGTCCGCCTCGAAGAGCTGCTCGGTCCCGTTCGCCGGGTCGCCCTCCTCGTTGAACGACATCTCGCCGGTCGCCGTGTCGGTGAGGTTCGTCTCGAACATCTTCGCGATGATGTCCGCCCGCGAGCCGTCCGAGCGGGAGATCGCATCGAGGAGCACCTGGGCAGCCGTCGCCGCGTACAGGGTGTACACCTGGATGTTCTCGTCCGCGCCGATCGACTCCTGGAAGCCGTCACGGAACTCCGCGCCCGCCCCGGTGAGCTGGCTCGCCGGGAGCGTCGGTGCCGTGCCGTAGGCGCCGTTGACGTTGTCGGCACCCGCGTCGGTGAACAGCGAGTCGAGGACGAAGCCGTCGGACACGACCAGCTTCACCTGCTCGTTGTCGCCGAGCACCGCGACCTTGTCCTTGATCAGCTGACCGCCGTTGTTGGGGGACACGCCGCCGATGTAGATGCCGTCGGCGCCGGTGGCCTTGATCTTCGTCATCAGCGCGGTGTAGTTCGGGGCGTCCTTGTCCCAGCCCTCGTGGCCCGCGACCTTCAGCCCGATCGTGTTCGCGGCGTCCTCGAATGCGTCGGCGACGCCCTTGCCGTACAGCTCCTTGTCGTCGAGGATGAAGACGCTCGTCACGCCGAGCTCGTTCTTCATGAACTGGGCGCCCGCCTTGCCCTGGTTGTCGTCCGACGCGACGACGCGGGTGTAGTTGCGGGTGCAGCCGTTCGGGTAGTACTTGTCCGGCTCGCCCTCCTCGGTGCCCGGAGCGGCGTGCGTCAGGCCCGCGTACGTGTTCGCGGGGCTGATCATCGCGACCCCTGCCTCGCAGAGGATCGGGATGATGATCGCCGCGCAACCGGAGTTGTACGTCCCGATGACGCCGACGATCGACTCGTCGTCCGCGTAGGTGCGGGCGTTGGAGGCGCACAGCGCCTCGTCCCAGTTCCCCGTGGACGGGATCGCGTCGTCGAACGACTCGTACTCGATCGTGTAGTCGCCGGCCTTGTTGTCGGCCTGCTCCAGCACGTACTCGATCGCATCGACCATCTGCCCGGTCTGCACGAGGTTCGACCCCTGCAGCGGCAGGTCGGAGACGATCTTCAGCGTCTCGCCGTCGCCGCCGCCACAGCCGGCGGCCGCGAGAGCGAGCGCCGCGACGAACGACCCGAGTGCGACGATGCCCGTTCTCTTCCTTCTCAACCTGTCCTCCTCACGTCCGATGACCCGATCACTCTCCCGCCGGCCCGACACCGGCGTGGGCGCAAGTATCCGTCGTTCCGCCCCGTCGTGCAACCAGCGCGCGCGCCGCGCTCCCTCCGAGCTCGGCGCCCGACGGCCCGGCGCTACGATCGCCGGGCGCCGGAGTGGCGGAACTGGCAGACGCGCGGGACTCAAAATCCCGTGTCCCTCGGGACGTGTGGGTTCGACCCCCACCTCCGGCATGACCGTGTCTCGGTGAGCGAGACTGTCGCCATGAGATTCGCGATCCTCACCGGCGGCGGCGACGTGCCGGGGCTCAACCCCTGCATCAAGGCGTTCGTCAACCGCGCCGAGGATGCCGGCCACGACGTGGTGGGCGTCCGGCGGGGATGGGCCGGTCTCCTGAACTACGAGCCCGACACACCGAGCCACGACCTCGTCGTCGATCTCGACTTCGCCAACGTCAGGACGATCGACCGCTCGGGCGGCACCGTCCTCCACACGTCGCGGACGAACCCCGGCTCCGTGAGGCCGAAGGAGGTCCCGCCGTTCCTCGCGGGCTCGGTCTCGGGCGAGGGGCCGCACGACCTGACGACGCACGTCCTCCGCGTGATCGAGCACCTCCGCCTCGACACGCTCGTCGCGATCGGCGGGGATGACACGCTGTCCTACGCGCTTCGGCTCCACGACGAGGGCGTCCCGGTCATCGCGATCCCGAAGACGATGGACAACGACGTCCACGGCACCGACTACTGCATCGGCTTCTCGACGGCGGTGACCCGCGGCGTCCAGTTCATCCACAACCTGCGGACGAGCGCGGGCAGCCACGAGCGGCTCGCCGTGATCGAGCTCTTCGGCAGGTACTCGGGCGAGACCTCCCTCGTCACGGCGTACCTGGCGGGCGTCGACCGCGCCGTCATCTCGGAGGTCCCCTTCGATCCCGACCGCCTCGCGCAGCTCCTCCTGGAGGACAAGCGCTCGAACCCGTCGCGGTACGCGATGGTCACCGTCTCCGAGGGGGCGAAGCCGGTCGCCGGCGACCTCATCCTGTCGGGAGAGGCCGACGCGTACGGCCACCGCAAACTCGGAGGCATCGGCCAGCTCCTCTCCGAGGCGCTCAAGGAGCGGACGGGCGAGGACATGATCTACCAGCCGCTCGCCTACCTCATGCGCTCGGGCAGCCCGGACTCGCTCGACCTCATGGTCGCCACGAACTTCGCAGTCATGGCAGCGGACCTCGCGGTCGAGAAGGACACCGGCCGCATGGTCTCGCTGCGGAACGGCACGTACACGACGGTTCCGATCTCGGCGACCCGCGAGGGCGTGAAGCGCGTGGACGTCGACGAGCTGTACGACGCGGCGGAGTACCGGCCGAAGGTCCGGCACGTCCTCGGCAAGCCGATGTTCCTCTACTGAGGTGAGCACGGTCGGCGTCCTCACCGGCGGCGGCGACTGCCCCGGGCTGAACGCCGCCATCCGCGCCGTCACGCGCGGCCTCCGCAGGGAGGGCCACGAGGTCTCCGGCGTCAGGGACGGCTGGCGCGGGCTGATGGAGGGCGAGCTCGTGCCGCAGACGCGCCGCGCGGTGACCGGGATCCTGCCGCGTGGTGGAACCATCCTCGGCTCCTCCGGGCTCGACCCCTTCCGCGAGCCGGAGGGCGTCGAGCGCCTCGTCGAGACGACGACGTCGCTCGGGATCGACGGCGTCGTGGCGATCGGAGGGGAAGGAACGCTCCGCATCGCCCACCGCCTCCACGTCGAGCACGACTACCCGGTGGTGGGCGTCCCGAAGACGATCGACAACGACCTCCCCGGCACCGACTTCACGATCGGCTTCGACACCGCCGTCCACGTCTGCACGGAGGCGATCGACCGGCTGCACACGACCGCCGAGTCGCACAACCGCGTCATGGTCGTCGAGGTGATGGGACGTCACACCGGGTGGATCGCCGCCGCGAGCGGGGTCGCCGGCGGCGCCGACGTCATCCTCGTGCCCGAGGACCCCACACCGATCGAGGACGCGTGCGACCACGTCCTGCGGCGGCACGAGGCCGGGCGGGACTTCTCGATCGTCGTCGTCGCCGAGGGGTACCCGCTCACGCGCAGGTCGGGCGAGCGGGAGGAGCCCGTGATCCAGGAGCACGACCGCTACGGGTACGCGCGGCTCGGCGGGATCGGGCGCGTCGTCGCCGACGAGATCGAGCGGACGACGGGGTTCGAGACGCGGGTGACCGCCCTCGGGCACGTCCAGCGTGGCGGCACGCCGACCGCGCGCGACCGCATCCTCGCGACCCGCCTCGGCCTGAAGGCAGCCGAGCTCGCGGCCGCGGGCACCTGGGGCCGGATGGCCGCCGTGCACGGAGACGAGATCGTGGACGTCTCGCTCGCGGAGGCGACGAAGCCCCACCGGCCGCTCCCCCCGGGCTGGATCGCCGCCGGCCACGTCGTCGCCTGACCCGGCCGACGGAGCCCCCGACGGAGCGTTAGGCTCACGCGATCAGCGACGCAACGTGGGTGCCCGGGACCTGCGAGGCAGGGCGCCGCATCCACGAGGAGGAGAGACATGGCCAAGAGAGCGACCGCAGTGCTGGCGTTCCTCGTCCTCGCGCTCGGGCTCGGGCTCAGCGTGTCCGCCTGCGGCGGGGACGACAACGCGAACGACCTCCTCGGGCAGATCGAGGACAAGGGGGTCATCACCGTGTCCACCGACCCCGCGTACCCGCCCCAGTCGGAGCTGAACGAGGACACGGGCGAGTACGAGGGCTTCGACATCGACGTCGCGAACGAGATCGCGAAGCGCCTGGACGTGGACATCGCCTGGGAGGCGCCCGCGTGGGACACGATCGTCGCGGGCAACTGGAACGGCCGCTGGGACGTCTCGGTCGGCTCGATGACGATCACCCCGGAGCGCGCCGAGGTGCTCTACTTCACGCCGCCCTACTACTACACGCCGGCCTCGATCGCGGTGAACGCCGACAACACGACGATCACGAGCGCGAGCGACCTCGACGGCAAGACGATCGGGGTGTGTGGAGGCTGCACGTACGACTCGTACCTCCAGGGGACGCTCGAGATCGCGCAGGACGAGTCCGGCACGCCGGAGGCCATTCCGTCCGTGATCTCCAACCCCACGATCAAGACGTACGACACCGACTCGACCGCGATCCAGGACCTCGCCCTGGGCGACGGCCGCCGGCTCGACGCGGTCATCTCCGCGCTGCCGACGCTGGAGGCGGCGATCGACGCCGGGTCGAAGATCAAGGTCGTCGGCGACCCCCTCTACTACGAGCCGCTCGCCGTCGCGGTCGACCGGAGCTCCGAGCTCGACCCCACGAGCCTCGTCGACCGGCTGTCCGAGATCATCCAGGAGATGCACGACGACGGCACGCTGTCCGAGCTGTCGATGAAGTGGTACGGAATCGACCTCACGAAGGCGCAGACCTCCTGAGGCAGCGAGCGTGACCACGGGCACGGATCGGGGCGGCGGGAGCGCGCCGCCGCCCCGGCCACCTGTTCCCGCACACGAGCAGGGCCGGCGAGAGCGGCTCGAGCTCTTCTCCGCGCGCGTTCCCTTCACCCTCAAGCTCGTCGCCGTGTGGGCGACGATCCTCGGGGCGCTCATCGGCCTCTTCGCGCTCGCCGACTTCGACGTGGAGTGGATGCGCGGGCACGCGGCCTTCATCGCGAAGGGCATCACCTGGACGCTCGTGATCGCCGTGCTGTCGATCGTCCTCGCGTGTGCCCTCGCGCTCCTCGGCGCGCTCGGGCGCCTCAGCCACAACGCGATCGCGGTCGGCGTGACGGGCTTCTACACGTCGTTCTTCCGCGGCACGCCGCTCATCGTCCAGCTCTTCCTCGTCTACCTCGCGCTCCCGCAGATCGGCCTCGCGCTCGGGGACCCGTGGACCGACCTGCTGACGCTCGACGTCATCGCGGCCGGCGTCATCGCCCTCGGGCTCAACTACGGCGCGTACATGACGGAGATCTTCCGCGCGGGCATCCAGTCCGTCGGGCACGGGCAGTCCGAGGCCGCCGAGGCGCTCGGGATGACCTACGCGCAGAAGATGCGCCGGATCGTGATCCCACAGGCGATCCGGGTGATCATCCCGCCGACGGGGAACGAGTTCATCGCGATGCTGAAGGACACGGCGCTCGTCAGCTTCCTCGGCGTGAGCATTGACCAGATGGAGATCTTCCGGCGCGCGCAGCTCGTCGGCAAGGCCGACTTCCGGAACCTCGAGGCGCTCATCGTCGCCGCGCTCATCTACTGGGGGCTCACGACCGTGTTCCAGTACTTCCAGCTCCGGCTCGAGCGCCGGCTCAGCAAGGGGTACGTCCGTGGGACCGCCGGTGTCGCCGTCGCCGGGCAGCGGCGGCAGGCAGGAGCGTCGGCGTGAGCGCCAGGCCGAACAGCGGACCGGACGTCCGGATCGAGGGGCTCCGGAAGAGCTTCCACGGGCACGAAGTCCTCCGAGGGATCGACCTCGAGGTCGCTCGCGGCGAGGTCGTCGTCATCTTCGGGCGCTCCGGCTCGGGGAAGAGCACGCTCCTGCGCTGCGTGAACTTCCTCGAGGAGCCGACCGCCGGCTCGATCGAGGTCGCGGGGGTCCGGGTCGAGGGCGGAGGGCACCGGACGCGCGCGAAGCGCGAGAAGATCCGGCAGCTTCGCATCCGGACGGGAATGGTCTTCCAGGACTTCAACCTCTTCCCCCACCTCACCGCCCTCGACAACGTGATGGAGGGCCCGCGGACGGTGCTGGGCCGTCCGCGGGCCGAGATCGAGGCCCGCGCGCGCGAGCTGCTCGCGATGGTCGGGCTCGACGACAAGGCAGGCCACTACCCGATCCAGCTCTCGGGCGGCCAGCAGCAGCGCGTCGCCATCGCCCGCGCGCTCGCGATGAATCCCGAGGTGATGCTCTTCGACGAGCCGACCTCCGCCCTCGACCCGGAGCTCATCGGCGAGGTGCTGGCGGTGATGAGGCGCCTCGCGACCGAGCTCCACATGACGATGCTCGTCGTCACCCACGAGATGGGCTTCGCGCGCGAGGTCGCCTCGCGGATGGCGTTCATGCACGAGGGCCAGATCATCGAGCAGGGCCCTCCCGCCCAGGTGCTCACGAGCCCGGCCCGCCCGGAGACCGCCCGGTTCCTCCAGGCGGTCCTGTGAGGGCGTCAGACCTCGGGCGTCTCGGACGGGACGAGAGAGGCGACGTCCGTCGTCGCGACGAGCACCGCGTCGACGCCCGAGCGCTCGAGCTCGGCGACGTCCTCTGCGGTCGCGTCGCGGAGCTCGGCGATCGCGAGCTTCCCGGCGGGGACGTCGTGGAGCAGCTCGAGGAGCGCGGTGAGCGCGTCCTCCGCGCTCTCCGGGTCCGGCGCGAGGAGGAACACCTGCGGGTCGAGGTGGTCGAGCGCGTACGCGATCCCCTCGGGGCTCGTCACGCGGACGACGCACTCGAGGCCGTGCGCCTGGGCCTCGCTCCAGAGGGCGAGGTCGGGGCGAAGGGCGATCGCGTCGGCCCTGACGCCGCTCGCGTCGAAGATGCTCCCGAGGGCCAGGAGCGGGAGCTGCGACGCGGGGCGCACGGCGTGGATGCCGACCCCTGCGGCCAGCCCGTCGGCGCCCTGTGACGCCGCCGTGCGCGCGCCCGGGGAGTCGCTGACCTCCACGATGATCGAGATGCCCTCGCCGTCTGCGATCGCCTGGCTCAGCTTGCCCACGACCGTGGATCGTAGTCGGCTCGCGGCCAACTCGGCGCGCGACCGCTCGTCCTAACGGTCGTGCGCGTCGCCGTCCTCGCCGCCGTCGCCTGCCTCGTCGCCGCGGGCGCGGCGGGCGCCCGGGTCGTGGTCGGGACGAGCGGGAACGACCGCCTGGTCGGGACGCCGAAGGCGGACACGCTCTCCGGCATGGCCGGGAGAGACGTCATCCTCGCGGGCGCCGGGCCGGACTCCGTCGTCGCCGGCTCCGGACGCGACACCGTGGATACAGGCCCGGGCAACGACCTCGTCGCGGTCGAGTACGACGGGGCGCGCGACGCCGTGCGCTGCGGGCCGGGCGCGGACACGGTGACGGCCGACCTCGCCGACTCCGTCGCCGCCGACTGCGAGCTCGTCGGACGCAGGCTCTCGCGCGACCCGTACACGAACCCCGAGTCGCAGCACGAGACGGAGGTCGAGCCCGACAGCTTCACGTTCGGGAGGACGACCGTCTCCGTGTTCCAGGTCGGCCGACGCTTCGACGGCGCCGCGACGAACGTCGGGTTCGCGGTGACGACCGACGACGGGCGGACCTGGAGGAGCGGCCTCCTCCCCGGGCTGACCGTCGCGAGCGTGCCGCCCGGGCCGAATGCGCGGGCGAGCGACCCCGTCGTGGCCTACGACGCGAAGCACGGGACGTGGCTCGCCTCCACCCTCGCCATCGCGGGCACGACGACGCGGCTGACGATCAACCGCTCGCCCGACGGGGCGAGCTGGGGGAGCGCGCTCGTCGCAGCCGAGGAGGCCGCCGCGCAGGGCATCTCGTTCGACAAGAACTGGATCGCGTGCGACAACGGCGAAAGGTCGCCGTCCTACGGGCGCTGCTACCTCGCCTACACCCACTCGACGGACGGCGACATGCTCGAGGTGATCTCCTCCGACGACGGCGGGCTGACGTGGTCGGCGCCCGTGGACGTCGGCGCCCGCCCTGCGGTCGGCGTCTTCCCGGTGATCCGCCCATCCGGCGAGCTCGTGCTCGTCTACCTCTGGGAGACGCGGCCGTTCGCGATCTCGGCTTCCCGCTCGACCGACGGAGGCGCGACCTTCGACGGGCCGACGCGCATCGCCGACACCCTGACCGCCGCGTGCGGCCTCCGAGGGCTGCGCGCCTTCGCGCTGCCGTCCGTGGACGTCGATCCCTCCGGCCGCGTGTGGGCGGCCTGGCACGACTGCCCGCGCCCTGGAGCGCCCGCCGTCGTCTACGTCGCCAGCCTCACGGGGACGACGTGGAGCGCGCCGGCCGCGGTGACCTCGGGCTCCGACGCGATGCTCCCGGCGATCGGGATCGACGCCGCCACCGGACGCGTCGCGATCGCGTACCACCGCGCCCGCGCGGGCGGGATCGACGTCGAGCTCGTCGAGGCTCCGCGTCCGGGGGCGCCCTTCGGAGCGCCGAGGAGGCTCTCGGCCCGCACGATGCGCCTGGAGTGGATGCCCGACACGCGCTCGGGCCGGATGCTCGCCGACTACATCTCCGTGCACTACGCGGGCGGGCGCCCGCTCTGCAACTGGGTGCTCGCGTCCGAGCCGGTGGGCGGCGAGCTCCGCCAGGCGGTCTACGCCACCCGCGGCTGACGACGTGATCCCGATCGCGTAGCTCCCGCGCCACAGGCGCGCGCGAACGACCGTTCATGGCGCGAGGCGGGAGCGGCCGCGATCTCGCGCGGTTGGCCACGTGGCACGCCGC
>CAZODN010000007.1:42403-42978 GCA_964578545.1 uncultured Gaiellales bacterium
AAGCGGAGGCCGTGGCGGCAGGCTTCAAGGCGGCCACCCGCGGCTGACGCGCCCGGCGGGTGGCTACAGCCCCTTCGGGTGCCAGACGGTCTTCATCTCGAGGAACTTCTCGATCTCCCAGGGACTCTGGGAGTCGGCGCTCGAGCTGACGACCCGCTTCACGTTCTCGGCGGCGAGCCGCTCGAGCTCGGCTCGCGTGCCGTCGGCGCCGGTCACGTCGATCGCGTTGACGTCCATGTGCCCGGCAAGCCAGGGGGCCAGCTCGTCGCGGAAGCCGGTGAGGACGTTCACCGAGCCGGCAGGGAAGTCCGAGGTCGCGACCGCCTCGGCGAGCTCGATCGCGGCGACCGGGCGCACCTCGGATGCGACGGCGACCACGACGTTGCCGCCGACGAGCGCCGGGACGATGCGCGACACGAGCCCGAGGAGCGGCGGCTCGTCGGGCGCGAGCACGGCGACCACGCCCGTCGGCTCGGGGACGGTGAAGTTGAAGTACGGGCCGGCGACGGGGTTCGAGCTCCCGAGCACCTGCGCGAGCTTGTCCGCCCAGCCCGCGTACCAGACGACGCGGTCGA
>CAZODN010000008.1:0-42571 GCA_964578545.1 uncultured Gaiellales bacterium
GAGGCGCTCGGAGTCGACGTGGCCCGCCGAGCGCCTGCGCGCGCGGGAGTGGCGCCCCGGCGGCGAAGGGACGGACCGGATCGCCGTCGCGGGCGACGTCGGCACCGCGGCGTGGATCTCGTGCGCGGGCAAGCCGCCGTGGACGCTCCCGGACGACCAGCGCGACGACGACGCGCGCTCGCTGACGTACGACTGGGACCCGCTCAGCGAGGAGCTCGAGGTCCTCGGGCACCCGCGCGTGCGCCTCACGGTCACCTCTCCCCACCCCGTCGCCTTCGTCTCGGCCAGGCTGTGCGACGTCTTCCAGGACGGCACGTCTGCGCTCATCAGCCGGGGCATCCTGAACCTCACCCATCGCTTCGGGCACGACGATCCCCGGCCCCTCGAGCCCGGTGCTCCGACTCGGGTCGAGATCGAGCTCGAGGCGACCTCATGGACCTTCGAGCCAGGGCACCGCATGCGCCTCGCCCTCGCCGGGTCCGACTGGCCGAACACGTGGCCCCCGCCTCACGACGGTGTGCTCGCGGTCGCACGTGCGAGCGTGGAGCTCGAGCTCCCCGTCCTCGAGGGCAGCATCGACCTCCCTCCGCCCCGCTTCACGCCGCCCGCCCCGGAGGCGGACGCGGGGGAACCGGAGGAGGAGCAGCCGCCCGTCGTCCGCCGCATCGAGCGCGCGCCGGGCGAGACCCGAGTCGTGACCGGCTACGGCTCCACGTACACGTCGTCGTTCGACGCGCGGGTCGACGAGCGCTACGACGGCGAGGTCGGCGTGTCGACCGACGACCCGGGAAGCGCCTGGGCGCGCGCGACGGCGCGCTACCGCGTCGCCTGGCCGGAGGCCGTCGTCCGGACGGAGGCGAGGCTCGACCTTCGCTCGGACGCCGACACGTATCACGTGATCGTCGACGTCGTCGCGGAGGAGGAGGGAGACCGCGGCATCGGGCGGATCGAGCGCCGCTTCGAGCGCGAGATCCCGCGCCGTCTCCAGTAGCCGCGGCCCGATCGGCCATCTTGCCCACTCCGAGCGTCCGAGGCATCATCGGAGCGTGCTCCGCCGGAAGGAACCGCTCATCGCACCCGAGGAACTCCGGGGCGCGCTCCTCCTGCTCATGAGCATCGCGAAGGACGTCGAACGCATCCGAGAGGAGATCGTCGAGGACGATGGAGAGGAAGAGGAAGCGCCACGCTGAGTGGCTGGAGACGCGCCGAGAGGTCGAGGGCATCATCGCCCGACTCGAGGAGCGGATCGAACGCGCGAGAGAGCGGGACGAGCGCCGTCGCGAGCGCCTCCGGCGGCTGACGTTCGGGCTCCTCGGCCGCTCCTAGCCGGTACCCGGGACCGCGAAGCACGCCACCGCGTGCTCCCTCGCCACCTCGGTCAGGCCGAGGTCGTGGGAGCGGCACCGCTCCTCGATCCCGAGCCGCGCGGCCTCGCCTGCGGCGACGAGGGGGCAGCGCGGATGGAACCGGCACCCGGGCGGGATCCGCGTCGGGTCCGGGGCCTCGCCCTGGAGGATCTGCTGCTCCATCTCCTCGGCCTCGGGCACGACGGAGAGGAGCGCCCGCGTGTAGGGATGCCGCGGCCGGGCGAGCAGCTCCTCCGTCGGCCCCTCCTCGACGATGCGGCCGAGGTACATGACCGCGATGCGGTCGGCGATGTTCCACGCGAGGCCGAGGTCGTGCGTGACGACGAGGATCGTCACGCCCGACTCGCGCACGAGCTCGAGCATGAGCTTGAGGATCTCCCCGCGCACCGAGGCGTCGAGGCTCGACACCGGCTCGTCGGCGACGAGCAGGAGCGGGTCGAGCACCATCGCGCCGGCGATCACGACGCGCTGCCGCTGGCCGCCCGAGAGCTCGTACGGGTAGAGGTTGAAGAAGCGGCCCGGTGGGCGGAGCCCGGCCCTCGCGAGCGCGTCCGTCACGCGGACTGCCTCGTCGCCGGGCCGCTTCTGGATCCGGAGGCCCTCGGCGACGGCCTCGTACACCGTCTGCCGCGGGTTCAGGGACCCCATCGGGTCCTGGAACACCATCTGCACCTTGCCCCGGTACTCGCGGAGGAAGGAGCCGCCGTAGCGGAGGGGCTCCCCCTCGAACACGACCTCGCCCGCGGCGGGGCGCTCGAGCCCCATGATCGTCCGCGCGAGGGTCGTCTTGCCGCAGCCGGACTCGCCCACGAGCGCGAGCACCTCGCCGCGGCGCACCCGGAGGTCGACACCGTCGACGGCCCGCGCGACGTCGCCGCGGCGTGCCGCGAAGTGGACGTGGAGGCCGCGCGTCTCGAGCAGGACGCCGCTCATCGCGATCCTCCGTCGAGGACGTGGACGCACGCCGCCCGGCGCCCGTCCCCGGCCGGCCACAGCTCGACCTCGACCCTGTCGCAGTCCGCGCGTGCCACACCGCAGCGCGGGTGGAACGGGCAGCCGGACGGGATCGCGCGCGGATCGGGCGGGTCGCCGCCGAGCCCGGACGGCCGCAGCCTGTGATCGTGGTCGCCGATGAGCGGGAACGCCGCCGCGAGCGCCGTCGAGTACGGGTGGCGCGGGTGCGAGAAGACCTCCCGCGAGCCGCCCTCCTCGACGATCCGGCCCGCGTACATGACCGCCGTGCGCTGGCAGACGTACGAGAGCGTGGAGAGGTCGTGCGTGATGAAGATCATCGAGAGGGCGAGCTCCTGCTTGAGCCGCTCGAGCAGCTCGAGCACCTGCGCCTGCACCATCACATCGAGCGCGGTCGTGGGCTCGTCGGCGATGAGGATCCTCGGGTTGCAGGCGAGCGCGAGCGCGATCAGGACGCGCTGGCGCTGTCCCCCCGAGAGCTGGTGCGGGTAGTCGTCCGCCCGCCGCGCCGGGATGCCCACGGTCTCGAGCAGCGCCGCGATCCGCGCCTTCGCATCGGACGCGGGGCCGTGCGCCTCGATCGCCTCCGCGATCTGGTCGCCGACGCGCTGCACGGGGTTGAGCGCGTGGAGGGCTCCCTGGAAGACGATCGACATCTCCGTCCAGCGCACCGCGCGGAGCCGCCCCGGCTTCATCGTGAGCACGTCCTCTCCGTCGAGCAGGACCTCGCCCGTCACCTCGGTGCCGCGCGGCAGCACCCGCAGGAGCGCGCCGGCGATCGTCGACTTGCCGCACCCCGACTCCCCCGCGAGACCGAGGGTCTCGCCGGCGCCGAGCTCGAACGAGACGCCGCGCACCGCGGGCACGGGGCCGGCGTCCGAGCGGTACGTGACGTGGAGGTCGCGGACGGAGAGCACCGGGGCGCTCATCGGCGCCCCTCGCGGAGCCGGGGGTCGAGCGTCTCCTCGAGCGCGCGCCCGACGAGGGTGAAGGCGAGGACGACGACGATGACGCACAGGCCGGGCGGCAGGTACCACCACCACGCCTCGCGCGTGAGCGCGCCGAAGGCGAACGCCTCCTCGAGCATCTGCCCCCACGAGACGGCGGACGGGTCGCCGAGCCCGAGGAAGGCGAGCGCGGTCTCGGAGAGGATCGCGATCGGGACGGTGAGGGTGGCGTTGGCGAGCACGAGCGGCATCACGTTCGGGAGGATGTGGCGCCCCATCACGTGGCCGCTCGAGGCGCCGAGCGCCCGGCTGCGCTCCACGTAGAGGCGCTGCTTCAGCGTCAGCACCTGCGCGCGGATGAGCCGCGCGGTCGTGGGCCACGAGGTGATCCCGATGACGAGGATGATGTTCCGGACGGACGGGCCGAGGATCGCCGCGAGGACGATCGCGAGCGGGAGGAACGGGATGACGAGGAACCACTCCGTCAGGCGGGAGAGGACGCCGTCGATCCTCCCACCGAAGAAGCCGGCGGCGACGCCGACGACGGTGCCGAGCACGATTGCGATCAGCGTCGCGGCGATCCCGACGAGCAGGCTCACGCGCGAGCCGTAGATCAGCTGGTCCCAGATCGGGCGACCGAAGCTGTCCGTCCCGAGCGGCGCCCACTCCGAGGGCGGCGCCCACTGCGGGTTCTCGGTCGTGTCGACGACCTTCAGGTTCGCGGGATCCGCGAGGACCGGCGCGAGGATCGCGACGGCCACGACCACCGCGAGGACGACGAGGCCGACCAGGCCCTCGCGGTTCCGCCGGTAGTCGCTCCACGTGCGCCCGAGCGCGCGCCGCCTCCGCGTCCACGCGATCGCGCTCACCGGTAGCGCACCCGCGGGTCGAGGAACGGGTAGAGGAGGTCGGCGGCGAGGTTGAAGAAGATCACCGCCGCGCTGAAGAGGAGGAAGAGGCCCTGGAGCATCGGCAGGTCCGGCCCGCGGAGCGCGTCGTACGTGAGCAGGCCGAGGCCGGGCCACGAGAAGACCGTCTCGACCGTGATCGCGCCGGAGATGACGAAGCCGAAGTTGATCGCGATGAGCGCGGTGGACGGCAGGAGCGCGTTCCGGACCGCGTGCCGGTTTCGCACCTGGATGTCACGGAGGCCCTTCGCGCGCGCGAGCGTCAGGTAGTCCTCGCGCATCACGTCCACGATCGACGAGCGCATGATGAGCGCGTACTCGCCGAGGTAGGCGACCGTCAGCGTCAGGCAGGGCAGGAACATGTGCCAGGCCTGGTCGAGGAGCGTCGCGAGCCGGCCCTCCTCCGACGAGGGGTCGGAGATCCCCCCGGTCGGAAAGAGGCCGAGCCGGACCGCGAAGAAGGTCAGGAGGATCATCCCGAGCCAGAACTCGGGCATCGACCACGTCACCATCGACGCCGACGTGAGGGCCCGGTCCTGCCTCGTCCCGCGCCGCCAGCCGGCGACCGTCCCGATCCAGAGGCCGAGCAGGGTGGAGAGGATCGTCGCCGTGCCGACGAGCGCGATCGTCGCCGGCGCGCGCGACCAGATCTCCTCGATCACCGGCTGGTTGGTCGTGTACGAGCGGCCGAAGTTGAGCTGCACGGTCTGCTCGACGTAGCGGGCGAACTGCTCCCACATCGATCCGTCGAGCCCGAACTGCACGCGCAGCTGCTCGCGCTGCTCGAGCGTGAGGTTCCGGCCGCGAAAGAGGTTCGCGACCGGGTCTCCCTCCACCACCCGGAAGAGGAAGAAGTTGAAGACGACGACGAAAGCCAGCGTCCCGAAGGCGCCGAGCACCTTGCCCAGCACGAAGCGGGGGCTCACGCACGCTCCTCGGCAGACGGAGGCGCGACCCGCGGGTGCGGGCCACGCCTCATGCCGCGCCTTCGACTCGTCGTCGCTACTCGCGCTCCCCGGCCGACCGCCGCCGCACGACGATCCACGCGATCCCGCCGAGCACGAGGACGCCGGCGACGACGAGAGCGCCCAGCGCCCCCGTCGAGAGCCCGCCGTCCGAGCTCGACGCACCCTCGATCGGCTTCAGGTTGACGTACGTCGGCGACGTGTTCGAGAAGATCACCGGCCCGACGTCCGCCGGCTGGCGGATCCAGCCGGTGAAGCGGTCGGTCCGGTAGGCCTGGAGGTCCGGGTTCTGCGAGATGTTGTTGTAGACGGCCGCCTTGTAGAAGCGCGTCAGCATCTCGTGGACGATCTCGCGGCGCTTCTCGGGGTCGAGCTCGACCTTCTGCTGCTGGTACAGCTCGTCGTACTCCGGGTCGCACCAATTCGCGTCGTTCCAGTAGTTCGTGGGGTTCTTCGGATCCTGGCTGACGTTCTCGCACGTGAAGTACCAGAGCATGGGGTCGGGGTCGACGAACGGCGTCCACGACCAGTGGAAGAGGTCGTACTCGCCCTTGCCGATCACCTCGGTGAGCTTGCTCTCGTTCATGAGGTCGAAGGTCACCGCGATGCCGATCTTCTCGAGCCAGCCCTTCACGAAGTCCGCGATCGGCTTCGCGATCTGCGAGTCCGTGCGGACGGCGAACGTGAGGTTCAGGGGCTGCCCGCCACCGGGCATCTCCCGCACGCCGTCCCCGTCCGTGTCCGCGTAGCCGGCGTCGTCGAGTATCTGGTTCGCCTTGTCGAGGTCGAACGTGTACTGCTCCTCGACCGGGATGTCGGGCAGCCACGAGGGGTCGGGAGACGGGCTGAAGGTGAGCGCCGGCTCGCCGATGCCCGCATTCACCTTGTCGATGATCGTCTGGTCGTCGATCGCGTGCGCGATCGCCTGGCGCACGCGGAGGTCGAGCAGCGCCGGGTGCGGCTTCTTCAGGCCGGCGCCGCCGTTGACCGCGACCTCGTCCACGTTGCCCTGCTGGCCCTCGACCGTGACGATGCCCTCGACCCCCGAGAGGCGCTCGAAGGCGTTCGCGGGCACGTCCTGCGCCGCGTCGATCTCGCCGGCCTCGAGGGCCGCGACCATCGCGTCGGCGTTGTTGAAGACCCGGAAGACGACCTCGTCGATGGCCGGACGGCCACCCCAGTAGTTGTCGTTCGCGACCATGCGCCAGTACTGCCCCGGCTTGTACTCCGCGAGGGTGAACGGCCCGGAGCCGACGCCGTCCTGGCCGTCGTACTTCGTGATCTCGTTCTTGTCGAGCTTGCCCCAGATGTGCTGCGGAAGGAGGTAGATGTCCATCGTGGGGAGCTTCGGGTCGGGGACGCTCGAGACGATCACGAGCGTCCGCTCGTCCGGTGCGCTCGCCTTCAGGTTCTGCACCGTCGAGTACGAGTGCCCCCACTGCTCGTCGCGCCCGCGGTTGATGTTCCACGCGATCTCGGCCGCCGTGAGCGGCATGCCGTCCGACCACCTCAGGCCGTCGCGCAGCGTGTAGGTGTACGTCTTCCCGCCGTTCGACGCCTCCCAGGACTCCGCGAGCCCCGGGATGACCGCGAAGTCGGCGGCCGCCTTGTCCGTCAGCGTCGCGTACTGGAGGTTCCACGCCTCGTAGTCGGGGACCTCGACGCCGACGAGCGGGTTGAACGAGTCGACGTCGTCGGTGGCGACGGTGAGGACGACCTTCTCGTCACCGGACTGCGCGGTCGCAGCGGCTGAAACGCCGAGCGCGACGAGGGCGACGGCTGCTGCGAAGAGGAGCTTCACGGGTCTCACGGAACATCCCTCCGGTCGATGGGTATCGCGATTATCTCCCCCCGGCAGAGCGCGCACCAGTGTAGGGCGCCGCGAGTGAAGGCGTCGTTGTACGCTCGTTCACGTGAGCCAGCCGACATCCCGCGGGCCGCGGCTGCGCGAGCTCGGTCTACGGATCGGGCGCTTCGAGACCGGCCCCGCGAACGCGATCACGGACGTGCAAGGCGTGACGGTCGGGCACGTCACCGTCCGGCGCGACGAGCCCGAGCCGCCGGCGGGGCGCGGAATCGCCCGCACCGGCGTCACGGCAGTCCTCCCGGGGCCGGTGGAGACGCTCCACCGCGAGCCGGTGCCCGCAGGCGCGGCCGTCCTCAACGGCGCCGGAGAGCTGACGGGCTCGCTCCAGATCGGCGACTGGGGCTGCATCGAGACGCCCGTCTACCTCACCTCGACGCACGCGGTCGGCCGGGTCTACGACGGCGCGGTCCAGGTCGCCGTGGAGGTCGAGCCCCGGGTGGGCACGGAGGACTTCGTGATCCCCGTCGTCGGCGAGTGCGACGACAGCTGGCTCTCGGAGGGCCGCGTCGTCCAGGTCGAGGCGGCAGACGCCGGGCGCGCCGTCGCCGCGGCGGCGGGCGGCACGGTTTTCGAGGGCGCCGTCGGCGCCGGAACCGGGATGCTGACGAAGGGCTACAAGGCCGGCATCGGCACGGCGAGCCGGATCGCGCCGTCGCTCGGCGGCGCGGTCGGCGTCCTCGTGCTCTCGAACTTCTACCCCCCGCCGGGCCTCGTCATGGACGGCGTGCCCGTGGGCGCGCTGCTCGGCGAGCCGGAAGAGACGCGACGAAGGCGGGCGGGAAGCTGCATCGCCGTCGTCGCCGTCGACGCGCCGCTCTCCGCGCGGCAGCTCGAGCGGGTCGCACGGCGGGCCGGCCTCGGTCTCGCCCGCTGCGGGTCGGTCGCCCACCACGGCAGCGGCGAGATCTTCGTCGCGTTCGCCCCACCCGGACGGCATCCCCGCGGCGAGGCCCCGGAGGCCTCCGTCCCCGACGACGACCTGAACGACGTGTTCGAGGCCGTCGTGGACGCGACCGAGGAGGCGGTGCTCAACGCACTCTGGGCCGCGCCCGAGGTCGTGGGGCGCGAGGGGCGCGTCGCCCCGGCGCTCCCGCACGACGACGTGCTCGAGCTCCTCGAGCGGCACGGCCGGATCACGCGCTGACCGGGCGGCGGCGGCCGACGACGACGCGCCGCACGGTCTCGACGCCGCTCCCGAGCGCGACGAGCGCCGAGGCGACGAGCAGCGGGGAGCCGGCTCGCGCCGCTCCCGCCGAGCCTGCGAGCACGCCGAGGGCGAGGAGCTCGGCGCCGAAGGCGAAGAGGACGACCTCGAGCTGCCACGCACGCCGGGGGTAGAGGTCGGCCTGCTTGGGCCGTGGTCCCGGTGGCCACGCTCCCCAGCCCGAGAGCGACACGAGCTTTCCGAGGTGGCCGAGGATCACCCCGGTCGCCCAGCCGACGCCGACGAGGAGGACGCATGCCACCGCCGCACGCCGACCCGAGCCGACTCCCGCGACCGCCGCCATCGCCACGAGGAAGGCCTGAGCGAGGAACGCGAGGCCGACGGCCACGTGTGCGGCGGGCCCTTCCCGGTAGCCGATCTTCGGCGCTCGCGCCGCGCGCAGGAAGGAGCGGCCGGGCCCGAGCAGGGCAGACGCCATGGCGACGAGGCCGACGGCAACGAGCGGCTCGACCGACGCGGCGACGCCCACGGCGAGCGCCCACAGGCCCGCGACGAGGACGAGCTCGGGCCAGGGCACGCGGCGAGGCGGCTCGGCGGCGGCGAGCGCGAGCATCGGGACGAGCGTCCTCCCGACGGCGAGGATCATCACCGTCAGCCAGCCGAGGAGCGCGAGCGAGACGTGGACGAGGAGCAGGCGCTCGTAGGGAACCCCGAGGGGCTCCGGGCCGCCGTCCGCGAACGCGACGACCCCGAGCGCGAAAGCGGCGGCGGCGTTCGCCATCGCGAGCGCGAGGGCCATCCTGGAGACGACGAGCATCCGCCCCTTCGGAGCCCCGCGGACCATCTGCGCGACCTCGGCGAGCAGGAGCACGAGCCCCGCCCCCAGGAGGACGGCGCAGACGGCGCCGAGCCGGCCGTTGCCCGTCCCGATCGCGAGCGCGAGTGGGATCCCGGCGCCGAGCAGGGCGAGCACGACCCAGCGCAGGCGTGGAGCGGGCGGGTCGTTCCGGAGCATCACCGGCAGCAGCTGCCAGACGGCAGCCGCGACCGCGAAGGGGAAGAAGACGAGCCCGATCGCGTGCGCGGCGCCGAGCGGCTGCTCCGCCGAGGTCGCGAGCCGCGCGAGCTCGTCGGCCGACGCGACGAGGAGCACGGTCGCCGCGAGCCAGCCGCCGAGCGCGATCAGGTACGCCGGCGCCCCCAGGCCGAAGGGCGCCGGGCGGCCGGTCGCGGCCATGCGGAGCTCGCGCACGGCCGCAGGCTAGTGGCCCGGAGCGAGTAGGCTCGAGCCATGGCCACCTTCCTCCACACCATGGTTCGCATCACCGACCCCGCGAAGAGTCGCGGGTTCTACGAGGCGCTCGGCTTCCGCTTCTCCCGCGAGATGGACATCGTCCGGAACGGCGAGCTCGAGGCGACGAACTACTTCTTCTCGCTCGGCGACGACGAGAACGTCCTCGAGCTGACCTACAACCACGACGGGCGCACCTACGACCTCGGCACGGGGTACGGGCACATCGCGATCGGCGTCGACGACCTCGACCGCACCCTCGCCGCCCTGAAGGAGCAGCACGGGATCGAGCCCGAGCGGCCTCCGTACCAGGTACGCGAGGGCGGCTCGCGCATCTGCTTCGTGCGCGACCCCGACGGCTACCGGATCGAGCTGATCGAGCTGCGATAGCCGCCTCCTCCGCGAGGCGTCAGAACGAGCCGGGAGGAACGGCGCGACGGCGCGCCAGCCGGTACGTGATCCCGGCCGCGATCAGCGCGCCCACGAGGTCGAAGGTGAGGTCGCCGAGCGTGTCCGTGTACGCGGTGGCGAACTCGTCCTCGTTCGTGCGGATGAACGTGAGGTACTCGCCGAGCTCCCAGAGGATCGCGAGCGAGGCCCCGAAGGCGAGGACGAAGCCGGCGAGCGCGATCGGCTCGAAGTGCGTCCGGAGCAGGAGCACGCCGACGCCGAGGGAGAGGAAGAGCCAGTTCGCGAAGTGGTTGACGTCGTCCCACCAGCCGATCGCGTCGTAGAGGTTCAGCACGTTCCCCATGACGTCCACGAAGAAGGGGAACGTGATCAAGGCGTCGGCGAGGTACGGGTATGGCCCCTGCTTCTTCAGCACCTTCCACAGCACGGGCAGCGCGAGGACGGCGACCGGGTACCAGAGCAGCCGCCAGCCGAAGCCCTTCTCCTCGAAGCGCTCGAGGCCGCCGAATGCTCCGAGCGCGGTCAGCCCTATCACGAGCGCCTTCATCGTGACGACGAGCGGGAGGCCGACGCGGCGGCTCACAGCCGGAGCCTACGCCCACCCGAGCCGGTAGGTGAAGTCCCCGATGCCGGCCCACGAGCGCCCGACGTACTCTCGAAGGGTCGAAGGAGGTTTCGTGAAGACGTGGACGGCAGTCATGGTGACGCTGGCCGCGCTCGTTGTCACGATGTCTGTGGGGTCGGAGCCCGTGACGCGCTCGTCGACCACGTCGTCGCCGCCCGCGTCGGCGTTCCTGCCTCGCATGGGGGGCATGTTCGGCCCGAAGCAGACCGTGTTCTTCGGGTACGTCCGGACGATGTCCCGGGACGGCGCGCGCTGGATCGCGCGCATCGACCCGACCCTCGTCCTGACAGGCGTCACCGCGACGACCGCGGGGGTCGAGGACGGTTACGTGCGCCCGGGCGAGCCGGTTCCGAACGACTACTACGAGCGCAACGAGAGCACGCGGCCGCTCACGTACGTCGTTCCTGCGAGCGCGCGCATCACCGTGATCACCAATCCCGGCACGGGGCCGCGCTCGACGCTCGTGCCGGTGTCCGAGTTCGCGCAGATCGTCAAGGGCAGGAATCCGGCGAAGCGCCCAGGCCTCTGGGGGCCTTGGTCGGGCTTCTGGATCCGCGTCCAGGCAGACCGGGCGCTCGCGCTCGACCAGGCGTACAAGCCGTAGCCGGCTACGGGATCGTACGGGTCTCCACGACCCCCCCGTTCGCGACGATCACCTCGCTCACGAGTGACGGCGGGAAGAGTCCGTGCTCGACGACGCCCACCGTGCCCGAGAGGAAGGCCGAGAGCTCCTCGGGGTCGTCGAACGCCCCGGTGTAGTCGGCGATGACGCCGCCGTCCGGGCTCCTCGGGACCTCGCGAAGCTCGACCGAACCAAGGCGGGCGAGCGTGGCCGCGAGCCCGTACTCGAGGAGCTCGAGCGGGACGGGCGGGGCGAGGCGGTCGACGAGCTTGTCCGAGGAGACGATGACCACGAAGCGGTCGGAGGCGGCCGCGACGGCCTTCTCGCGCGTGTGCGCCGCACCTCCCCCCTTGACCAGCCACCCGTCGGGATCGACCTGGTCGGCGCCGTCCACGGCGAGGTCCAGCCGCGGCAGGGCGTCCGCGCCGGCGAACGGCTCGACGCGCAGGCCGAGCGCGAGCGCGGCGCGCTCCGTCGCGGGCGACGTCGCCACGCAGCGGACGTCGAGGCCCCGCCCGGCGAGCGCCTCGAGGAAGAACGCCACCGTCGAGCCGGTGCCGAGCCCCACCGCCATGCCGTCCTCGGCGTAGCCGGCGGCGCGGGCCCCGGCGAGCCGCTTCTCCTCCTCGTTCCTCGCCCGGTCCACCGGCGCTGACCCTAGACGATGGCGCGATGGCGCCGCCCCGGCTCCGGCGAGCCGCGCACTACCATGAGCGCGTGGCCGAGCCCGAGCGCGAGCTGAAGCTGTCGGTCCCGCGCTCGTTCGCCATGCCGAGCCTCGACGGCCTCCCCGACGGCGTCACGCCTCTCCCGTGGGCGCCCGAGGACGTGTGGACCGTCTACTTCGACACGGCCGACCTGCGGCTCGCCCACTGGGGCGTGAGCCTGCGCCACCGACTCGGCGAGGGCTGGACCGTCAAGCTCCCGCCCGAGGTGGACGGCGCGCTCCTCGTGCGCCCGGAGATCTCGTTCCCCGCGAGCGGGCGACGACCGCCCGCGGCCGCCGCCGACCTCGTGCGCGCGTTCACCCGCGGCGAGGAGCTCGAGCCGCGCGCGACGCTGAGGACGACGCGCCGCCGGACGGAGCTCCGCGACGCGCGTGGCGTGCTCGTGGCCGACGTGTTCGAGGACGACGTCGTCATCCGCGAGCGAGGGGTGGTGCCGAGCGGCTTCCGGGAGGTGGAGATCGAGGTCGGGAGCCGGACGCCTCCCGACCTCGTCGACGCGCTCGTCCGGCGGCTCGCCGAGGCCGGGGCGACCACCGCCGACCCCACGCCCAAGTACGAGCGTGCGCTCGGCGCGCGCGCGGACGTCCGGGAGGTGGAGATCCCCGAGCTGACGCCGGACGCGACCGCGGGAGACGTCGTGAGGCGGGCCGTGGCCGCGTCGGTCACCCGGCTCGTCGTCCATGACCCGATCGTCCGCCTCGACACGGATCCCGAGGGCGTCCACCAGGCGCGGGTCGCCACCCGCCGGCTCCGCTCGGACCTGCGCACGTTCCGCTCGCTCGTCGACGCCGAGGCGACGGCGCAACTCCGCCGGGAGCTCCGCTGGATCGCCGAGCTGCTCGGGCGCGTGCGGGACGGCGACGTGCTCCTCGAGCGCATGCGCCGGCGGGCGAGGGCGCTCCCGGACGAGCACGCGCTCGGAGCCGCGGAGGTGCTGTCGACCCTCGAGCGCGAGCGCGACGTCGCGCACGCGGAGCTCCTCGCTGCCCTGCGCGAGCGCCGCTACCTCGCCCTCCTCGACCGTCTGGTCGCCGAGGCGAACGCCCCCTCGCTCCTCCCCGGCGCGGAGCGGCCGGCGCACGCCGTCGTCGCCGAGCTCGTCCGGGGCCCGTGGCAGTCGCTCGACCGAGCGGCGCGACGCCTCGGGAAGAAGCCGAGCGACGCCGAGCTCCACGACCTCCGCATCCGGACGAAGCGCGTGCGGTACGCGGCGGAGGCCGCCGCCCCGCTCTTCGGCGCCGAGGCGGACGCGTTCGCGAAGGCGGCCGCCGACCTCCAGACCGTCCTCGGCGACCTGAACGACGCCGTGGTCGCCCGGGCCTGGCTTCGCGACTGGGCGAAGGGCGACCGCAGCCCGCGCGGCGTCGCAGCGGCGAAGGAGCTCGCCCGGCTCGAGCGCGCGGCCGCGCGGGAGGAGCGAGCGCGCTGGCGGACGCGGTGGGAGCGCCTCGCCGCCGACGAGCTCCGGGCGTGGATGTGACCGGGATCGTTCGCGCGGCGGGGGGCCTCGTCACGCGGCGATCGCCGGACGGCGGGCTCGAGGTGGTCGTCGTGCACCGGCGCACGTACCGCGACTGGACGTTTCCGAAGGGAAAGCTCCACGAGGGCGAGACCGAGGAGGAGGCCGCGCTGCGCGAGGTCGAGGAGGAGACGAGCCTGCGCTGCCGGCTCGAGCGCGAGCTCGGCTCGACGCGGTACGAGGACGCACGCGGACGCCCGAAGGTCGTGACGTACTGGCAGATGACGCCGATCGAAGGCGACCTCGCGCCTGCGAACGAGATCGACGACGCGCGCTGGTCGTCCGTCGAGGAGGCGCGCGGCCTCCTGACGTACGACCGCGACGTGAGGCTCCTCGACCTGCTCGAATAGGCGCGTGACGCGCGTCTACCTCGTCCGCCACGCGAAGGCGCTCGACCGCGCGTCGTGGCAGGAGCAAGACGACTCGCGGCCGCTCTCGAAGGCGGGACGCCTGCAGGCCACCGCGCTCCCCGCGCACTTCGACGAGCTCGCCTTCGCCCACCTCGTCTCGAGCCGCTTCCTGCGCTGCGTCCAGACGCTCGAGCCGCTCTCGGAGCGCATCGGCCTCGCGGTCGAGCTGGCGGAGGAGCTCGTCGAGGGCGCCTCCGGGCGCGGGGCGCTCGACCTGGTGCTCGCACTGGCGGCCGACGGCACGGTCGCGGCCTGCACGCACGGCGACGTGCTCCTCGACGCGCTCCTCGAACTGCGCGGGGAACGGGTCCCGATACCCGGCCCGCTCGAGTGCAAGAAGGGGTCCGCGTGGGTGCTGGAGGTGGAGGGTGGCGAGCCTCGGAGCGCCGCGTACCTGCCGCCGCCGGCCGTGAAAGGGACGAAGGCGTGATCCCGCCCGGCGTGATCGCCGGCGTCGACCTCGGCGGCACGAAGATCCAGGCGGTCGTCGTCTCCGACGGGGAGGTCGTCGCGAGCGCGCGCTCGCGCACACCACGTGAGGGGAGCGTGCACGCCGTCGTCGAGGCGCTCGGCGCAGCCGTCGAGCAGGCTCTCAGCGACGCGGGCGTGACGGCGGGTGACGTGCGAGCGGTCGGCGTCGGCGCGCCCGGAGCCGTCGATCCGAGCGCGGGCACCGTCTCGGGCGCCGCGAACGTCCCGGGCTTCGAGCAGCGGATCGACCTCCGCTCGCTCCTCGCCGAGAGGCTCGGGGGCGTGCGGATCCTCGTCGAGAACGACGCGAACGCGGGCGCGGTCGGCGAGCACCGCCTCGGTGCGGGAAGGCCCTACGGAAGCCTCCTGGGCGTGTGGGTCGGGACGGGCGTCGGTGGCGGGCTCGTCCTCGACGGGCGGCTCTGGCGCGGCCGCGCGGCGGCCGGCGAGCTCGGGCACGTCGTCGTCGAGCGCGACGGACGGGCGTGCACGTGCGGGAAGCGCGGGTGCCTCGAAGCCTACGCCGGCCGGATCGGCCTCGAGCGGCGGGCGCGGAAGCTCGTGAAGGACGGCCGGGCGACCCGCCTCTACGAGATCATGGAGGAGCGCGGCCGCGAGCGCCTGACGTCCGGGGTGTTCGCGCGCGCGCTCGAGGAGGGAGACGAGCTCGCCCGCGCGCTCGTCGACGAGGCCGCCCGCGCGCTCGGACTCGCCCTGGCCTCGGTCCAGAACCTCCTCGACCTCGAGGCGTTCGTCGTCGGCGGGGGACTGGGAGACCGGCTTGGACAGCCCTTCGTCGACCACATCGCCGAGGAGATGGCGCCACGCCTGTTCGTCCCCGACGAGCCGCCGACGCTCGTCCGGAGCGAGCTGGGCGACCTCGCGGGCGCAGTCGGAGCCGCCGTGCTCGCAGGAGAGAGGAGCGAGTCACCCGGGTGAGCCGGAGTCGGCACGCGTGCACGGCCGCCCCGACGCGGATATAAGAGCGACGGAGAGCCCCCGAGGAAGGAGCCCGATGCCAGCCGAGACCGAGTACCAGCGCCCGCCCCGAGCGTGGGACGCGAGGCCCAGGATCCACCCCGTCCGGCTCGTCCTCTCGTGGCTCGTCTCGGCCGCGTCGCTCTTCATCGCCGCGTGGCTCATACCGAACGTCGATATCGCGACGTTCTGGGGCGCGCTCGCCACGGCGGCGGTCATCGGCGTCCTGAACGCGGTCCTCGTTCCTCTCGTCGCCGCGCTGCGGCTCCCCTTCACCCTCGTCCTCGGCTTCCTGCTGGTCCTCGTCCTCGACGCGCTCATGCTCCTCGCGGCGTCCTCGCTCACCGAGAACGGCATCGAGGTCTCGAGCTTCTGGCGGGCGCTCCTCACGGCCCTCGTCGCCTCCGCGGTCAGCGTCGTCCTCGAGGTGATCTTCGGGACGAACGACGACGACACCTACACGCTCCGCGTCATCCAGCGCATCGCCCGGCGCTCGGGGGAGCGCGTCGTGACGGACGTCCCCGGGATCGTGTTCCTCGAGATCGACGGGCTCGCGCTCCCCGTCCTGCGGCGGGCGATGCGCGACGGGAACGCGCCGACCATGGCCCGCTGGCTCGCCGAGGACAGCCACCGGTTCACCGAGTGGGAGACCGACCTCTCGTCGCAGACCGGCGCTAGCCAGGCGGGCATCCTCCTCGGCTCGAACGAGAACATCCCCGCCTTCCGCTGGGTCGAGAAGGCGGCGGGGCGGATGATGACCTGTTCAGCGCCGGCCGACTGCGCGGAGATCGAGCGCCGCCACGCGACCGGCAAGGGCCTCCTTCGGAACGGCGGAGCGAGCCGCGGCAACCTCCTCTCCGGCGAGGCCGACCACGTCATCCTCACCGTCAGCCGGCTCGAGGCCGAGAAGGGCGCCAACCCGGGCTACCGCGCGTTCTTCTCGAACGGCTTCAACGTGACGCGGGTGCTCGTCCTCTTCGTCTGGGAGGTGATCCTCGAGTGGGTCGCGGCGCTGCGCGCGATCCGGCGCGACGTCCACCCGCGCGGGCACCGGGGCGGCCTCTACCCGTTCATGCGCGCAGCGATGTGCGTCGTCGTCCGCGACCTGATCGTGTACGGCGTCCTCTCCGACCTGATGAAGGGGCGTCCCGCGATCTACGCGACCTTCTCGAGCTACGACGAGGTCGCCCACCACTCGGGCCTCGAGCGAGCGGACACGCTCGAGGCGCTCCGCAAGCTCGACCAGCAGTTCGGCCGCATCGACCGGGCGCGGAAGTACGCACCACGCCCGTACGAGATCGTCGTCCTCTCCGACCACGGCCAGACGCAGGGGGCGACCTTCAAGCAGCGGAACGGGTTCGGCCTCGACGAGCTCGTCGAGCGGTCGCTCTCCTCGGGCACGGTCTCCGAGTTCTCGGACGGCGACGAGCAGAACGTCATGGTGGGGCTCGCCGTCGGCGAGGCGACCGGACGCCAGACGAAGGCGAAGCGCCCGAAGAACGACGTCTCCGACCGCAACGTGATCGTGCTCGGGTCGGGCAACCTCGGCCTCGTGTACCTCATGGAGGAGAAGCGACGCCTCACGTTGGAGGAGATCGAGGAGCGCCACCCGCAGCTCGTGACGGCCCTGCGCGAGCATCCGCACGTCGGCTGGGTGCTCGCCCGCTCGGCAGAGCACGGCCCAGTGGCCCTCGGCCGGAACGGAACGCACTACCTCGCGCAGGGGCGCATCGAGGGTGAGGACCCCTTGGCGGACTTCTCGCCCAACGCCCCGCACCACCTGCGGCGGACGGACGGCTTCGCGGACGTCGCGGACCTCATGGTCGGGAGCTTCTACGACCCGGAGCTGGACGAGGGCTGCGCCTTCGAGGAGCTGATCTCGTTCCACGGCGGCCTCGGCGGGCCGCAGACCCGTGCCTTCCTCCTCTACCCCGCCTCGTTCCCGGGGCCGAACGGGCCGATCGTCGGCGCCGCGGCGGTGAACGAGCTGCTGCGCGGCTGGCGCAGCCACCTCCAGCCCGCGGGGTAGGGCCGGGGGCGCGTTACGCCGGCCCGCCGGCGATCAGGTCGGCGGCGCGCTCCGCGATCATCACGGTCGGCCAGTTCGTGTGGCCCCGCGGGAGGCAGGGCATCACCGAGGCGTCGACGACCCGCAGGCCGTCGAGGCCGCGCACGCGGAGCTCGGGGTCGACGACCGCCTCCTCGTCCGTGCCCATCCGACACGACGCGACCGGGTGGTAGAGCGTCTGAGACCGCTCGCGCACATGCGCCAGGAGCGCGGCGTCGTCGGCTGCCTCTTCGCCGGGGAGCATCTCCTCGGCGAGGAAGGAGGCGAGCGGGGGCTGCGACGCGATCCGCCGCGCGAGGCGGAGCCCGTGGAGGAGCGGCGCCGCGTCCTCGGGATCCCGGAGGAACGCGGGGTCGACCGCGGGCGCGGCGAGCGGGTCGGCGCTGCGGATCCGCACGGAGCCGACGCTCCGCGGCTGGAGCTGCACGACCCCGATCGTCACGCCGTGCTCGGTGGGGTCCTCGAGGCCCTCGCCCTCGAACGGGACGGGCGCGAACACGAGCTCGAGGTCCGGCGCCGGCAGCTCGGCGCTCGTCCGCACGAACGCGAGCCCCTCGGCGACGTTCGACGTCAGCGGCCCCCGCCCGAGGACGAGCCAGCGGAGGAGGTTGCGGAGCGAGCGAGCGGACGTGAGCGTCTCGACGCCCGGACGCGTCCGGACGACGACGCCGCTCGCGATGTGGTCACGGAGACCCTCCCCCACGCCGGGAAGCTCGTGCACGAGCGGGACGCCGGCGTCGGCCAGGAGCTCGCCCGACCCGATCCCCGACAGCTGTAGGAGCCGCGGCGAGCCGACGGCCCCGGCCGAGAGCACCACGCCGCGCCTCGCGGTGACCACGTCGTCGACGCCGTTGACGCGCGCCTCGACACCGACCGCGCGGGTTCCCTCGACGACGATCCGAGTGACGAGCACGTTCGTCTGGATCGTGAGGTTCGGGCGTCGCCTGGCCGGCTGGAGGTACCCGTCGCGGACGCTGAACCGCCGCCCGCGCCGTTGCGAGACCGCCGCGACCCCGACCCCCTCGTTGTCGGGATCGTTGAGGCTCGCCCGGTGCGCGATCCCGAGCGCCTTCGCGGACTCGACGAACGCGTCCGTCAGCGGGCTCCGGTCTCGCTGCTCGGCGAGCGGGAACGCCTCGGCGCTCCGCTCGTAGTAGGGGAGGACGTCGTCCCACGCCCACCCCGGCGCGACCGCGTCCCAGGCCTCGTAGTCCAGTCGGTTCCCGCGGGCGACGATCATCGCGTTCATCGACGCCGACCCTCCGAGCATCCTCCCGAGCGGGTACACGAGCTCCCTCCCGTCGAGCTCCGGCTGGGGAACCGTCGAGTAGCCCCAGTCCACCTCGCTCCGGTAGAGGTGCGAGAACGCCGCCGGCACGCGCACCTCGAGCTTCGGCCTCCCCGGGCCCGCCTCGAGGAGGAGGACGGAGACGGCGGGGTCCTCGGTGAGGCGGGCGGCGAGGACGCAGCCGGCGGTTCCGGCGCCCACGACGACGTAGTCGTGCACGCGCCGATCCTACGTTCGTGACCCTCTCGTGACGGAGGCGTTCCCCACCTGTCACGGGTTCCCGCCTACCCTCGGCCCATGGCGTCCGCGAAGGCGAGGAAGGGTCGAACGGCCGGCGGGAAGGGAGCGACCGCAACCACGCCCTGGGGCGCTGCGACGCTCGTCGAGGAGGCTTCCGTCCCGCAGCGCGCGGGAGACCGGCGGTTCACTGTGGTCGTCCAGCTGCTCGAGGCCCCCGGCGGGGAGCGCCTCGTGCGGTTCGCGTACACGACCGACGGAGCCGCCCGGCGCGGGCCCGTCACGATGCGGGTGCGCGACCTCGAGCGACTGCGGGCGGCGCTCGAGCGCGCACCCGTCCTCCGCGATGCGCTTCGCCCGTAGGAATCCTCAGGGGCCCGGCTGCGCGCGCCGGGGCTACGCGGCCGCGAGCGCGCGCTCGGCGGCCGCATCCACGAGGGCGGCGAGCAGGAGCCCGCCGTCGGCCGAGCCGAGGAGCGGGTCGACCGCGTGCTCCGGGTGCGGCATGAGGCCCAGGACGTTGCCGCCGGCGTTGACGACGCCGGCGACGTTGGCGAAGGAGCCGTTCACGTCCTCGACGTAGCGCAGCACGATCTGGCCGCGTGCCGCGAGCTGGACGTACGTCCCGTGGTCGGCGTACCAGGCCCCCTCCCCGTGCTTGATCGGGATCACGAGCTCCTGGCCCGGCGAGCAGCGGCGCGTGAAGATGGTCTCGGCGTTCTCGACGCGAACGACGGCGTCCTCGCACACGAACTCGAGCTGCCGGTTCGGGCGCAGGACGCCGGGCAGGAGCCGCGCCTCGCAGAGGATCTGGAACCCGTTGCAGATGCCGAGGACGGGACCGCCGGCCTGGGCGAAGCGCCGAACGGCCGTCATCACGGGAGCGAGGCTCGCAATCGCACCGGTTCGCAGGTAGTCGCCGTACGAGAAGCCGCCCGGGAGCACGACGGCGCCCGTCCCTTCGGGCAGCTCCGGCTCCTCGTGCCATACGAGCGCAGGCTCCGCCCCGACCGCGCCGAGCGCCCACGCGGCATCGTGGTCGTCGTTCGAGCCCGGGAAGCGGACGATCGCGACGAGCGGCCGGCCGCTCACGGCTCCTCGAACCTGATCTCGAAGCTCTCGATCAGCGGGTTCGCAAGCAGCTCGTGGCACATCTTCTCGATCGCCGCGCGCGCCTCGTCCTCGCCGACCGCAGCGACCTCGAGGTCGATGACCCGGCCGACTCTCACGCTCGCGACGTCGAATCCGAGCTTGCGCAGCGAGTGCTCCACGGCGTCTCCCTGGGGATCGAGGATGCCCGCCTTGGGGCGGACGAGCACGGTCGCCTTCACAGGACGACCGCCGGGGCCTCGACGTACCTTGCGAACGGGATGCCGGTCAGCCGCTCGAACGCCTCGACGTAGCGTGCCCGCGTCCCCGCCACGACGTCGGCCGGGAGCTCCGGCCCGGGCGGCGTCTTGTCCCAGCCGGCCTGCTCGCACCAGTCGCGGACGAACTGCTTGTCGAAGGACGGCTGCGGACGCCCCGGCTCGTACCCGTCCGCCGGCCAGAAGCGCGACGAGTCCGGCGTCAGCGCCTCGTCGCCGAGGACGACCGAGCCGTCCGGCGCGACTCCGAGCTCGAACTTCGTGTCCGCGAGGATGATCCCGCGCGCCTCCGCGTGCGCCGAGGCGAAGCGGTAGAGCTCGAGCGAGGCAGCCTTCGCCGCGGCGTACCTCTCGGCCCCGCAGATCTCCTCGGCCTCCGCCTCCGAGACGTTGAGGTCGTGGCCCTCGGCCGCCTTCGTCGCGGGCGTGAAGATGGGCTCGGGCAGACGAGCGGACTCCTCGAGCCCCTCGGGCAGCCGGTGCCCGCAGACCGAGCCGGTCTCCCGGTAGTCGCGCCAGCCCGACCCGGCGAGGTAGCCGCGCACGACGCATTCGACGGGCAGCATCTCGAGCCTCCGGCACACCATCGTGCGACCGTCCGGCTCGAGGCCCAGGAAGTGGTTCGGCACGATGTCGCGGGTCCGCACGAACCAGAACGCCGAGAGGCCGGTGAGGACCCGGCCCTTGTCGGGGATCGGCGTCGGCAACACGACGTCGAACGTCGAGATCCGGTCGCTCGCGACGAGCGCCAGCCGCTCGTCGTCGAGCGCGTAGATCTCGCGCACCTTCCCACTCGCGAGGTGCACCCCCGGGAGGCTCACCTCGCGACCTCGGCCCCTTCGGAGGCGAGCGCGCGGAGCCGACCGAAGACGACGTCCGCGTGCCGCGTGAACGCGGCCTCGTCGAAGACCTCGTCGAGGTCGACGCGGGCGGAGACCTCGGGGTCGCATCGGACGAGCCCGCGAAAGTCGAGGCCCTCGTCCCACGCCCGCATCGCATGGCGCTGGACGATCCGATACGCCGTGTCCCGATCGAGCCCGGAGCCCACGAGCGCGAGCAGCAGCCGCTGGCTGTAGTGGAGGCCGCCCGTCGCCTCGAGGTTCGCGCGCATGCGCTCGGGGCGCACGACGAGCCCGTCCACGAGCCAGGCGAAGCGATCGAGCGCGTAGTCGACCGCGAGGAACGCGTCCGGGAGGACGACCCGCTCCGCCGAGGAGTGCGAGATGTCCCGCTCGTGCCAGAGCGGGACGTTCTCGAGCCCGACGAGCGCGTAGCCGCGGACGAGGCGGGCGATGCCGCAGATGCGCTCGGAGACGATCGGGTTCCGCTTGTGCGGCATCGCCGACGACCCCTTCTGCCCGCGGCCGAACGGCTCCTCGACCTCCCGCACCTCCGTCCGCGCGAGGTGCCGAATCTCGAGCGCGAAGCGCTCGAGCGAGGATGCGAGGAGCGCGAGCGCCGAGAGGAGCTCGGCGTGCCGGTCGCGCTGCAGGATCTGCGTCGAGCTCGGCGCCGGCTCGAGGCCGAGGGCCTCGCAGGCGAGACGCTCGACCTCGGGGCTCGTCGTCGCGTACGTGCCGACGGCGCCGGAGAGCTTCCCCACGCGCAAGCCCTCCACGGCGCGCGCGACCCGCTCGCGGTCACGCGCGAGCTCGAAGGCCCAGCCGGCGAGCTTCAGGCCGAACGTCGTCGGCTCCGCGTGGACGCCGTGCGTCCGCCCCATGACCGGCGTCTCCCGGTGCTCCTCCGCGCGGGCCACGACCGCCGCGAAGGCGCGCTCGACGTCCTCGAGGACGAGCTTCCCCGCGTCCTGCACCGCGAGCGAGAGAGCCGTGTCGAGGACGTCGGAGGACGTCAAGCCGTAGTGGAACCAGCGACCGTCGTCCCCGAGGTCGGCTGCGACGGCGTCGACGAAGGCGGCGACGTCGTGGTTCGTCACCCGCTCGAGCTCGGCCACGCGCTCCGGTGTCGGCACGCGCGCGCGGCGGCGGATCTCCTCGACGGCTCGGGCGGGAACGGCGCCGGTCTGAGCCCGTGCGTCGAGGGCGGCAAGCTCGACTGCGAGCCACCGCTCGAGCTTCGCCTCCTCCGACCACACTCGCGTCATCGCGGGCCGGGAGTAGCGGGAGATCACGGGGCGATTGTAGTCGTCGCGCTCGGCGTTCCCCCGTCGCGCGCACCCGGGCCCTCGGGAGCCCGGTCGGGCCCCTCGCGGGA
Source organism: uncultured Gaiellales bacterium (assembly GCA_964578545.1). Lineage (GTDB taxonomy): Bacteria > Actinomycetota > Thermoleophilia > Gaiellales > Gaiellaceae > GMQP-bins7. The sequence continues at coordinate 22,424 of CAZODN010000008.1, forward strand.
CGCTGCCGGCGCCCGATCGGCACGGTTTCGGCACGAAGCCGTGTCCCACGCGTGCGGGTTTCCCGGGTACGCTCGAAGCGGGTGGAGGCGCGGGGTGGCCCCGGGCGTCAGTCGCGGGAGCCGCCCCCCGGAGCACCGATACGGCCGCTCGCAGCGGCCTGCGCGATGTCCTTCCGGAACCGGATCCCCTCCCACTCGATCAGCCCTGCTCCCGCGTACGCGGCATCGCGCGCCGCGCCGATCGTCGGCCCCGTCCCCGTCACTCCGAGGATGCGACCGCCGTTCGTGACGAGGCTCTCGCCGTTCACGGCGGTCCCCGCGTGGAACACGAGCGCTCCCGTCGCCTCGCAGGCCTCGATGCCCGTGATCACCGAGCCCTTGTCGCCGGCGGCCGGGTAGTCGCGGGCCGCGAGCACGACCGTGACGGCGGCTCCCGGTGCCACCCCGAGCTCGACCCCGGCGAGCTCGCCCGCCGCCGCGGCCGCGAGCGCCGCGAGCAGGTCGCCCTCGAGGAGCGGGAGCACCGACTGCGTCTCGGGATCCCCGAACCGGCAGTTGAACTCGAGCACGCGCGGGCCGGCGTCGGTGAGCATGAGGCCGGCGAAGAGGAGGCCGGTGAACGGAGAGCCGCGGCGCTCGAGCTCGGCGAGCACCGGGCGATGGACGGCGTCCGCGAGCGACTCGCACGCCGCCGCGTCGAGCGCGGGAAACGGCGCGTACGAGCCCATGCCGCCCGTGTTCGGCCCCTCGTCGCCGTCGAGGGCCCGCTTGAAGTCCTGGGCGGGCACGAGCGGAACCGCGACGCGACCGTCGCAGAGGGCGAAGAGCGAGACCTCCGGCCCGTCGAGGAGCTCCTCGACGAGGATCTCGCCTCCGAGGCGGGAGAGCGCGCGCAGCGCAGCCTCCACCTCCCGCTCGGTCCTGCACACGTGGACGCCCTTCCCGGCGGCGAGGCCGTCCGCCTTGACGACGCACGGCGGCCGGGCGACCGGCAGGCGGGCCGCCGTCGGCACGCCGGCTTCGGCCATGACGTCCTTGGCGAACGACTTCGAGCCCTCGATCGCGGCGGCCCGCCGGCTCGGGCCGAAGACCGCGACGCCGGAGCGCCGCAGCACGTCGGCGAGGCCGGCGACGAGAGGCGCCTCCGGCCCGACGACGACGAGATCGGCGCTCACTGCGCGAGCGAGCCCGAGGATCCCCTCGGCGTCCTCGGCCAGCACCGGGTGGCAGTCGGCGATCCGCGCGATCCCGGGATTCCCGGGCGCGGCGTGGAGCTCCGTCAGCAGCGGCGACTGCGCGATCTTCCAGGCGAGGGCGTGCTCACGACCGCCCGAGCCCACGACCAGGACACGCATCGCGCCTGAGTCTAGGCAAGCGCCTGTGCGAGGGCGGTGCTCAACCGAGGGCGAGCACGCGCTCACGCTCGGCGCCGGTGCCGACGAGCGTCACGGGGACGCCGAGCGCCTCCTCGACGAACGCGACGTAGGCGCGCGCCGGCGCCGGGAGGTCGTCCTCGATCGCGCTCTCCCACCCCGGGAGGGTCTCGAACACCGGCCGGCAGTGGTGGAAGTCGCTCTGGTGCGCCGGGAACTCCTCGGTCTCGCTCCCGTCCGGGAGCCCGTACCGGACGCAGACCGGCAGCTCCGCGAACGGGGAGAGGACGTCGAGCTTCGTCAGCGCGAGCGAGGTGATCCCGTTCACGCGCACGGCGAACCTGAGCGCCACGAGGTCGAGCCAGCCACAGCGCCGCTCGCGCCCGGTCACGGTCCCGAACTCGTGGCCGAGCTCCTGCACCCGGGCGTGGTCGGGGCCGACGATCTCGCTCGGGAACGGCCCCTCCCCGACCCTCGTCACGTACGCCTTCGCGACGCCGAGCACCTCGTCGATGCGGTTCGGCCCGATCCCGAAGCTCACCGCCGCGCCGGCCGCGATCGGGCTGGACGACGTGACGAACGGGTAGGTCCCGTGGTCGAGGTCGAGCAACGTTCCCTGCGCCCCCTCGAAGAGCACCCGCTCGCCCGCCCGGAGCGCGCGGTCGACGAGGAGCGACGTGTCCGCCACGTACGGCGCCAGCCGCTCCGCGTGCCCGAGGTGAGCCTCGACGACCTCCTCGACGTCGAACGGCTCGAGCTCGTAGACGCGCTGCAGCCAGACGTTCTTCTCCGCGGCGGCGAGCTCGAGCTTCTGGCGGAGGATCTTCGGATCGAGGAGGTCTTGGACGCGGATCCCGATCCGCGTCGCCTTGTCCGCGTACGCGGGCCCGATCCCGCGCCTCGTCGTCCCGATCTGGAGTCGGCCCAGCTTCCGCTCGCGCGCCCCGTCGAGCGCGACGTGCCACGGCATGATCAGGTGCGCGTTCCCCGAGACGAACAGCCGCCCGAGCGTCTCGTGACCGCGCGCCTCGAGGTCGTCGAGCTCGGAGATCAGCACCGCCGGATCGACGACGCAGCCGGCGCCGATCGCCGAGCGGGTGCCGGTGATGATCCCCGTCGGGATCTGCCGGATCTTGTAGGTCTCGTCCTCGACGACCACGGTGTGGCCGGCGTTCGGGCCGCCCTGGTACCGGCAGACGAGGTCGGACTCCTGGGCGAGCAGGTCGACGATCTTGCCCTTCCCCTCGTCGCCCCACTGCGCGCCGACGATGACGGTCGCGGGCACGTGCGCCAGTCTTGCACGCGGCTGCCCCGAGTGCGCGGCTCGTCGGCTGGCGCGCCGGCTACCCGCGAGGGCGGGCGCCGCGCTCAGGCGGCCGCGAGGTCCGCGAACTTCGCGTACCGGCGGAGGAAGGACAGCTTGACGGTGCCCGTCGGCCCGTTTCGGTGCTTGGCGAGGATGACCTCGGCGATGCCCTGCTGGTCGGACTCCTCGCCGAGGTAGTACTCGTCGCGGTAGACGAAGAAGACGAGGTCGGAGTCCTGCTCGAGCGACCCCGACTCGCGGAGGTCGGAGAGGAGCGGGCGCTTGTCGTGGCGCTGCTCGACCGCGCGGGAGAGCTGCGACATGGCGAGGATCGGCACGTCGAGCTCGCGCGCGAGCACCTTGAGCGCGCGCGAGATCTGCGAGACCTCCTGGACGCGGTTCTCGGCGGAGCTCCCGCTCGTCATCAGCTGCAGGTAGTCGACGATGATGAGCCCGAGGCTCGGCTCCCGCGACTTCAGCCGCCGGGCCTTCGAGCGCAGCTCCATGATCGTGGTGGAGCCGGTGTCGTCCACGTAGATCGGCGCCTTCATGAGCCGGTCGCAGGCGGCGGTGAGGCGAGGCCAGTCGTCCGGCGCGAGCCGCCCGGAGCGGAGCCGCTGCGACTCGACCTTCGCCTCGGAGCACATCATCCGTTGCGTCACCTCGGACTTCGACATCTCGAGCGTGAAGAGCGCCACCGGGATCGAGTGCCGGACGCCGAGGTTGGCGGCGACGCACAGCCCGAGCGCCGACTTCCCCATCGAGGGACGAGCGGCGAGGATGACGAGGTTCCCCGGCTGGAAGCCCGACGTCAGCAGGTCGAGCTCGCGATACCCGGACGGCACCCCCGTGATCTCGACGCCCGCCTCGTAGAGCTGCGTGATGCGCTCGAAGCTCTCCTTCAGCAGGTGCTCGATGTGTGCGAAGTCGCTCGTCACGCGCTGCTGGCCGAGCTCGAAGACGATCTGCTCGGCGCGGTCGACGAGGTCGGTGACCTCCCCCGGCCGCTCCTGCCCGAGGCGCGCGATCTCCTGGCCGGCACGGACGAGCCCGCGCAGCGTCGACATCTCCTTGACGATGCGGGCGTAGTGCTCGACGTTCGACGTCGACGGGACGAGAGCCGCGAGCTCGGCGATCCGCGACTGCCCGCCGACGGCCTCCAGCTCGCCGCGCTCGTCGAGCTCGTCGGCGATCGTGATCGCGTCGACCGGCTCGCCCTTCGACCACAGCCCGAGCGCCGCGCGGTAGATCTTCGCGTGGCTCTCGCGGTAGAAGTCGGAGGCGGAGAGGATCTCGCTGACCGTCCCCACGGCGGTCGGCGAGAGGAGCATGGCGCCGAGCACCGACTCCTCGGCCTCGAGGTTCTGGGGCGGGACGACGGAGCCCAGCCGCTCCGTCGCGCGATCGACCCCGGTCGCGCTCACGCGCGCTCCGGCCGCGGCGCGCGGAGGGGCGTGGAGAGCGGGGACGCGCCGCGCCCGTGCGGAAAGGAGCGCGCGCACGAAGGAGACGCGAGCGCCGCCACGGGTGCGGGTCGGAGGCGAGCGTTCCTCACGACGCGGCAGTCAAGCGATCTCGGCGAGACGCGTCCAGCGGAGGCGTGCCCGAGACCGGCACGCCACGGTTGCAGGAGGAACGGAACATACGTTCCCAGGTTATCCCCAGCGGCGGACGCGCTATCGACAGGCGGGGCCAGGTTGTCCAGCCGGCAACGTCCGCTCCGAGCGCGAACTTTGTCTCTCTTTCGACAGGCCTGTGAGGACTGCCGGGGAGAACCTCCCTAGGAGACGGCCTCCTCGGCCTCCTCGGCGGCCTCCTCGGCGGCCGCGGGCACGGGCTCCTCGCCGTCCGCGGGCGCCTCGTCGCTCGGCTCCTCGGCCACGAGCACCTCGGCGATCGCCTGCTCGGCCTCGACGTGCACCGTCTCCGCCGCGGCGGCGGCAGCGGCGGCGGCCTCGGCCTCCGCGGCCTCGAGCGCGGCCAGCTCCTCCTCGGGCGGGAGCTCTCCGCCCTCGGGAACCACGAGCGTCTTCACCTCGGCGTGGACGTCCCCGAACACCTCGATCGGGATCGTGAAGCGCCCGATGCGCTTGATCGGGTCCATCGCGATCTTCCGGCGGTCGATCCGCACCTTGCGCGTCCGCCAGATCTCGTCGGCGACGTCCGAGGGCGTGACCGAGCCGAAGAGCGAGCCCGTCGGCCCCGCCTTCACCTCGAACCGCAGCACCGTCTTGCGCAGGACGTCGGCGATCTGCTCCGCCTGCTCGGCGCTCCGCGCCTCGTGACGCGCGCGCTCGGCCTCGATGCGGCGGAGCTCGGCGACCCGCGCCGGCGTCGCGACCTCGGCCAGGCGGCGCGGGAGGAGGTAGTTGCGGGCGTAGCCGCGCGCGACGTCGACGACGTCCCCGCGCAGCCCGAGCTTCTCGACGTCCTGGAGGAGGATGATCTGCATTGGCTCCGCTCCTAGCCGATGTACGGGAGCAGGGCCATCTCCCGTGCCCGCTTGACCGCGACCGCGACCTGGATCTGGTGCCGGCGGCACGCGCCCGTGATGCGGCGCGAGCGGATCTTGCCCTTCTCGGAGATGTAGCGCCGGAGCTGGGCCGTGTTCTTGTAGTCGATCTCGACGACCTTGTCGCGGCAGAAGTAGCAGCTCTTGCGCCTGCCCGGCGCAGCTGCCGAGCCGGGCCTCCGGCGCGTCTGCTGGGGCTGTTTCTTCGATGCCATCACTCTGCTCCTGCGGGTCTCGTGGTCACGGTGACGCGGTCGTGGGCGTCAAAACGGGATGTCGTCGTCGGCCGGCGAGGTGGGGAAGTCGTCCGCGGAAGCAGCAGCCCCTGCCGGGACGTACGCGTTCTCGCCCTCCTGGCGCCCGCCGAGGAACTGGACGGTGTCGGCGACGACCTCGACCGCCTGACGCTTCGACCCGTCCTGCGCCTCCCACTCGCGCCACTCGAGGCGCCCGTCGATGGCGACCGAGCGGCCCTTCGCGAGGTACTGCGCGCAGTTCTCGCCCTGCTGCCCCCAGACGGTGATGTCGAAGTAGTTCGGCTTGTCGGTCCACTGCCCGGACTCGTCCTTGCGCCGCGTGTTCACCGCCAGGCGCAGCGAGCACACCGCCGTGCCCGACGGGGTGTGCCGGAGCTCGGGGTCGCGCGTCAGGTTCCCCACGAGCACGACGCGATTGATGTTGGCGGCCATCTCCTACTCCTCCTCTTCCTCGACGTCGGATGCGATCTCTGCATCCTTGCGCGCCGGCGCGCCCACCGCTACGGGCCGAGCGGGACTCCCCTCGATCCGACGTGTCGCCATGTGACGCATCACCCCGTCGTCGATCCGGAGGACGCGCGACACCTCGTCGAGGGTCGCGGCCGAGCACGTGAACTGAAGGAGGTGGTACGAGCCGTCGGCCTTGTGGTCGATCTCGTACGCGAGCTTCCGCCGGCCCCAGACGTCGTGGAGGTCCCAGGAGCCCCCACTGCGCTCGACGAGCTCGCGCACGCGGCCGACGATCTCCGCCTGGCGCGCGTCGTCGAGGTCGGGGTCGAGCAGCAGCAGGATCTCGTACTCGGTCACGTTCCCGTCAACTCCTTCCCTCGGTCTGAATCGGCCTCGCCGGAGCGGATCCGCCGGGAACGGACGGAGCCATGACGAGGCAGGAAGCCCGCTGATGGTAGCAGGAGCGCGACGGCCACCCGGCTCGGGGCTCGCGCCCGGCGGGCGGGGTACCATGCGCGCCGTGCGGACTCTCCTTCGCTGGCTCGTGGTCACGCTCGGCGTCGCGGCGCTCGTGCGCTGGCTCAGGCGCCGCCGCGAGGCCCCGGCGCCCCCGCCGGCCGCCACGCTCGAGGATCCGGCCGGGGAGCTCCGCCGCAAGCTGGCCGAGTCCCGGGCAACCGGCGACGAGCCGGCCCCGTCGGAGCCCGCGCCGGCGTCCTCGGTCGAGGAGCGCAGGGCGGACGTCCACGCCCAGGGCCGCGCCGCGCTCGCCGAGATGACCGGCTCCAACGACGAGGGCTAGCCGCACGCGCATGGCGGACCCGTCCGAGACGACCCAGGTCTCGCGCCCTCCCGCCGAGATCGGGCAGGAGGAGCTCCTGGCTGCCGTCCGCTCGCTCGCAGACCAGGTCGGCGGCCTCCAGGCGGAGCTCCACGCGCTGCGCGCGCAGTCGCCCTCGCTGCCGTCCACGGACGGCGAGCGACCGGGCTGGGAGGACGCGCCGACGGGCACGCTTCGCGACGGAGGCGCCTGGGTGCGCTCGCTGGACGCCCCGACTCCCCGCCGCCTCTCTGTTCCCTGGCTCCTCCTCGAACTCGGCTTCCTCGTCGCGGTGGCCGTGCTCGCCGCGGTCGCAGGGCTCGAGACACCGGTGATCGTGGGCCTGATGGTCGTGGCCTGGCTCGTCGTGGCCGCGGCCGAGTGGGCGTCGGCGCGCGCCGCGAGACAGCGTCACGCGCTCGCGTACGGCCCGCCGGCGACCGTGCGGGCGGCGGTTCCGGACGACCCTTCCTGGCTCGAGCCTCCGTCGGAGCGAACGTCTCTCGACGCCGGCGAGACTGCGACAACGCGCCTCCCGCCACCGCCGGACGAGTAGATGGCCCCGCCCAGGGACGCTCGCGGGCGGCGGCGGCCGCGGAGGAGGACGGGAGAGGGAGGCAGACGGCTCCACTCCGCCGGCGCGGCCGTCGCGGTCTCGGTCGGGGCGCTCGGGATCGCGCTCCTGCTCAACGCGCCCGGCCTGCACAAGTCGGCGACGACCCAGCCGCAGGGCTGGAAGCGCGACGTCGCGACGGCGGTGACGGGGCCGCTCGAGCGCGTGAGCCACACCTTCCTGCTCGACCGGCCGCGAGCGGGCCTGAAGGCTGCCCTCGGTCGGTCCGACGACGACGTCGTCGACACCGTCGTCACCCCCGAGGACGGGGAGCCCACCGAGCCGGAGCCCACGGAGACCACGCCGCCGCGCGAGCCGGCGCGCGAGCGGTTCACCGCGCGGAAGCCGCTCCGCATCTGGCTCGCGGGAGACTCGCTCGCCATCGTCCCGGCCGAGTCGATCCTGCGCGAGATCGCCGAAAACCGGGCGGTCCGGCCAGTCGGCGAGATCGAGGGTCGCCTCTCGACCGGACTCGAGCGACCCGACGTCTTCAACTGGTTCACGCGCGTGCGCGAGGTGCTGCGGGAGGAGAAGCCGCGCGCGCTCGTCGTCATGTTCGGCGGGAACGACGACCACGGGTACATGACCGGGCTCCCCGAGGGGGTCTCGATCAGCTCCTTCGGGAGCCAGGCCTGGCGCGAGGAGTACCGCCGGCGCGTCGCGACGATCATGAGCGCGGCGTCCCGGAACGGCGCGTACGTCGTGTGGATCGGGCTGCCGATCACGAAGGACGCCGAGCAGACGCGCCGGTACGACACGATCAACGCGATCGTCCAGTCCGAGGCGGCGAAGCGGCCAGGCCGCGCGACGTACCTCGACACGTACTTCTTCTTCGCAGGGAAGGACGGCGGCTACGCGCAGTACGTCGAGGACGCGTCGGGACGGCTCGTGAAGATGCGCGCGGACGACGGCGTCCACTTCGAGCGCGCAGCGGGCGACCTCATCGCGGACGAGGTCCTGGAGCGCCTCCGCGAGCGCTTCCGCATCGCGGGCTCGTAGCGCCGGGCTACGGCGTCGGCTGCACCGTTACCCGCGCGCGCAGCCGGAGCGTCTTCCCGCCCGCGACCACGACTGCCTGGAACGTCAGCTTCTGGCCGACCGAGGCCTGCGGCCAGGTCAGCGTGCCCGTCCGCTTCCCCTTGAAGGCGATCCACGTTCCCGGGCTCGACCCCGTGCACTGCGTCATCGCCGTCCCCTTCCAGCAGCCGACGACGAGCGTTCCGAAGAGGATCTGGAGCTTCATCTTCGCCGCGAGCGGCCGGCCTTTCCCGTCCTGGACGACGACCGCCCAGCGCCAGGGCTGGTCGACGATCGGCGTGGGCGTCGAGGTCGTGAGCCTGGCCCTCACCGCCGGCGCGGCCGCGCCGGCCGTCGAGGCGAGCACGAGAGCTGCGATCCCGAGAGCGAGAGCGCGCACGGACGAATCCTAGGCCGCGGCGAGCGCGGCCTGCTGGAGGCCGTGCCCGGCCCGCGGGAGCAGCACGAGCGCGGCGAGCGCGGGAATCGTGGGCACCCAGAAGCCGAACAGCCGGTACACCGCGACCGCGACGAGCGCGGGCGCGAGCGCGACGCCCACGGCGGTGAGCGCGAACGTCATGGCCGCGTCCACGCCTCCGACTCCTGCGAGCGGAAGGGGGAGCACCATCGCGGCGTACCCGGTCGCGTACGCGAGCACCAGGTCCGCGAGCGGGAGCGATACCCCCACCGACTGCAGCGCCGCCCACAGGCAGAGGACGTCCCCGCCCCAGTAGAGCGCGCTCGCGAGCAGCGACCGGCGCCCCGCAGGCTCGGGGACGATCTGCCGAACCCACGCGGCGCCCGAGATCGCGTAGGCGAGCGAGCGCCGGAGCAGCGACCCCTTCGTCGGGTCGCGGGGCGTGCCGCGGACGGGGTCGGTCACGAAGCGGGCGGCGGCGAGGCAGAACGGCACGACGAGGAGCCACGGGAGCGTGAGCGCGAGCGGCGCCTCGCCGAGGACGCCGAGCGCGGCGAGGAGGGCGGCGACCCAGGCGCCGACCCCGAACACGAGGTAGACGAGCGTGTTCAGGCCGAGGACCCGCACGAGGGCGTCCCGCGTCGCGAACCGCGCGCGCCGGAAGCACCAGTACGTGACCGCGAGCCCGCCGGCCCCCGCTGCCGCGACGACGCGCGTGGCGCCGAGGCTGGCGAGCGTGACGTGGACGCTCAGGCCGTAGCGCACTCTCGGGCCGCCGCGCCAGTGCAGGGCCTCGCGCACGACGAGCGCGTACCCCCCGAACGCAGCCACCTCGGCGAAGAAGCAGACGAGGAACCACGCCGACTCTGCCTCCGCGAGCGCGTCCCGGACGCGCGAGAACCCCGCCGCCTTCGCGATGAGCGTGCCGACGCCGACCGCGACGAGGAGCGCCACGACCACCGCCACGCCCGCCTTCCAGCCGGGCGGCACGTGCGCGCCGACGTCGTCCCGCCGATCCTGGGGCGCGCTCACACGACCCTCCTCGCGGCCGCCCCCAGGGCCGCGCCCGCGACCGCATCGGCGACGTAGTGGTTGCCCGTTCCCGCGACGACGAGGGCGACGAGCGGCGCGTACGCGTACGCAGCCCCTTTCGCAAGGGGGGACGTGGCCCGCTCCGCGATGGCGGCGCCCGTGAGCACGGCGAACGCGACGTGGAGGCTCGGCATCGCGGCGACCGGGTTGTAGAAGCGCAGGAGGAACGGGTGCTCGAGATCCACCCCGCTGACCTGCGAGATCGTGTCCACGAAGCCCTCGAGGACGCGCGGGGGCGCCGTCGGAAAGAGCAGGAACACGGGCTCGACGGCGACGTACGTGAGCGCGGCCGAGCGACGCACTCGGTGGTACGCGGGATCTCGGCGCCGGTAGAGGAACACGAGCCAGCCGACGGTCAGGCTCACGTTGAAGAGCGCGTAGCCGAGGTTCAGCCCGTGCACGAGGCGGGGGTAGCGCAGGAGGGCGCGCTGCACCGCGGGCTCGACGTGGATCCCGAGCGCCTCCTCCGCCCTCACGATCCGCTCGGCGTTCCGGAGGGCTCGCTCGCGGCCGTCGTCCCGCAGCACGAGCCAGCGGACGAGGAGGTAGAGCCCGTAGATCGCGGCCCCGATCGTGACCTCGCGCCGGAGCGAGAAGCGCCTCACTCGAGATCCCGCCACGTCATCGGGTACACGGCCGCCCAGTGCTCCGCATGCTCCCGGAGCGTCTTCGTCCAGCGGTCGGCGAGCGCCTGCAGGAGGTCCCGCTCCGCCTCCACGCCGCCGTCCCTGGGGGGCGGGTCGAGCGGCGGCTCGATCTCGACCCGCCAGCGCCGGTGAGCGAGCGGGAGCACGGAGAACGGCACGATCGGCGTCCCACAGAGGCGCGCGAGCACCGCCGGCCCTGCGGGCAGCTCGGCGACGGCGTCGAGGAGCCTGACCGCGTACGTCCGCATCCAGGGCTTCGCGTAGTCGCCGAGCACGAGGAGAGCTTCTCCGTTCCTGAGGAGCCGCGCAGCCTTCGCGGCCGGCTCCGAGTCGTACACGATGCCGAGCCCGGCGCGGGCGCGAAGGCCCTCGACCGCCCAGGCAAGCCAGTCGTCGGTCACGATCACCGTCGTCGGAACCGGGACGACGGCCTTCGCGAGCGCGGTCGCGACCTCCCAGCCGCCGACGTGGGTCGAGACGAGGAGGACGCCGTTCCCCCGCTCGAGCGCCTCGAGGATGTGCTCGCGGCCCTCGACCCTCGTCGTGGCGAGGAGGTCGTCCGGGTTCCGGATGGCCCACAGGAAGTCCGCGGAGCGCCGCGCCTCGTTCACGACCTCGCGGCGAGCGAGCTCCTGCACGCGGGGATGGTCGGGCGGGAGGCCGGCGGCGTGCGCGAGGTTCTCCGCGAGGCGGCGCCGCTTCGCCGGGCGCAGCGCCCACTCGACGCGCCCTCCGAGCGCGGCGCAGGGCGCCACGACGAGCACCGGCGCGCGGCCCGCGACCGCGCTCGCGCCGACGATCGCGGCGCGGAGCACGCGCGCCGCGAGCGGCCCCTTCCCGAAGGGCGCGTCCGGGCGCGGCTTGCCGTCCGGGGCCAGGCGGAGCGAGGCGAGCCTCGCGCGGAGGCTCATCGGCGCGGCTCGAGCTCCGCGAGGACGAGGGTGACGTCCTCGTCGTAGGTCACCTCGCCGACGGGCGAGTCGTTCTTCGTCCGGCTCACCATGCGCAGCTTCACCGGCACGCCCGACCTCGAGTCGAACCAGAGGTCGTGCTCGGCGAAGCCGCGGATGTCCCCAGAGAAGAGGGTCTTCTTGCGAACGTGCTCGGCGGTCACCGTCGCCCCGCCCACCTCGAAGCGCCTCGCGCCGAGCACCACGCCGACCCCCGTCTCGTTCGCGTCCCCCGTCGTGCACGAGACGTCCCAGCGCGCCGGCCCGCCCTCTGCCGGCAGGACGAGCGTGTCGTCGCACGTGTACGTCGTCCGCTCGGTGGTCCCGAAGAACGTGTGCCGCTCGTCCTGCGACGCGATCTCCCAGCCGTCGTCGGTGACGCAGTAGACCCACTCGGTCGAGCGCCCCTCGAGGACCTGCCAGAGGAGGCGGACGCCGCACGGGGCTGCCGTGACCGTAATCGTCGAGCGCCTCGGGTAGCGGTGCGTCTTGCCGGTGAGCGCGTCCGTCCTCTCGAAGCCGTCGGTCGCGTAGACGTACACGCCCGCGGGGATCGGCGACGAGCCGCCCTGCTCGGTCTCCGTCCGGAAGCTCGTGACGGCCTCCTCCACGTCCACGGGCTCGGCCGGGTCGCGGAGCACGAAGTACCACGCCGCCGCGCCCGTCACGGCCACGGCGACGAGGGCACCGGCTGCGACGATCCCGCCCCGGGACATCGGGATGAGCGTATCGCGGGCCGTGAAGGGCGCGAGAGAGCGCTAGCCTCCACAGCGGAGCGGCATGGGCCCGGTGGCCCAGCGGGTCTTCAAAACCCGTGCGGTCGTGTAGCCCACGGCTCGGTCGGTTCGACTCCGGCGCCGCTCCGTCGCGGGCTCCTCGTCAGACGAGCGTCGTCTCACCTCGAGCGGGCTGCGGGAGCGCACGCGGAGCTCTCGGGGCGTCCCAGGCCGCGAGCACCGCTTCGACGTCGAGCCTCCCGGCCGCCTCGAGCGCACGTCGTGCCTGCTTCTCGGTAGTGCGCCCGAACGCGCCGCGCAGCAGCCAGCGCCGGGTCAGCCGCCCGACGCGGAGCCGGCCGCCCACGAGGTCCGGCGCCCGCTTCGGCTCGAGGTAGAGCTCGACGGCGAGCCTCTTCACGAGCGCTGGATCTGCAGGCGCCCCGGTCGCCTGCTCGAGCCGGTGCGCGAGCAGCGCGGCCAGCACCTGCAGCTCGCGAACGCCGTTCCGCACCGCGAGGCCGATCGAGACCGACGTCGAGGCGACGAGCACCCACGGGACGCGCGTGAACCGCACGCTTCGGACGAACGTCCGGACGATCGGGGTCGCGAGCACCACGACGCGCTGGACGTTGTCCGCGAGCGCCTCCGTGTCCTCGCGCCGCCGTAGCTTCTCCCTGGCTTCGAGCGGGGATGCAACACGCTCGCCCGTGAGCAGGACGCGGTCGACCGCGCGGTCGACGAGCGCTCCGACGGCATCGGTCAGCGCCTCGACCTGCTTCGGCGGGACGGTCCTCACAGCTCGAGCCGGATCACGCGCTCGCCCTCGTCCACGTCGCCCGTCTCCTCGAACCCGTACCGGAGGTAGAAGCCGCCCGGGCCTCCGTCCCCGGGCACGTAGCTCGACAGGAGCTCGGTCGCCCCCGGCAGCCCACGCACGCGCTCGACGACACGGTCGAGCGCACGCTTCCCGTACCCCTTCCCCTGGTGCTCGGCGCCGACCATGAAGCGCCAGAGGTAGTACTCCGGCTTCTCGGTGTCCTCGAAGAGCATCACGAAGCCGACGGGCTCCTCCCCCGCGTACACGGCCCGGAACCACGCCTTCGGCTCGAAGTGCGCCTCGGCGATCGAGACGGCGTTCGGCGCGACGAAGCCGCGCTGCTCGGGCGCGATCTCGAGCCTGCACACCGCCCGCACGGTCTCGGCCGTGACCTCCCTGAGAGTGACGTCCTCGCTGCCCACGTCGGTCACATAGTCTCATCGACGTGCGCACGTCGATCGCCATCAGCGCGGAGGAGCACCGGGCGCGCTGCGACGCCCTCCTCCGAGGCGCACAGGAGGATGGCCTCTCCGGCGTCGTCCTCTTCGACCCCTTCTACGTCCTCTACTACTGCGGGTTCGCGTTCGCGCCGACCGAGCGGCCGATCGCGCTCGTCCTCGGGGCGGACGGCACGCGGGCGCTCGTCGTGCCCCGCCTCGAGCTCGAGCACGCGAGCTCGAAGGCCGCGGTCGACCGCGTCGAGCACTACCTCGAGTACCCGGGCGATCCTCGCGCGGAGACCGCGCTCGAGCGGACGCTCGCCGATCTCGGCCTGAGCGAGAAGATCGGCGCCGACCAGGACGGCTACCCGTGGATCCTCGGGTACCGGGGGCCGACGCTCTCGGAGCTCTCGGGCGCATCCGTGGTGCGCGTCGTCGACCGCATCGAGGTGCAGATGGCAATCAAGTCGGAGGCGGAGGTCGCGCTCATCTGCGAGAGCGTCCGCTGGAGCAACCTCGCGCACCGGCTCCTCCAGCGCTACACGCGCCCGGGCGTCACCGAGACCGAGGTCGAGCGGCGGGCAAGCTCCGAGGCGACGTTCGCGATGCTCGACGCCATCGGCGAGATCTACCGCGCGCAGAGCTTCTTCGCGCACGGCGCCCACGCGGGCTACCGCGGCCAGATCGGGCGGAACGCATCCGTCCCCCACGCGCTCGCGGGGAACATCGTGTTCCAGGCGGGCGACGTCCTCGTCACGGGCGCGAGCACACCGGTCTGGGGCTACCTGTCGGAGCTGGAGCGGACGATGTTCGTCGGCGAGCCGTCACCCGCTCAGCGCCGCCTGTTCGAGCACATGGTCGCGCTGCAGGACACGGCGTTCGACGCCATCCGGCCCGGCCGTCGCTGCGCCGACGTGGACCGGGCCGTGCGCGCCTACTTCGAGGAGCACGAGCTGTGGCCGCACTGGCGCCACCACACGGGCCACGCGATCGGCCTTCGCTACCACGAGGGGCCGTTCCTCGACTCGGGCGACGACACGGAGATCCAGCCCGGCATGGTCTTCACGGTCGAGCCCGGGCTGTACGCGCCCGACGTCGGCGGCTTCCGCCACTCCGACACCGTGCTCGTCACGGACGAGGGGATCGAGATCCTCACGTACTACCCGCGCGACCTCGAGAGCCTCGTCGTCCCGGCCTGAGAAAGCCGCACCCCGGATCGGGGTCGCCGCGGATGCGGAGCGCGCGCGCGTGGGCGAGCCTGCAGGCGTGATCACGGCCATCGTCGGCACGCCGACCAGGACGAACCTGCTCCTCGCCTTCACGTGGCGCGAGCTCGACGTGGACGCACGCGTGCTGAGCCCCGAGGAGGCCTGCAGGGAGCTCCGGCCCGGCGACGTGGCCCTCTTCCGCCTCGACGTCCTGCCGACGCTCGACGGGATGGAGCCCGGTCTCGACCACGCGAACCACCTCGTACGGTCGGGCGTCCGGGTGTTGAACCGGCCGGACGCCCTGCTCGCGACGCACGACAAGCTCCGGACCGCGAACCTGCTGCTCGCCGCAGGGCTCCCGCACCCGTGGACGCGCCACCTCGAGCCGGGGAGGCCGGTGCCCGAGTGCCCGTACCCCTGCGTCGTCAAGCCGCGGTTCGGCAGCTGGGGCCAGGACGTGTACCTGTGCCGGACCGAGCGCGACCTGCCGGCCGTCCTCGACGCGGTCTCGCGCAGGCCGTGGTGGTGGCGCCACGGCGCGCTCGTCCAGGAGCTCGTCGGCCTGGCGCGCACGGACGTCCGCGTCGTCGTCGCCGGGACGAAGGCGATCGCCGGGGCGGAGCGCACGGCGGCCGAGGGCGAGTGGCGGACGAACGTCACGCTGGGAGGCCGCGTCACGAAGGCAGAGGTCCTGCCGGACGCCGAGGCGCTCGCGCTCGCCGCGGCTCGTGCGATCGGCATCGACTTCGCCGGCGTGGACCTGCTTCCGCTCGACGATGGCTGGATCGTGCTCGAGCTGAACGGCGCGGTGGACTTCGACCGGCGGTACGCGCTGCACGGCGTCGACCCCTTCGCGGCCGCGCTCGAAGGGCTCGGGATCGTCGAGCCCGCGCCGGGGCACGAGCCAACCGTGGAGGAGATGGAGCGAACGGAGGTAGAGATGGAGAAGACGGTTCAAGGGAAGCCGGCCCGCGTGGGCGACGAGATCGTCGTCACCGGGCACTCGGTCGGCGACTCCCCCCGCACGGCGGAGATCCTCGAGGTCCTCGGCGAGCCGGGGCACGAGCGGTTCCGCGTCCGCTGGGAAGACGGCCACGAGTCGATCTTCTTCCCGGCCGACGACGCGACCATCCGGCGCCCGGCGCGCCGCAAGGCCGCAAAGGCCTGACCGGCGGCTCTCCGCGAACGCGTCGGCGGCCCCGTGCGGGGCCGCCGACGAGCGTCCGAGGGGGCCGAGGCTCTACGCGTCTGCGAGCACCGAGGCGGTGAGCTTCTTGCCCTTGCCGGTCGCCGAGCCCAGCGCGGCGACGGTGTACGCGCGATCCGCCTGCACCCGGATCCGAGCGTCGAGCACGACGGTCCTCGTGCCCGCGACGGCCACCTGGATGCGGTACGTGCCGGCGTTCAGGCTCAGGTAGCCCGAGGCCTGCTTGTAGGCGACGCCGGACACCGTCTTCTTGCCGTTGACCCAGATGTCGACCTTCGGCGCATCGGGCGAGAGATGCCACGCGCGCACCGAGGCCTTGCCGGAAGCCGCGGTCGCGATGTCGCTCTGCAGGGCGAGCTCGAGCTTGTTCTTCTTCGCCCCGGCAAGACCGCGAGCCAGAGCGGTGTAGCGGCTCTTATCGCCGAGCGTGATCTTCGCCTTCAGGACGGCCTTCGAGAGAGGCTGGCCAGCCGGGGCGACGGCGACGTCGTACGTGCCCGCGTCGAGCGGCAGGTAGCCGGTGGCCTTCAGGGTGCCGAGGCGCTTGATCGCCTGCTGCCCGTTGACGTAGACGGTCACGGCCGGGACGTTCGGCGACGCGTGGAGCACGCGCAGGAGCGCCCCGGAGGTAGCGTCCTTCAGCACCTTGACCTGGAACGGCTCGCCCGTGCCGGCGACCGAGCCCATCGCGACCGCGGTGTACGACTCGCCGCGGGCGAGGCTGATCGGGCCGGAGAACACGGTCGTGGACGTGCCGGCGACGTTGATCCGCACGTCGTACGTCCCTGCCGGGAGCGGCAGGTACTGGGAGGTCGCGCCGTAGGGGACGTTCGAGAGGACGGTCTGACCGTTGACGAGCACGTCCACGGCGGGAGCGTCGGGCGAGTTGTGCCAGACGCGAACCGACGAGCGCTGGAACGGCGCCCGGTAGACGTCCTCGAGGGCGCCGAGCTTGACCGTCGAGTCCGCCAGGAGGCCCGTGGCGTAGGCGGTGTAGCGCTTGCCGTCGGCGACGGTCAGATCGGTGCGGAGCACCGCCGCGGACTCGGGCTGGCCGGCGAGCGCGACGGCGACCTTGTAGGTGCCGGCGGGAAGATCGAGGTAGTCGGTCGACTGCAGCGGGCCGAGGCTCTGGACCGCGGCGGCGCCGTTGACGTAGACCGTGACGGCGGGAACGTCCGGGGCGCTATGGAGCACCCGGACCTTCGCCGCAGCGAGGGCGTTCGGCGCGAGGCCTGCGAACACGAGGCCGACGACCGCGACGAACAGGAGACGGAGTCGAAGAGACATGAGAGCGAGCTCCTTTCGGATGATGTACAGAGTGTGCAGAACTCTTGTACCGATTCTCGGCACTCCTGTCAAGTCTCTGTACAGATTCATCGACTCGCTTGTTCAGCCGGGCACGGCCTGGCCGCAGCGGTCTCGAGGCGGCACGGTGTCGGCGCCCCGGGCGGGACGTGGGGTCGAAATCCGAGCCGGCCGGACGGAACGCGGCCGGGGACACGTGTCCCCGGCCCGGCTCCGGCGCGTCCTCAGCCGGTGGCGGGAGCGCGCCCGACGACGCTCACGAGCAGCTCTTGTCCATAGTTCGTGAAGAGTAAACTCGGCACGATGCGAACCGGAACGGAGCAGCGGATCGGCCTGCGACGCCCCGCCGTCGAGAGCTCGGAGCGAGGCGCGCGGTCGCTCGCCGAGGCCTACTGGGACGAGATCTCACGGCTCACGCTCGGGCTCGTCCGCGCGCGCCCCGTCGGTGGCGGCGTCGAGATCGCGCTCGGCCGGCGCCTCCCGCTGCTCCGCTTCGGCCCGCCGGTGACGACCGCGTCAGAGAGAGTCGTCGAGTGCCGGTTCCCGATCGAGGGTGGCCTCCTCGCGAAGCGCTCCGGCGGCTCGCTCGCGCTGCGCCAGGTCGTCGAGCCCAGCCCCGAGCTCGCCGTCCTCGTGGAGGGGTACGCCCCCCGGCTCGACTCGGGGCGCCCGCGCGGGTTGCGCACGTTCACCTACCGCTCGGTGCAGGAGCGGATCCACTCCCTCATCGGCCGCCGCTTCCTCGAGCGCATGGCGGGGGAACAGTCGTGAGGGTCGCCGTGCTGGGAGCGTCGGGCGTGATCGGCCGCGCGCTCGTCGAGGAGCTCGCCCGCACCCACGACGTCATCGCCGTCGCGAGACGGCCTGGAGCGACCCCCGGCGTCGAGTGGGTGGCCGCCGACCTCACGAGCGCGGAGGGCGCCTCCCGGGCCCTGGCCGTGGCGGACGCCGCCGTCCACCTCGTCCACTCGCTCGGCAGCGCCGACTTCGAGGCCCGCGACCGCGTGATCGCGGAGAACGTGGCGCAGGCGGCCGAGCGCGGCGGGCTCTCGCAGATCGTGTACCTCGGCGGCCTCGGTGACGACTCGTCCGACCTCTCGAAGCACCTTCGCAGCAGGCGAGAGACCGCCCGCGCCCTCGCGTCGGGGCCCGTTCCCGTCACGACGCTCCAGGCGGGGATGGTCGTCGGCGCCGGGAGCGCAGCGTTCGAGACGATCGTCGCCCTCGTCGACCGGCTGCCCGCGATGATCTGCCCACGTTGGGTCTCCGTCCCCACCCAGCCGATCGCGCTGCGGGACGCGGTCGCCTACCTGTCCGGCGTGATCGGGCTCGAGGCCGCGCGCGGCGAGACGTTCGACATCGGAGGGCCCGAGGTCATGACGTACCGCGCCATGATCGACCGCATCGCGCGCATCCGCGGCAAGCACCCGCGCATCGTCGAGGTTCCCGTGCTCACACCCCGGCTCTCGTCCTGGTGGCTCCACCTCGTGACGCCGGTGAAGGCCTCCGTCGCACGGCCGCTGATCGACGGCCTCCGCAGCCCGACCATCGTCCGCGACACGCGCATCCGCGAGCTGCTGCCGATCCCGCTGACCCCCTTCGACGACGCCGTCCGCGAGGCACTCAGCGGGCGCTGAGGCCCCGCATGGCACGGAACCGCCGCACGGCGTCCTCGTGCTCGACGATCGGCGGCGGGTAGCCCTCCGGTGCCAAGAGCCCGCCGACACGCCACGGCTCGTGCACGGACGGGCCCTCGAGACGGGCGAGCTCGGGCACCCAGCGACGGACGTAGTCCCCGGTCGGGTCGTAGCGCCGTGCCTGTCGCGTCGGGTTGAACACGCGGTTCGGACGTGTGTCCGCCCCGGTCCCGGCGACCCACTGCCAGTTCAGGCGGTTGTTGGCGAGGTCGCCGTCGACCAGGAGGGACTCGAAGTGCCGGGCGCCGAGGCGCCAGTCGAGGTACAGGTGCTTCACGAGGAACGACGCGGTGACGAGGCGCGCGCGGTTGTGCATGAACCCTTCGGCGCGGAGCTGTCGCAGGCCGGCATCGACGAGCGGGTACCCCGTGCGCCCCTGCGTCCACGCCTCGAGGGCGTCGGCGTCGTCGCGCCAGCGATCGCCGCGCGGTCGGAGATCCTCGACGGCGGCGTCCGGCCGCGCCGCGAGGAGCTGGTGATTGAAGTCGCGCCAGCAGAGCTGGCGTACGAAGTCCTCGCCCCCGGCGAGCGAGCTCGCGCGCTCGGCGACCTCGAGTGGAGACAGGCACCCGAAGTGGAGGTGCGCCGAGAGCCTGGACGTGCCGTCCACGCCCAGGTCGTCTCGGCTCTCTCCGTAGGCGGCGAGTCCCTGGACGAGCCAGGCCTCGAGCTGGCGCCGCCCCTCCCGCTCGCCCCCCGGAGGAAGGCCGGCGGAGACGTCCGTCGCCCCCAGCTCATCCCGCTCGGGAGTGCGACCGAGATCGACGCCGGCGGGCAGGCGCACGGCCGCCGGCGGCTCCAGGACGGATCGTCGGGGCACGGCTCGCCAGCGGTTCCAGTACGGCGTGAAGACGGCGAAGTGGTCGCCGCCCGCCGGAGCGAGCGACCCGGGCGGAACGACGGTGACTCCGGGGAACGAGCGGACGTCGAGCCCGGCCTCGGCGAGCCGTCGCTCCCGGAGAGCGGCGTAGCGGCTGACGTCCTCGGCCACGAAGACCGCCCTCGCCCCGACGTCCCGCGCGGCGCGAACGACCTCGGCGACGACGTCCCCTCGCCGCACGACGAGCGCGCCGCCCCGCTCCCGGAGGGAGGCGTCGAGGTCGCGGAGCGCGTCGAGGAGGAACGCGACCCGGTTCGGGGCCCCGAAACGCGCGAGGACGTCGTCGTCGAGGACGAACAGCGGCACGACCGTCTCCGCCTCGGCGCACGCGGCGGCGAGCGCCGGGTTGTCGTGGACGCGGAGGTCGCGGGTGTGGAGGACGATCGCGGCGTGCATCGCGAGGGCACGGTAGACGGC
>CAZODN010000009.1:0-36906 GCA_964578545.1 uncultured Gaiellales bacterium
CGACGACGACGGCCGCGACGAGCGCCAGCTCGGCGTCGTGGACGCCGAGGGCAGAGGGGCGACCTTCACGGGCGATGCCTGCCACGACTGGGCGGGCGGACGCGTCGGACCCGGCTACGCGGCGCAGGGAAACATCCTCGTCTCCGCCGCGACCGTGGACGCGCTGGCCGAGACCTTCGAGTCCAGCGCCGGAAGGCCTCTCGCGGAGAGGCTGCTCGACTGCCTCGACGCAGCGCAGGCGGCAGGGGGCGACCGCCGGGGTCAGCAGTCCGCGGCTCTCCTCGTCGTCGGCCCCGGGCAGGGCTATGCGGGCCTCTCGGACGTGGCCGTCGATCTCCGCGTCGACGACGCCGCGCGCCCGCTCGAGGAGCTGCGGCGGCTCTTCGCCATCCACCAGGAGCTCTTCGGCCGGACGCCGCGCGAGGAGTGGATCGCGGTGGACGACGCGCTGCGCCGGGAGATCCGGGATCGGCTCTCCGCGCTCGGGTACGAGCGTCTCGAGGAGTGGGCGGGCGCCGAGAACCTCGAGGAGCGCGTGGACGGCGAGGACGCCGTCGACCCGGTGGTGCTCGAGCGGCTCCGCGCGGCGCGCTGAGGCAGGATGAAAGTCCTCTCGACCCGCCGCTACCCGGGGCCTGCGTTCGACGAGCTTCCCGACGTCGAGGTCGTCTCCCTCGCGGACCTGCGGAAGCCGGACGCGAGCGTCGAGGCGCTGATCGTCGCGAACGAGCAGGTGCCGCTCGAGCTCCTGCCCGGGCTGCGCGTGGTGGCGAACTACGGCGTGGGCTACGACCGCGTGGACCTCGCTGCGTGCGCGCGACGCGGCGTGCTCGTCACGAACACGCCCGGCGTGCTCGACGACGCGACGGCCGATCTCGCCTTCGCCCTGATCCTCGCCACCCGTAGGCGCGTCCTGGAGGGAGACCGTCTCGTCCGCTCGGGCGGCTGGTCGGGCTCCTGGGCGGAGAGCGTGCTCGCGCAGGAGGTCGCGGGATCCACGCTCGGCATCGTCGGCCTCGGTCGTATCGGCTCGGCTGTCGCTCGCCGCGCGCGGGGCTTCGACATGCGGGTCCTGTACACGAGGCGCACCGGCGTCGAGAGCGAGCTCGGCGAGCATCGCGACCTCGACGACCTGCTCGCGGAGGCGGACGTCGTCACCCTGCACGTGCCCCTCGCGCCCGAGACCCGCGGCCTGATCGACGGACGACGGCTCCGCCTGCTCCGCGACGGCTGCTGCTTCGTGAACACGGCGCGCGGGGAGATCGTGGACGAGCCCGCGCTCGTCGCCGAGCTCGTCTCCGGTCGCATCCGGGCGGGCCTGGACGTGTTCGCGGACGAGCCGAACGTGCCGCCCGAGCTCCTCGCGCTCGACAACGTCGTCCTCACCCCGCACATCGGCAGCGCGACCCGCGAGGCGCGCGAGGCGATGACCCGCCTCGTCGTGGACAACCTCCTCGCGATCGGTCGCGGCGAGCCGCCGCTCACGCCCGTCTCGCCCTAGGAATCCCCGGGAAGCCTCCGGCCCGCGGCGAGCGCCCTGAACGGCGGCACCGGGTCGTGCTCCGGCCGGGCCACGACGAGCACCGCCGCGTGCTCCGGGCCGGCCAGCGCCGAGACGAGGAGCTCGAGCCCGACCGCGAGCGCGAACGCCTTGTGCGCCTGCTCGCCGCCGAAGGGGACGAGCTCGTCCGGCGCGGCCCGGCCGGCGAGGACGTCCCCGTGCGTCACGGCGCCCATGGAGACGTCCGCGACCACGGGCCTCCCGTCGCTCGAGGGAACCGCGATCGCGAGGGGGTTCGTCCCCGTGAGCGGCGTCCCGCCTGCCGGGTGCGGCAGGCGCTTGGGCGACGTCGCGGTCACGGCGGCGACGAGCCCTCCCTCGGCGAGCAGTCGGGCCCAGTAGCCGAGCACGCCTGTCGGGAAGCAGCGCTCCGCGACGACGACGCGCGCCCGCTCCGGCGGGTCGGCGAGCGTCGCCCGGACGACCTCGGCGAGAACCAGGTAGCCGAGGGCGCCGTGCCCGTCCCAGCGCTCGAACCCGTTCACGGACTCGAGGAGCACCGGCTGCGCCGTCGGGTCGAGCTCGAGCGACTCGAGCCACTGCACCCGTGAGAGCCCGTGCCCGTGCTTGCCACGGGCGTCCGCGTCCTCGAAGTGGGCCACGAGCGTGGCGACGGCGCGCTCGCCGAAGCCGAGGCGCTCGAGGCGCGCGCGGGCCTCGTCGGTCGTCACGCCGGGCCGAGCTCGTGCGTGAACCGCTCGACCGTCCAGCCGCGATCCTGCGCGATGCGCCTCAGCTCGCGATCCGGGTTCACCGCGATCGGAGTCCCGACGGACTCCAGGAAGGGGAGGTCGGAGTGGGAGTCGGAGTACGCGGTCGAGGCGGCGAGGTCGATGCCCTCGTCGACGGCGAGCTCGGCGAGCGCCTCGGCCTTGCCGTCCCCGAGCAGCCGTCGCTCCAGGCGGCCGGTGTACGCGCCGTCCTCGACCTCCGCCCGCGAGCCGAGCGCGCCGGCGAAGCCGAGCTCGCCCGCGAGCCGGTCGACGACCTCCTGCAGGGCGCCTGACACGACGTACACGGGCTCGCCGCGGGCCTCGTGAGCCGCGGCCGCGGCGAGCGCCTCGCGGTACACGAGCGGTCGCAGCACCGGCTGCCAGGCGTCCTCGACGATCTCCTCCAGGAGCTCGACGGGGAGCCCCTCGAGGATCGACATGGCCGCGTCCGCCGTCTGCCCGGCGCGTCCGTGCCCGGCTCCCACGCGCGTGAAGAAGAGCTGGGCGACCCTCGCCTTCAGGAGCTGCCTGCGGCCGATGAGCCCCCGGCGGTGGAAGGGCCCGGCGAGGGCGAGCGAGCTCGAGCGGGAGATCAGCGTCCGGTCGAGGTCGAAGAAGGCGGCGCCCGGCACCGGCGTCGTCCTACGAGAGGACGGTCAGAGACTTCCGGATCGACCCGGCGCGCGTCGCGGCGACCGCCTCCGCGAGGTCGGCGATCGCCCTCGCCGCCTCCGAGCCCGGCGCGGCCTCGAGGACCGGCACACCCGCATCCGAGGCCTCCCGCAGCGCGGGGTCGAGAGGGATCCTTCCGAGGAGCGGGACACCGATCTCGTCCGCGAGCGCCTGCCCGCCGCCCGAGCCGAAGATCTCCTGCCCCGTGCCGGCGAGGTAGGACATGTTCTCGACGGCGCCGATCACGCGCATCCCCGTCTTCAGCGCCATCTGCGCCGCGCGCACCGCCACCTGCTGCGCGGCGAGCTGGGGCGTCGTCACGACGAGCGCCTCCGCACGCGGGAGGAGCTGGCCGAGCGACATCGCCACGTCGCCGGTGCCCGGGGGCATGTCGACGAGCAGCGTGTCGAGGTCGCCCCAGTGGACGTCGGAGAGGAACTGCTCGAGGGCCCGGTGGAGCATCGGGCCACGCCACATGATCGGCGCGTTCTCGTCGAGGAAGAACCCGATCGACATGAGCTTGAGGTCGCCGCGCACCGGCGGGACGATCATGTCGTCCACCGCGACGGGCTTCTGGCGAATCCCGAGCATGGTGGGGATCGAGTGCCCGTACACGTCCGCGTCGAGGATCCCCACCTGCTCGCCGAGGGCCGAGAGCGCGAAGGCGAGGTTGACGGTGAGGGACGACTTCCCGACGCCGCCCTTGCCCGACGCCACCGCGAGCACGCGTGTCCCGGCCTGGATCGACGGCGTGCGCTCCGGATGGCCGCCGCGCAAGCGGGAGACGAGCGCGGTCTTCTCCTCCGGGGTCATCACGTCGAAGCCGAGCCGGACGCGGGTCACGCCGGAGACCTGGCCGACGAACCGCGTCACCTGGTCCTCGAAGGCGTGGCGGAGCGGGCACCCGGCCACCGTGAGCGCGATCGTGACCGACACCGAGCCGTCGTCCTCGATCAGGACGTCCCGGACCATGTCGAGCTCCGTCACGGAGCGGCGCAGCTCGGGGTCGATGACGTTCTCGAGCGCCTTCAGCACCTCGTCGCGGTCGGGCCTCACGGGAGCCGAGCGTACCAGCGGCTCAGCGGAGGGCCGCGGCGAGCTCGCCGAGCAGGCGCTCCGAGCCGGCCGCGGCGACCCGCGAGCGCTGCTCGAGGTCGAGCGGGCCGGCGGCGAACGGCGGCTCGTCGAAGAGCTCGATGGCGAGGCCGCGCTCGCGGACGAGCAGCTGCGCGGCGGCGATGTCCACCGAGCGGGCGGGCTTCAGCGAGCACACAGCGTCGACGCGCCCGGCGGCGAGGTGGCAGAGGGAGAGCGCGAGCGAGCCCATGACCCGCACGCGCCCGGCGATGCCGAGGACGTCGCCGATCCGGGCCGCGATGGCCGGAGTCGTCGTGCCCTCGAAGGAGAGGATCTCGATCGTCTCCTTGGGCGCCGGCGCGTCGAGCGGCGCCCCGTTCAGGAGCACTGCCTCGCCGCGGGTCGCCACCCACTCCTCGCCCGTCCCGAAGTCGTACACGTACCCGAAGGTGACGTCCCCCATGGTCGTGCCCTCGGCGACCGCGAGCGAGAACGAGAAGAACGGAATCCCGCGCTTCGCGTTCACGGAGCCGTCGATCGGGTCGACGACGACGCGGCGCGGGCCGCCGCTCCCGAACGACCGCTCGCCGAGCTCCTCGGAGACGAGCAGGAAGTCCTCCCCCGTCGCTGCGAGCCGGGCGACGACGGCGTCCTCCGCCGCCTGGTCGATCGCGGTCGTGTCGTCGCCGCCCTCGCCCCGCCGGAGGACCGGCTCGCGCTCGACCCGGGAGGGGAGCCGCTCGAGCACCTCCCGGATGTCCGCCACGCAGAGCCTGCAAGTCTCGAGCCAGGACGTCATCCCGCCACCGGGTGGAAGAGGAGGCCGGAGAGCGGCTTCGGGTGGAAGTACGTGCTCTTCTGCGGCATGCGCTCGCCGCGACGAGCGAGCGCGAAGACGTCGTCCACGCGCGGTTCGCGGAGGAGGAAGGCGACATCGGCGTCTCCCCGGTCCACGGCCGCGACGGCCTCGGCCGCGCGAGCCGTGTAGCCGATCCCCTCGAGGCCATGCCGGTCGACGAGCTCGACGTCGAGCTCGCCCTCCCCGCCACGGACGAGCTCCACGCTCCCCCGCCGGTACGCAACGGCCGCCGAGCGCTCGAACGGCTCCGCCCCGAGAGCGCGAAGCGCCGCCTCCAGCGTCGCGTGGCGCTCGCCCTCGCGCCGTCCCGCGAGATCCGGCCTGCCGGAGAACACGCGGTGCGTCGGGAACACGTGCAGCCCGGGATCGTGGGCAGGCACGACGAGGGCCATGATGCGGGCGCCGCCGCCCCTCTCGCTGCCCAGCTGGACGGCGCTCTCGTACCGGTGGTGCCCGTCGGCGACGAGCAGCTGGGCGTCGCGGAGCGGCTCGAGATCGAGGCCTGCCCTCCGCCAGAGCCTCGTCCCCCCGACCTCGACGTCGGGCGGCTCCTCCGGGGCAGTGAGCTGGAGCGCGGTGTCGGCGACGAGGAGGATCGGCTCGGGCTGCACCTCGAGGGCGCGCAGGAGCTCGAGCCGCTCGCGGCAGATGGCGGGGTGAGTGCGCTCGTGGGGGAGGACGTGGCCCGCCTCGTACTCCTCGGCCGCGACCGAGAGCACGACGCCGTGCCGCTTGCCCGCCGCGCCGTCGGGGCCGACGTACTCCTCCGCGACGAACCAGGCGGCCGAGTCGTCCTCCTGCTCGAGGATGCCGTCCTCGAGCCACGCGCGGTAGAGGCGCCCGGCCTCCTCCGGCGACTCCGGGAGCGTCACGTGGACGACGTTGTACGGGCTCCTCGTGTACAGACGAGCGCGCTCCTCGTCCGTAACGGCGTCGTACGGCGGGGCGACGAGATCGTCCAGGCGACCGGCCGCGCCGGTGTAGCGGACGGCGCGGAAGCCCTGCAGGTCGGCCATCCGGTCGAGCGTACCAACGGGTCCGTTCTAGACTCGGCCCATGACGACGATCGCCGAGCTCACCGAGGACCGCACGGTCGAGGGCGTCTTCGCCGTCACGCGCAAGGAGCGCCGGCGGACCCGCGCAGGAGCCCCCTACCTCGCGCTGGAGCTCTCGGACGCGAGCGGCCGCATCGACGCGCGCGTGTGGAACGACGTCGAGCTCCTCGACGGCCGCTTCGCCGAGGGCGACGCGGTGAAGGTCCTCGGCCGCGTCGAGCGCTTCGGCGGCAAGCTCCAGGTTCAGGTGCGCGCCGTCGAGCCGGCGGAGGACGCCGATCCCGCCGAGCTCACGCCGAGGCTCAGGCGTGACGCGGACGAGCTCGAGGGCTTCCTCGAGTTCCTCGCCGCGGAGGTGAGCCATCCCGGCCTCGCCGCCGTCGTCTCCTCGTTCGTCGGGGACGCGGACCTTCGCGCGGGCTTCCGCTCGCTCCCCGCGGCCGGAGCGGACGGGCACCACGGGTACGCGGGCGGGCTCCTGGAGCACACCGTCGGCGTCACCACGCTCTGCCGCGAGACGGCCCAGCTCCACCCGCGCCTCCGCGGCGACCTGCTGATCGCCGCAGCGCTCCTCCACGACGTCGGCCGCGTGCGCGAGCTGCGGGGCGGCCCCGCGTTCCGCCCCACCGAGGAGGGACGCCTGCTCGGCCATGTCCACCTCGGCCTGCGCATGGTTGAGGAGCGCTCCCGGGACCTCGACCCGTCCGCGCTCGCCGAGCTCCTGCACGCGATCGCCTGCCACCACGACCGACAGGCCGCCCGCACCGCCGAGGCTGCCGTCCTCTACCACGCGAACCAGCTCGACGCGCAGGCCGCG
Organism: uncultured Gaiellales bacterium; assembly: GCA_964578545.1. GTDB lineage: Bacteria > Actinomycetota > Thermoleophilia > Gaiellales > Gaiellaceae > GMQP-bins7. The sequence goes on from CAZODN010000009.1 coordinate 6,755, forward strand.
ACGCGCCCCGTCGGCGACGACGAGACCCCCTAGCCTCGCGTGGCGGCGGCGCTCGCTCTCCTCGGCGCCCTCTCCTGGGGAGTCGGAGACTTCCTCGGCGGGCTCGCCGCGAGGCGGGTCGCCGTCGTGGTCGTCCTCGTCGTCTCGCAGGCCATCGGTCTCGCCGGCGTGGCGCTCTGGGTGCTGGCCACGGGCGACCACTTCCCCGGCGCCGGCGAGCTGGCGCCGGCCGCAGCAGCAGGCGTCGCCGGCCTCGCCGGCCTCGCCGCGCTCTACCGCGGGCTCGCGATCGGGGCGATGGGGGTGGTCGCCCCCATCTCGGCCCTGTCGCCGGTCGTCCCGCTCGCAGTCGACGCGGCGCGCGGCAGCGTCCCGACATCGCTCCAGTGGCTCGGCATCGCGGTCGCGCTCGCGGGAGTCACGGCGCTCTCCTACGCGCCCTCGGGCGGTCGCTCGCGCCTCGCCGCCGGCGCGGGCCTCGCCGCGCTCTCCGCACTCGGGTTCGGAGCGTTCGTCGTCGGCATCGACGCGGGCGCGGACGAGAGCGCCGCCTGGGCCGTCGTCGCGGCGCGCTGCACGTCCGTCACCGTCGCGCTCGTCTTCGCCCTGCTGGGATCGGCGTCGCTCCGCTCGGGGCGCCCGGTGCTGCACCTCCTCCTCGGCGTCGCGGTGTTCGACACGGGCGCGAACGTCCTCATCGCCGTCGCGACGACGCACGCCGCCGCAGGAGTCGTCGGCGTCCTCAGCGCGCTGTACCCGGTCGCGACCGTGCTCCTCGCCCGGCTCGTGCTCGGCGAGCGGCTGTCGAGGACGCGGCGCCTGGGCGGCGCCGCGGCGATCGCGGGAGCGACGCTCGTCGCCGCTGGCTGATCCCCTCAGACGTTGAAGCGGACGTTGAGCACGTCGCCGTCCTGCACCACGTACGTCTTCCCCTCGAGGCGCTCGAGGCCGCGGCGGCGCGCCTCGGCGTGGGAGCCGCACTCGAGCAGGTCGTCCCAGCGGATGACCTCGCAGCGGATGAACCCGCGAGCGATGTCGGAGTGGATCGTCTCCGCCGCGTCGAGCGCGGTCTCGCCCGCGCGGAGCGTCCACGCGCGCGCCTCCTTGTCGCCGATCGTGAAGAAGGTGACGAGCCCGAGCGCGTCCTTCAGGCGGTGGACGACCTCGTCGAGCGCCGACGGCCCGGACCGGAACTCCGCGGCCTCCTCGGGCGCCAGCTCCGCCAGCTCCATCTCGAGCGCGCAGTCGATCCCGTTCGGCCCGTTCTCGACGGGGATGAGCGGCTTCGTGGTCAGGGGCTCGAGCTCGGGCGGCAGGTCGCCGGAGCGGTCGGCGAGCGAGCCGCCCGCGTCCAGGTGGGCGAGGAGCTCCTCCAGGAGCTCCGCCTCCTTCCGCTTGCCCGGGTCGCCGGACTTCGCCTCCTTGCGCACCTTCTCGAGACGACGCTCGACGTGGTCGCGGTCGGCGACGAGGAGCTCGAGCTTCAGCGTCTCGAGGTCCGCCTCCGGCGTCGCGGCCTCGGAGAAGCCGTCGAGGACGACGAGCAGCGCGTCGGACTGGCGCAGCTCTCCCGGAACCTCGGCCTTCCCGCCCGGGACGTCCACCACGCGGATGGCCGCGGGCGTGACCTTCTTCGACCCGGCCATGGCCGCGAGCCGCTCGAGCCGCTCGTCGGGCACGACGGCCATGCCGACGTTCGCCTTCGCCGTCGCGGCCGCGTACGCGGTGACCTGCGCGCCGGCGTGCGTGAGCGCGTTGAACAGCGTCGTCTTCCCGGAGTTCGGGAGGCCGACGATCCCGACCTGGAGCGCCAAGGACGTCTAGGCCTTGAAGCCGACCCGGGTCTCGCGGGCGAAGCGCTTCAGGTACAGGACGCGGGGCAGCACGAGCACGATCGTGCCCTCCTGCGACTCGAGCTCGACCGTGCCTCCGGACCCGGCGCGCAGCGCGCGGTCGAGGGCCTCGGCACTCGCCTGCGTCACGAGCGCGCCCATGATCTGCCCGCCGTCGAGGGCGACCTCGATGCGGACGAACTCCTCAGCCACTCGACACCACCTCCGTGAGGACGCCGTAAACCGACTCGTGGTGGACGAACGCCACCTGCTTGCCGAAGAGCCCGGGGCGCGGCTCCTCGTCGATCAGGCGCGCGCCGGCGGCGGCGAGCGCCCGGAGCGTCGCGGCCACGTCGTCGGACTCGAGCGCGACGTGGTGCATCCCGGGGCCGCGCCTCGCGAGGAAGCGCCCGACGGGCGTGTCCTCGCCCGTCGGCGCGAGGAGCTCGATCCTGCCGTCCCCGACCGCGAGCAGCGCCGCGATCACCCCCTGCGACTCGAGCGAGCCACGGAGCTCCACGCGGGCGCCGAAGAGCCGCTCGTAGGTCGCGATCGCATCCTCGAGATCGGCGACGGCCATGCCGACATGGTGGATCCCCCGCACGCGCACGCGAGCGATGCTACTCGTCCGTCCCTCCGCGGCGGGCGTCAGTCGCGAGCCGGGAGCGCTCGAACCGTGCCGATCGTCTCCGACGAGCGGGACTCGGCGCTCACGTCCTGCAGGAGAGCCTGGAGCTCCGCGCGGTCGAGCGTCTCCTTCTCGAGCAGCGCCTGCGCGACGCGGTCGAGCGCGCCCCGGTGCTTGCGCAGGAGGCGCTTCGCCTCCTCGTAGGCGTGGTCGGTGAGCCGGGCCTGCTCCGAGTCGCGGAGCCGCTTCGTCTCCTCCGAGAGCGCGTAGTTGTCCGCGCGCATCGTCCGCGAGGGGGCCACCTCGGACATGCCGTACTCGAACACCATCGCGCGCGCGAGCTCCGTCACGCGCTCGAGGTCGTTCGCGGCGCCGTTCGTGATCCGCCCGAACACGATCTCCTCGGCCGCCCGCCCCGCGAGGAAGACCTTCATCAGGTCGACGAACTCCTCGCGCGTGTGCAGGTAGCGATCCTCCGCAGGCGTGTTCAGGGTGTACCCGAGCGCCTGGCCGCGCGAGACGATCGTCGCCTTCTGCGCCGGGAAGAGGTCGCCGACGAGGTGCGACATGACCGCGTGCCCCGCCTCGTGGTACGCGAGGATCCGCTTCTCCTTGTCGGAGACGACCCGGCGCTGGCGAAGACCGGCCACGATGCGCTCCATCGCGGCGTCGAAGTCGGCCTGGTGGATGTACTGGGCGGCGCTTCGCCCGGCGAGGATCGCGGCCTCGTTGCACAGGTTCGCGAGGTCGGCGCCGGTCAGGCCGGACGTCTGCCGCGCGATGGCGCCGAGGTCGACGTCCGCGGCGAGCGGCTTGTCGCGCGTGTGGACGCCGAGGATCGCCTCGCGGCCCGCCACGTCCGGGGCGGACACGAGGACCTGGCGGTCGAAGCGGCCCGGGCGGAGCAGCGCCGGATCGAGATCCTGGAGCCGGTTGGAGGCCGCCATGACGACGACCTCGTCTCTGGCCCCGAAGCCGTCGAGCTCCACGAGCAGCTGGTTCAGCGTCTGGTCGTGCTCGCGGTGGAACCCTCCGCCCATGCGTGCCGTCCCGACCGCGTCGAGCTCGTCGATGAACACGATCGCCGGCGCGTGCTTGCGCGCCTCCTCGAAGAGCTTGCGAATGCGCGCCGCGCCGAGGCCCGCGAACATCTCGACGAACGAGGACGCGCTCTGCGAGTAGAAATTCGCCCCCGAGGCGCTCGCGACCGCCTTCGCGATCAGCGTCTTCCCGGTCCCCGGCGGGCCGTGCAGCAGGATGCCGCGCGGGACGCGGGCGCCGAGCCGCTCGAAGCGCTTGCGGTCGCGGAGGAACTCCACGACCTCGCGCAGCTCCTCCTTCGCCTCGTCCAGGCCCGCGACGTCGTCCCACGAGACCTCGACCTGCGACCCCTTGACCACCGGCGCCGGCTTCGCGCGCGGCATGAACCGCATCGTGTAGAGCAGGAGGACGATGACGATGCCGAAGAAGATGATCGGCAGCCAGGTGAGGAGCGTGGTCTCGAAGTCCACCTCCTGGCCTATCGGCACCGGCGGCGGCAGCCTCAAGCGCGAGCCGTCGTCTAGGCTCGACGTCGATGGGCGACGCGCTCCCGCTCCCGCCGCACGTCGATCTCGGCCGGGTCGACCAGGTCTGGAAGGTCGACTACGAGGCCCGCTTCCGCGAGGCCCAGGCGTGGGCGGCCGAGCACGGCATCGGGCCGGCGAGCCGCGACGAGCGACGGGTCTGCCTGCTCCTCGTCGACCTCCAGAACACGTTCTGCACGCCGGGCTTCGAGCTCTTCGTCGGCGGACGCTCCGGCCGCGGAGCGGTCGAGGACAGCGTCCGTCTCGTCCGCTTCCTCTACGAGCACCTCGCCGCGATCACGGAGGTCGTCGTCACCCTCGACACGCACCAGGCGTTCCAGCTGTTCCACGCGCCGCTCCTCGTCGACGAGGCGGGCCGTCATCCCGATCCGTACACGCTGGTGAGCGCCGCCGACGTCTCGACCGGTCGCTGGCGTATCGACCCGGAGGCGGCCGAGACGCTCGGCGTCGAGCCCGGGCGAGCCGACGCGCACCTCCGCGCCTACGTCGAGGCCCTCGCCGCGGGCGGCAAGTACGAGCTCACGATCTGGCCGTTCCACGCGATGCTCGGCGGCATCGGCCACGCGCTCGTGAGCGCGGTCGAGGAGGCGCTCTTCTTCCACGCGATCGCCCGCCGGGCGCAGACGCGCTTCGAGCTCAAGGGCCTCGAGCCGCTCACGGAGCACTACTCCGTCCTCGGCCCCGAGGTGCTCGCCGGAGCGGACGGCGAGCCGCTCGGCGAGCGGAACGTCGCGCTCGTGCGCCACCTGCTCGGCTTCGACGCCGTCGTCGTCGCCGGGCAGGCGAAGAGCCACTGCGTCGCGTGGACGGTCGCCGACCTCCTCGCCGACGCGCCCGAGGTGGCCTCCCGCCTCTACCTGCTCGAGGACTGCAGCTCGCCCGTCGTCGTGCCCGGGGTCGTGGACTACACGGACGCTGCCGACTCGGCGTTCGCCGACTTCGCGGGCCGGGGAGCGCACCGCGTGCGGGCGTCGGAGCCGATCGGCTCCTGGCCCGGGCCGCTCGGCTCGTAGCTACGCCCCAGCCCGGGCGGCAAGCCGGTCGGCGAGCTCCACAAGCGCCTCGTCGAGGCGGACCTCGAAGCGCTCGGCGGCGAGCGAGCGCACGCGGGCTGGCAACGCTGCGCGCTCCCGGGCTGCACGGTCGCGGCTCGCGTCGAGCGGCTCCGACCACACGGTTTCGCCCTCGCGCATCACCTCGACGAGGAGAGGGTCTCCCAGGCCCGCCGAGCCCGCGAGCCCGACCACGTCGAAGACGGCCTCGGGCCCGTCGCGGTGGCGCCAGACCTGCTTGCGGCCGGGGAGCGTGGCCTTGCCGGTCGAGAGCTTCGACACCGGGCGGCCCTCGACCTCGACGAGCTTGTACGCCATGTCCAGGAAAGGCGAGTCCGCCGCCACGCCCATCTTCGACCCGATGCCGAAGCCGCCGATCGGCACGCCCTCTTCGACCAGCCTCGCGACGTCGCGCTCGTCGAGGCCGCCGCTCGCGAAGATCGTCACCTCCGTGAGCCCCGCGGCGTCGAGGAGCGAGCGAGCCTCCCGGGCGAGCGCGGCCACGTCGCCCGAGTCGAGCCGGATGCCCCGCAGCCGGTGGCCGCTCGCGGCCAGCTCCTCCGCGACGACGATCGCTCTCCTGACGCCCTCGAGCGTGTCGTACGTATCCACGAGCAGGATCGTGTCGTCGGGGTACGAGCGCGCGAAGGCCCGGAAGGCCGCGAGCTCGCTGTCGAACGCCTCCACGTACGAGTGAGCCATGGTGCCGGCGATCGGGATGCCGTACGCGCGGCCGGCGAGCACGTTGCTCGTCGCGTCGAACCCCGCGAGGTAGCTCGCGCGCGCGACCTTCAGCCCCGCCTCTCCTCCGTGCGCCCTGCGCAGAGCGAAGTCGACGAGCACCCTCCCCTCGGCGACGTCGACCGAGCGGGCCGCCTTGGACGCGATCAGCGTCTGCAGGTGGATCGCGTTCAGCACCATCGTCTCGACGAGTTGGGCCTCGAGCAGCGGCCCGGTCACCTCGAGCAGCGGCTCTCCCGGGAAGACGGCGGTGCCCTCGGGGAGCGCCCGCACGCTGCCCCGGAAGCGGAAGGAGCGAAGGCGATCGAGGTACGCAGTCGTGAACCGGCCGGTGCCCTCGAGGAACGCGAGGTCGTCGTCGCCGAACCGCAGCCCCTGGAGGTAGGCGAGCGCGTCGGCGAGACCCGCGGCGAGCGCGTACCCCCACCGCTCGGGGAGCGTCCGGAAGAAGAGGCTGAACGTCGCCTCAAGCTCGGACACGCCCTCGGCGACGTAGCTCTCGCCCATCGTGAGCTCGTAGAGATCGACGAGGAGCCCGCTCCGAGCCGGGTTCTGCGACGTCATCGCTCAGGCGGGCGAGCGCTCGAGCGCAAGGCACGCGTCGCGGGCGGCGTCGGCCACCTCGACCTGCTCGTCGGTCGGCTCGGCGGTCGAGAACCGGCGCTGCAGCTCGAAGCCGGGGCGGGCGAGCACGCGGGCGAGCGGGCGCTCCGGGTTGCGTGCGACCCAGGCGAAGAGCTCGAGCGACGCGCCCATGGCGGCGCCGAGCCCGAGGAGGCGCGCCGGGCCGCGCGAGCTCGGGGGCGCCTTGGACGCGACCGCGTTCGCGAGGAGCGACGAGACGACGAGCGCCGGCACGAGCTGCGTGCCGCAGCGCGGATGCTCCTTCGGGGCGCGCACCCCGCCCTGCTCGTACGTCCCGATGGAGATGTGCTCGGCCCCGTGGTAGGCGGCGAGGTCCTGGCCCCGCAGCGCGAGCGCCGCCGGCACGAGCGCCACGCCGGCAGCCGCGAGCTCGCGGACGCTCGAGCGCAGGCGCGAGGCGCGGAGCGCGCGGCCGATCAGCATCGTGGTCGCGATCGAGCCGAGGACGACGGGACGCTCGAACGGGTACCGGGCCTGGGGAAGCGTCCTCCGCACCAGCGGGAGGAGCGCGAACGCCTCGGCGAGCGCGATCGGCCCGCGCAGCAGCGGGATCCGGCGGCGAGCCGCCGGCGCGAAGTGCGGCTTGCGCCCGGACGCGACGTGGAGCTCACCCCCGGCGTCACGGACGGCGCACGCCCACGACGTCGGCCCGTGGACGAGCACGCCGTTCTGGAGCGCCATCCCTCCGAGCCTGACGGCCGCCTCGTCCATCGCTCAGACCTTAGCTGCGAGGCTCCGCAGCGCCCGCTGGAGGTCGTCCGCCGCCGGGCCCCGACGGAGCGCGCGGCCGTCGATCTCGACGAGCGGGAGGATCTCCCGCACCGACGAGGAGGAGAAGGCCTCGTCTGCCCCGAGCAGGTCGGCAAGCGAATACGTCCCCTCGGCGACGGCGAGCTCGCACGCCGGGGCGAGCTCGATGAGCGCCGCGCGGGTCACGCCGGCGAGGATCCCGAGGTCGAGCGAGGGGGTGTACAGCGTGCTCCCCTTCCTCCACCAGACGTTCGTCACGGTGCCCTCGAGGACGATGCCGTCGGGATCGACGAAGATCGCCTCGTCGACACCGCGCCGCCGCGCCTCCGCCTCGGCGGCCATGTTCACCGCGTAGCTCGTGGACTTCACCCCTGGCAGGAGCCAGGGCACGGTCGCCCGGACGCCGAGGAGCGACACCGCGCGCGCGCCGCGCGCGCGGAGTGGCTCGAGCCACTCGGGGATCTCGCTCAGGAGCGCGAGCCCGGACGGCGGGCCCTGCGGAGGCCCGGCCGTCCAGACGAGCCTCAGCGCGGCGTCGCCGCCCTCCGCCTTCGGGAGCACGAGACCGGTGAGGACCTGCAGCCGGCGGCGCTCGACGGGCGGCAGGCCCATGCTCTCGGCCGAGGCCGTGAGCCGGTCGAGGTGCGCCTCGAGCCGGAACGGACGCCCGCCGTAGACCCGGAGCGTCTCGAAGGCGGCGCGGCCGCGCCAGAGCGCGTCGTCGTCCCCGCGGAGGACCGGCTCGGACGGATCGACCAACCCCCGCCCCGTAACGGCGAGCGCGAGCGTGCTCACCTCGCCACCGCCGCGGGGAGGCGGGAGCCGAGCGCCTGGAGGAGCGGTCGCGCCTTCGTCCACGACTCCTCGACCTCGGTGGCGGGGTCGGAGTCCCACACGACTCCCCCTCCCACCCAGAGGTGGACCGCGCCCTCCGCCACCGCGAGCGTCCTGATCGTGAGGGCGAGGTCGAAGTCGCCGTTGCCCCGGATCCGCCCGAGCGCCCCCATCGAGGCGCCGCGCCCGACGGGCTCGAGCCTCGCGATGTGGTCGACCGCGGCGACCTTCGGCGCGCCCGTCACCGAGCCGCCGGGGAACGTCGCCCGGAGGATCTCCGCCAGCCCGACCCCCTCGCGAAGGCGCCCGTCGACCGTCGAGACCATGTGCTCGACCCCGGCAAGCTCGCGCGTGACCATGAGCTCCGGCCAGCGCACCGTGCCGGGCTCGCACACGCGCGAGAGGTCGTTGCGCTCGAGATCCACGATCATCACGTGCTCGGCCGCGTCCTTCTCCGAGGCCCGGAGCTCGTCCGCCCGGCCGAGCGGCCGGGTGCCCTTGATCGGCTCCGTCCAGATCCGCCGGCCCCGGCGGGCGAGGAAGAGCTCGGGGGAGGCGGAGACGACGGCCCAGCGATCGGTCGCGAACGGCTCGGGGTGGAGCGGGCGCAGGGAGGCGAGCCGGCCGGCGAGCCTGCGCGGATCTCCCGCGAACGGCGCGGCGAGGTGCTGCACGAGATTCACCTGGTACACGTCGCCGCGCGCGATCGCCTCGCGGACCTCGTCCACCGCCGCGCGGTACTCGGCGTCCGTCCAGGTCCGCTCCCAGGGGCCGATCTCGAACGACGCCTCGTCGGTCTCGTGACACCGGTTCACCTCGCTCGGGTGCCGCAGGCGGCAGGCCACGAGGGGGAGGGCAGGGCACGGCTCGGGCGGCGGGGGCCCGGCGTCGCGCCGGATCGCCTGCGAGAGGCCGTAGCCGAGGTAGAGGTCGGCCTCGAGCGCCTCGCCGCCCGGCTCGAAGAAGCCGTGCTCCCGCAGCCACTCCTCGAGGCGCTCGAAGGCGCCTCCCGACTCGCGGAGCTCGAGCGTGCCCTCACGCATCCGCGACCTCCGCGACGAGCGCTCGGTACGCGGCGGACGGGTCGTCGGTCCAGAACACGGCGCTGCCGGCAACGAGCAGGTCCGCGCCTGCGTCCCGCGCCGCACGGACGGTATCGCGGTTGACGCCGCCGTCCACCTGCACACGAACGCCAGCCGGGAGCAGCGAGCGAAGGCGCGCGATTCGCTCGAGCGCCTCGGGCATGAACGCCTGGCCCGAGTAGCCGGGGACGATGGACATGCAGAGGACGAGATCGGCCCCGTCGGCGGCTGCGACCGCGTCCTCGACGGCGGTCTCCGGGTTGAGCGAGACGCCGGCGCCGAGCCCGAGCGAGCGCGCGAGCGCGATGGCGCGGGGCGGGTCGTCGCAAGCCTCGACGTGGAACGTCACGCTGTCCCCACCGGAGCGCGCGACGGCCTCGAAGTGCCGCTCGGGCTCGGAGACCATGAGGTGGCAGTCGAGCCGCGCGCCCCACCCCCTGACGAGGGGCGAGATCGAGGCGAGCACGACCGGGCCGATCGTGATCTCCGGAATGAAGTGTCCGTCGCCCGCGTCGAAGTGGAAGACGCGCGCGCCCGCCTCGACGAGGGCGCCGAGCTCCGCGCCGAGGCGGGAGAAGTCGGCCGCGTAGATCGACGGCTCGACCTCGACCTCACGCGCCCACTCGCTCCAACCCATCGCGGGCGCAGGCTACCGGGAGCGGCTACTGCGGCTCGCGCCAGCCGCCGTGCGAGGCGGCCAGCGCGTGCGAGGAGGCCGGCCCCCAGGTCTGCGGCTCGTAGAGCTCCGTCCGGGGCGGGCGATCCAGCAGCGGCTGGACGATCCGCCAGGTCTCCTCCACGACGCTCCAGCGGGGGAAGAGCGTGCTGTCGCCGCGCAGCGCGTCCGCCAGCAGCCGCTCGTACGGCTGCGGGGGCTCGCCGAGCTCCTCGGCGAAGTCGAGATCCAGCGAGACGGGCCTCGAGATCTCCTTGCCCGGCGTCTTCGCTCGGACGAAGATCGAGACGCCCGCGTGGCGTCCGATGCGGAGCACGATGTCGTCGTAGCCGGGTGAGTCGAGCCGGTGCCGCCCCCACTGCAGGTGCGGCACGCGCTGGAGGCGGATCACGATCTCGGTCGCCGTGCGGGGGAGCGCCTTGCCCGCTCGCACGAGGATCGGCACGCCCGCCCAGCGCCAGTTCTCGATCTCGAGGCGCAGGGCGACGAACGTCTCCGTGTCGGATCCGGCCTCCACGCCCTCGACGTTCTGGTAGCCGACGTACTGGCCGCGCACCGCCGTCTTCGGGTCGGCGGCGGGCATGGCGCGGAAGACGTCCTCACGCCGGCGGGGAATCGCATCGTCGTCGCCGGACGGCGGTTCCATGGTGACGAGCGCGAGCACCTGGAGGAGGTGGTTCTGCACGACGTCGCGGACGGCTCCGACCGGGTCGTAGAAGCGGCCGCGCCCCTCGACCCCGAAGTCCTCGGCCATCGTGATCTGGATCGACTCGACGTGCTCGCGGTTCCAGAGCGGCTCGAAGAGGGCGTTCGCGAACCGCAGGTACATGATGTCCTGCACCGGCTCCTTGCCGAGGAAGTGGTCGATGCGGAAGATCCGCTCCTCCGGGAAGATCGCCGTGAGCCCCCGGTTGAGCGCGCGGGCGGACTCGAGGTCGGTTCCGAACGGCTTCTCGACGACGAGCCTGCCCTCGCGCACGAGGTCGGCCGCCGCGAGCTCCTCGGCGACCTCGAGGAAGGTCGAGGGCGGCGTCGCGACGTAGTAGACGGGCGTCCGCGCGTCCCCGACCGCGTCCCGCACGCGGTCGTAGAGCCCGCCCGCCTCGGCGTCGCCGCCGACGTACGTGAGCCGGGACAGGAGCTCGCCGAGCACCCGGTCGTCGACGTGGTCCTCCGCCACGTCGACGGACTCGCGGACGTGGCGCTCGAGCTCGTCCCGGGGCACCGGGCGGCGCCCGACGCCGACCACGGGGCACTCGAGCAGCCCCTGCGCGGTGAGCCGGTAGAGCGCGGGCAGTGTCATCTTCCGCGCGAGGTCGCCCGTGATCCCGAAGACGACGAGGGCGTGCGCGTCGGGCTTCACGACGCGAGGAGCGAGCGCGCCGTCGAGCGCAGGAAGTCCACGCCGAGCTCCAGGTCGTCGACCGGGATGCGCTCGTCGGCCGAGTGCACGAGGGTCGTGGCGAGCATCGCGTCCATCGCCCGGAGCGGGAAGAAGCCGTACGCCACGGTTCCGTACGCCTCCCGGAGGTAGTGGCTGTCCGTGAACCCCGGACAGGCGATGGGGGCGAGGCGTGCGCCGGGCTCGATCTCGGCGACGAACCGCTCGAGGGCGTCCCAGAGCGGTGTGCCGAGCGGCGATCGGGTACCCCCCACCGACTCCGAGAACTCGATCTCGTAGCCGCCGTCTCCCAGCGCTGCGCGGATCAGCGGCTCGGCGTCGGCCGGGGTCGTCTCGGGGAGCAGGCGGCAGTCGACGACGATCTCGCAGAGCGCGGGGATCACGTTGCGCTGGTGGGAGGCATCGATCATCGTCGGCGACAGCGTGAAGGACAGGAGCGGTTCGGCGAGCGCCGGAAGCGCCGGGTCGAGCTCCGCCGCCCGCACGAGCGCCTCCTCGAGCGGCGGGGCCTCGCCGAGCACCGCCTCGAAGAACGCCTTCGCCTCCGGGATGAGCTCGCGGGGCGGCCGGTACGTCCCGAGCGCCTCGATGTAGCGAGCCGCCTTGACGAGCGCGTTGTCGGCGATCCCCGGCATGGACGCGTGCCCGCTGCGCCCGTGCACGCGGACGACGAACGGCGCCGACATCTTCTCAGCGGCCGCGCACAGGTAGACGGGCTTCCCCCCGAGCACGAGCCGGTCGCCGCCGCCCTCGTTGATCGCGTAGTCGCACCGCGCCGCCTCCGGATGCGCCTCGACCAGCCACCGCAGCCCGTAGCCGTCGTCGTCGCCGACGCCGCCGACCTCCTCGTCGGCCGTCGCGACGAAGAGGAGATCGCCCGAGGGCTCGAACCCCTCCCGGGCGAGCGACGCGAACGCCACGGCCGACGCGGCGACCTGGTCCTTCATGTCGAGCGCGCCGCGCCCCCAGACCTCGCCGTCGACGAGGTCACCCGACCACGGGTCGCGCTCCCACTCCGCGGGGTCGGCGAGGACGGTGTCCGTGTGGCAGAGGAAGGCGAGTGACGGGCCGTCCCCGCCCGGTATCCGCGCCACGAGGTTCGCGCGCTCGGGGACGCGGGCGTAGAGCTCGGCCACGACGCCGCACTGCGCGAGGTAGTCCTGCAGGAGCAGGGCGGCCTGCGTCTCGTTCCCGGGTGGGTTGACCGTGTTCACCCGGAGCAGCGCCTGGAGCAGCGCGGTGACCTCTTCGCGGAGCGACATCGAGCGCGAGCGGGCTACCCCTCCCCGCTGCTCCCTTCCTCGGCCTTCGAGCGCGCCGTGAGCGTGTTCCGCACCTCCCACAGCTCGGGGTACGAGGTGGTCGAGATCAGGCGTCCCAGGAGCTCGACGGGCGTCCCCTGGGTCCCGACGACCTTGTCGCCGATGGAGCGGGCGACGACCTGATAGTGGCGCATCCGCCAGAGCTGCGCGCGCTCGTCCAGCTCGAGCAGCGCCTCACAGAGCTGGTAGAGGTCCTCGTGCTCGCGCCCGTGGACGTAGACGTCCTCCAGCGAGAGGCCGGCGGCGCGACGAGCCTCGTGGAACGCCTGCCCCAGGCGTGGCAGGACGTGCCTGAGCTCGCGCCAGCCCGGGGAGTCGAAGCCGGAGCCGTGCCCGAGCACCTTGCGGATCTCCTGGTACTCCCAGGGGTCCATGCGCTCGAGCATGTCCAGCTGGGCGGTGACGAAGCGGAGGCACAGGGTCGCGCGGTGGAGCAGGCGCAGGGCGGCCGGGACGTCCCCTTCCTCGACCAGCCTCGCCGCCTCGCCCGCGTCGTTCCAGGCGAGCTTCAGCCACAGCTCGGACGACTGGTGCGTGACCTGGAAGAGGAGCTCGTCGCGGTGCACCCACTCGTCGGGGGTCTTCTGGAGCCGCAGCAGCTCCTCCGTCCGCAGGTAGCGCTCGTAGTCGGAGGGAGCGTCGCCCGGGAGGACGGGCTGCGAGAAGTCCTCGGACTCGGCCGTCGCCATGCGGTGAGCATACTTCGCCCGTGGCGGACCTCTTCACCGAAGCGGCGAGGGAGCGCCAGGCGGAGAGCGCCCCCCTCGCGGTCAGGCTCCGCCCGCGCACCCTCGACGAGCTCGTGGGCCAGCGCCACGTCCTCGGGGAAGGCTCCGCGCTCCGACTTGCGATCGAGGAGGATCGGCCGCCGTCGATGATCCTGTTCGGGCCGCCCGGCACCGGGAAGACGACGCTCGCCCGGATCGTCGCCGAGCGCACAGGCGGCGTCTTCGAGGAGCTCTCCGCCGTCTCCGCGCGCGTCGACGACGTGCGCGCGGTCATCGCGCGGGCTCGCGACCGCCTCGGTGGCAACGGCCTGCGGACGATCCTCTTCATCGACGAGATCCACCGGTTCAACAAGGCACAGCAGGACTCGGTGCTGCACGCGGTGGAGGACGGCCTCGTGACGCTCATCGGGGCGACGACCGAGAACCCGTACTTCGAGGTGAACTCGGCGCTCCTGTCGCGCTGCACCGTCGTCGAGCTCCACGCGCTCTCCGAGGACGAGCTTGCGGAGATCGTCCGCCGCGGCGCCGCCGAGCTCGACGCGACCGTCTCCGCCGACGTCGCCGCCCTCGTCGCCGCTCGGGCGGGCGGAGACGCCCGCGCGGCGCTCCAGATCCTCCAGCTCGCCGAGGCGACGGCCCGTTCCGAGGGAGCAGCGATCGGCGAGGGGCACGTCCTCGACGCCTCCCGCAAGCGGCCGCTCCTCTACGACCGCAAGGGCGACCAGCACTACGACTTCGCGTCCGCGTTCATCAAGTCGCTGCGCGGGGGCGACGCGGACGCGAGCGTCTACTACCTCGCAGCGATGCTCGAGGCCGGCGAGGACCCGCGCTTCATCGCGCGCCGCATGGTGATCCTCGCCTCCGAGGACGTCGGGAACGCGGACCCGAACGCGCTCGCGGTCGCGGTCGCCGCCGCTCACGCGCTCGAGCTCGTCGGCCTCCCCGAGGCCCAGCTGAACCTCGCGCAGGCCGCGATCTACCTCGCGCGGGCGCCCAAGTCGAACGCCTCCGCCATCGCGATCTGGGAGGCGCGGCGCGACGTGCGCGAGCACGGGAACGCGCGGCCGCCGGCGATGCTCCGCTCGACGGGGCACGAGGAGGCGGCCGAGGCGCGCGGGCACGGCAAGGGGTACGCGTACCCACATGACGACCCCGCCGGGTTCGAGCTCGAGTACCTCCCGGAGGCACTGCGTGGACGTCGTTACTATCGGCCCTCCGGAGCGGGAGAGGAGCGCGTGGATGGCGGTGAAGACAGGTGACAGAGCGCCGCACTTCGACCTCGAGGTGAGCCTCGAGGAGCGAGTGACGCTCGACGACTTCCTCGGCCGATCCAATCTCTTGCTCGTGTTCCACCCGCTCGCGTTCACGCCCGTGTGCGAGGACGAGGCGCTCGACCTCCAGCAGAACCTCGACTCGTTCCGCAACGCCGGCACCGAGATCGTCCTCGTCTCGTGCGACCCGTCCCCGGCGAGACAGGCCTGGAAGCGCCAGCTCGGCGCCGAGTACACGTTCGCGTCGGACTTCTGGCCGCACGGCGCCGCGGCGAAGGCGTACGGCGTGTTCAACGAGGAGACGGGGACGCCGTACCGCGGCACCTTCCTCATCGACCTCGAGGGAACCGTCATCTGGTCGCTCGTCAAGATCTCCGGCGAGCGGCGCGAGGAGCTCGTCCCCGAGTCGCTCGAGGCCCTTGGTGAGACCGCGTGACCACCGCCACGTGACGCACTGTCACGTGGCGGGAGGGATTCCTCGCGCGTGACCCGGCTCTCCCTCAGCGAGTGGGGCGATCCGGACGCGCCGCGCGTCGTCTGTCTGCACGGGGTGCGGAACCACGGGCGCCACTTCGCACGCCTCGCCGAGCGCCTGCCGGAGCTCCACGTGCTGGCGCCCGACCTCCTCGGCCACGGCTCCTCGCCCTGGGAGCCGCCCTGGGACATCGACGCCCACTGCGACGCGATCCTCGAGACCGTCGGCCACGGCGAGGCCTCCCTCGTCGGCCACTCGTTCGGCGGTCGGCTCGCGTTCGAGCTCGCAGCGAGGGCGCCGCACCTCGTGCCGAGGCTCGTCCTCCTCGACCCCGCGATCCTCCTGCCGGGCCACGTCGCGCTCGCGGCGGCGGAGAACGCGCGGCAGGAGAAGACGTACGTCTCGTTCGACGAGCTGATCGACCGCCGCTACGATGAGAGCCAGCTCCACCTCGCGCCGCGCGAGCTCGTGGTCGAGGACCTCGCGTCGCACGTCGAGGTCGGCGAGGACGGCCTCTACCGGTACCGCTACTCGCAGGCCGCCGTGGTCGCCGCGTACGGCGAGATGGCCTCGCCGCCGCCCGCCTTCGAGGACGTGCGCGTGCCGACGCTCCTCGTCCTCGGCGAGCGCTCGTACCTCCCCTACGACCACCTGCTGGACGCGCACCGGGCCGCGCTCGGAAACCTGCTCGAGGTCGTCGTCGTCCCCGGCGGGCACTCGGTGCTGTGGGACGCGCTCGAGGAGACGAGCGCCGCGATCCGGGCCTTCCTCGCTCAGCCCTCGTAGTACTCGTCCGCGATCGCGAGCGCCTCGTCGAGGATCGCGATCCCCTCGTCCACCTCGTCGCGCGTGATCGTCAGCGGCGGGACGGCCATGACGACGTTCCAGTGCGTCATGAGGTAGAGCCCTCGCTCGAGCGCCGCCTTCGCCATCCGCGCGACGGGCGCCGCCGCCTCGCCCCCGGCGTTGAAGGGGACGAGCATCTCGCGCGTCTCGCGGCTCTTCACGAGCTCGATCCCCCAGAAGCAGCCGAGCCCACGCACCTCGCCGATCGACGGATGGCTCTCCTGGAGGCCGCGGAGCTGCTCGCCGAGGTACGCGCCGACCTCGGCCGCGTTCTCGACGATGCCCTCCTCGCGGAACGCCTCGATGGACGCGACCGCGGAGGCGCACGCGAGCGGGTGTCCCGCATACGTGAGCCCGCCCGGGAAGAAGCGCCCGCGCACCCACTCCTTGAGCGGCTCGCTGATGATCATCGCGCCGAGCGGGACGTAGCCGGAGTTGAGCCCCTTCGCGACCGTGAGGATGTCCGGCACGACGTCCCAGTTCTCGCACGCGAACCAGCGCCCCGTACGCCCGAAGCCCGCCATGACCTCGTCCAGGATGAGCAGGATCCCGTGCCGGTCGCAGACCTCGCGGATCGCCTGCAGGTAGCCGTCGGGCGGCGGGATGATCCCGTTCGTCCCCGTAACCGTCTCCAGGATCACCGCCGCCACCGTGTGCGGGCCCTCGTACTCGAGGATCTCCTCCAGGTGCGGCGCGCCCGTGCAGACCGGGCAGGGGTCGGGATGGCCCGCGGGACAGCGGTAGGTGTAGGGGTCGAACATCCGCACGACGCCGCCCATGCCCGGCTCGTTCGGCCAGCGGCGCGGGTCGCCGGTGAGCACGACCGAGCCGTGCGTGGCGCCGTGGTAGGAGCGGTAGCGGGCGATGATCTTGTTGCGCCCGGTGTAGAGCCGCGCGAGCTTGATCGCGTTCTCGTTCGCCTCCGCGCCGCCGTTCGTGAAGAACGACATGCAGAGATCTCCGGGCGTGACCTCCTCGAGCAGGCGGCCGAGCCGCGAGCGAGATTCCGATGCCATGGGTGGGCCGATCGTGCAGAGCTTGTCGGCCTGCTCCTTGATCGCCGCGACGATCTTCGGGTGCTGGTGCCCGATGTTGACGTTGACGAGCTGGGACGCGAAGTCGAGGTACCGCTTGCCGTCGTAGTCCCAGAAGTGGCGTCCCTCTGCGCCGGCGACGGCGATCGGGTTGATCGCGTCCTGCACCGACCACGAGTAGAGGACGTACTCCTTCGCGTCCTCGACGATCTGCGCCCCGAGGTTCGGGTTGGTCTCGATCACGGCCATCTCATCGCTCCTTCGCTCGCTCGGCGCGATCGTAGCGCCGCTTGAACCGCGTCCTTCGATCCCTGGAGCTCACGCGTGCGCTGACGCACCGAAGCAGCGCAGGTGGCGCCGGGCCAGGGGGAAGGGGCCCGGCGCCACACCACGCATCTGTGTCAGCGCGCCGCCGCCGGCAGCAGCTCCTGCCCGAAGGCGGCGCGCTCGACGAACTCCCCGATGCCCGGCTCCGCGACGAGCTCGCCGCCCTCCACGAGCACGTTGCCGCGGAGCAGGACGATCTCGGGCGTTCCCGTCACCTCGGTGCCCTCGAAGAGGTTGTAGTCCGTCTTCGAGTGCTGGGTCGCAGCCGTGATGAGGTGCCGCTTCTCGGGGTCGAACACCACGATGTCCGCGTCCGAGCCGGGCGCGATCGTCCCTTTGCGCGGGTAGAGCCCGAACAGCTTCGCCGGGTTCGTCGCGAGGAGCTCGACCATCCGGTTCAGGGAGATCCGGCCCGTGCGCACGCCGAACTCGTGGATCATGTGCAGGCGGTTCTCGAGCCCCGGCCCGCCGTTCGGGATCTTCGAGAAGTCGTCGCGGCCCATCGTCTTCTGGCCGTCCCACAGGAACGCGCAGTGGTCGGTCGAGACGACCGAGAGGATGTCGGACCGCACAGCGTGCCAGAGGACGTCCTGGTTGGAGATCGGCCGCGGCGGCGGCGTGTAGACGTACTTCGCTCCCTCGAAGTCCGGCCGCTCGAGGTAGGTGTAGTCGATGAAGAAGTACTGGGTGCAGGTCTCGCCCCAGACGTCCCAGCCCGCCTCGCGAGCTCGTGCGATCGGGTCGACCGCCTCCTTGCAGGAGACGTGGACGACGTACAGCGGTGCGCCCGCGATCCGGGCGAGCTGGATCGCCCTGTTCGTCGCCTCGCCCTCGAGCTCGGGAGGCCGCGTCAGCGCGTGGTAGTGCGGCGCGGTGTTCCCGGCCGCGAGCGCCTGCTTCACGAGCACGTCGATCGCGTCTCCGTTCTCGGCGTGCACCATCACGAGCGCGCCCGTCTCGGCCGCGACCTCCATCGTCCGGAAGAGCGTCTCGTCGTCGACCATGAGCGCGCCCTTGTAGGCCATGAAGAGCTTGTACGAGGTGATGCCCTGCTCGGGCAGCCGCGCGAGCTCCTCGAGCGAGCCGCCGTCGTGGAGGTCCGTCACCGCGATGTGGAACCCCATGTCGATGACCTGGTTGCCGTTCCGCTTCTCGTGCCAGGCCTCGAGCGCCTCCGCGAAGGACTGTCCCGGCGCCTGGATGCAAAAGTCCACGTGACAGGTCGTTCCGCCGAACGCCGCTGCGGTCTGGCCCGACTGGACGTCGTCGATGGTCACCGTCCCGCCGAACGGCATGTCGAGGTGCGTGTGCGGGTCGACGCACCCCGGCAGGACGTACTTCCCGGCCGCGTCGATCACGCGGTCGGCGTCGACGTCGAGCGATTCGCCGATCACCGACACGCGCTCACCTTCGACGAGCACGTCGCCGACGTAGTCGTCGGCGGCGGTGATGATTCGGCCGCCCTTGATCAGTACCGACACGTCACCTCACCTCTTCTCTCGGAGGAGAGCTCCGGGCCGGCCGTAGTCGGCCCGGGGCTCACGCCTCGTGGGTAGGCGGTGTCTGACACCTCCGCGCCGCAAACCGGCTTGGCTGCGTGAGGCGGTGTCAGACACCGTGTCTACTCCGTGTCTACCTGCTCGTGGTCTACTTGCCGCCCTCCTTGAGGATGACGACCTTCTTCTTGAAGCCCTTGCCCGTCACGTCGAGCCCCTGCTTGCGCAGGTTCGCGACCGCCTTCTTGGCGAGGTCCGTCCGGTAGGCGGCCTTGGACGCCGGCTTCTTGATGACCTTGTAGGTCTTCGCGATCGTCGCGGTCGTCTTGAAGGCGACCGGGTTCATGATCCCGATGCCGAGCTTGTTGGGCCAGATGAGCGCGTTGACCTCGTTCATCTGCCAGCGCTGGTGGCTCCTGCCGAGCGCGGGCCCGTTCTTCAAGACGATGTTCGTGCACTCGGTGAGGTGGTCACGGCAGTAGATCCACCCCTTGAATGAAGCCTCGAGGAACTTGACCGCGGTCGCCTGGTTCTTCGGGTCCTTGATCCAGTCGCCCCGGACGAAGACGCCGTCCTGGAGCATCCCGGTGCCGAGATCCGAGTACTTGAACACGTTGAGGTCGGAGAGCTTGTAGAGCTTCCCGGTCTTCGGGTTCTTGACCTCGAGCACCTGAGCGAGCTCGTTGTACGTCATCGCCGACGCGGCGTCGATCTCGCCGTTCAGGAACGCGAGCATGTCGAAGTTCTGCTTGACGAGCTGCACGTCCTTGTCGGGGTCCATGCCGTACTTGACGAGCGCGGCCCGCTGCTCGAACTCGTTTCCGAAGATCCAGACGCCGAACTTCTTGCCGCGCATCTTCCTGAACGTGTCGATGCCGCTCGACTTGAACGTGACCTCCGTCGTGCCCGAGCGGGCGTAGACCTGCGCGATGTTGACGAGGTCGTTTCCCGTGTCGCGCTGGGCGAGCGTGCTCCCCATCCAGTTGATGCCGAACTCCGCCTGCTTCCCGAGCACGACCTGCTCGGGGATGATGTCCGGGCCGCCGGCCTTGATCGTGACGTCGAGACCCGCGTCCTTGTAGTACCCCTTCTCCTTCGCCGCGTAGTAGCCCGCGAACTGGGCCTGCACCACCCACTTCGACTGGAGCGTGACCTTCGTCAGCCCCTGCCCCTGGCTCGCGCTCGCCGTCGCGAGCCCTGCCACGACCGCGACCGTCGCCGCCAGCACTGCTCCGGCGACGGCGTACAGCCTTCCTCTTCTCATGTGCCCTCCTTGGGTCACTCGACTCCTGCCCGGATCGATGGGTGCCAGCTGAGAACGAGCCGCTCGACGAGCGCGACGGTCGCGTAGAACGCGATGCCGATCATGCTCGCGACGAGGATCGCAGCCCAGGCCGTCTCGTACTGCGCGAGCGAGACCGCCGAGACAATCTTCACGCCGAGCGCTTCCGTGGATCCTCCGAAGTAGTCCCCCACGACAGCGCCGATCATCGCGAGTACGCACGCGATCTTCAAGGCCGAGAAGACGAACGGCATGCTGTTGGGGATCCTGACGCGCGCGAAGACGACGCGCTGCGGGGCGGCGTAGGAGCGCATGAGCTCGAGCGACTCCGGCCGCACCGAGGTCAGGCCGCGCAGCGTGTTCACGAGAACGGGGAAGAAGCACAGGATCGCCGAGATGACGACCTTCGACCACGGCGAGAGCGTCCCGAACCAGGCGTTCGTGATCGGGGCGAAGGCGACGATCGGCACGGCGTTCGCGGCGATCATGTAGGGCATCAGCGCGCTCCCGAGCGGTCGCCAGCGGGCGAGCGCGAGCGCGCTCACGAAGGCGAGCGAGCAGCCGATCACGAAGCCGCCGAGCGCCTCCTTGAAGGTGATCCAGCCGGCCTTCAGCAGGTCGGAGCGAGAGTCCCAGAACGCCTCGAGGACGTCGGACAGCGGCGGCAGGAGGTAACGCTCGACGCCGACGAGCGGGAGCAGCCACTGCCAGACGGCCATGCCGAGCGCGAAGACGACGAGCGCCGGGCCCCACCTGCGGGCGCGCCTGCCGAGCTCCCGGTCGGTGCTCGCCGAAGCCGCAACAGTGCTCACTCCTCCGCCCCTCCTCCGTGCAGTGCCTCCCGGACCTCGGTCACGAGCTCGAAGAACCGCGGATCCTCACGTGTCTCGAAGGTCCGAGGCTGCGGGAGGTCGATCGGGACGATCGAGGTGATCCGCCCGGGGCGGGGAGACATGACGACGACCCGGGTCGAGAGGTACACGGCCTCGGAGATGGAGTGCGTCACGAAGATGACCGTCGAGCCCGTCTCCCCCCAGATGCGGAGGAGCTCGTCGTTGAGGCGCTCGCGGGTCATCTCGTCGAGGGCGCCGAACGGCTCGTCCATGAGGAGGAGCGCGGGCGAGAACGAGAGCGCACGGGCGATCGACACCCGCTGCTGCATCCCGCCCGAGAGCTGCCACGGGTAGTGCTTCTCGAAGCCCACGAGCTCCACGAGCTCGAGCATCTCTCGAACGCGCTCCGCCCGCCGGCCACGGCTCCAGTCGAGGAGCTCGAGCGGGAGCGAGATGTTCTTCGCGACGGTGCGCCAGTCGTAGAGCACGGCCGCCTGGAACACGATCCCGTAGTCGCGGTCGAGCCGCGCCCTGTGGGCGGGCTTCCCGTTCACGAGGATCTCCCCGCTCGTCGGCTCGACGAGGTCGCCGATCACGCGCAGGAGCGTCGACTTCCCGCAGCCGGACGGCCCGATGAGCGAGACGAACTCGCCGCGCGCGACCTCGAGATCGATGTCCTGCAGCGCCGTCACGCCCCCCTTGCCGAAGGTCTTCGTGATCCCGCGCGCGGAGACGACGGCGTCGCCGGCGCTCATACGAGCTGCTCCGGAGGTCGGTGGACGACCAGCTTCTCGACGAGCACGACCGCGAGGAAGAACGAGATCCCGAGGAGCGCGGCGACGAGGTTTACCGCCCAGAGGTTCTCGGGCTCGAGGACGTAGTACTGGTTGAAGTTGATGATCCAGCCGCCGAGACCGCTCTGGATGGACGAGGGCAGCTCGCCGATCACCGCGCCGACGACGCTCGCCGTGGCGGCGACCCGGAAGGCCGAGAAGAGGTACGGCATGGCGGAGGGAACGCGGAGCTTCCAGAAGACGGCCCACTCGCCCGCCGCGTAGGACTGCATGAGCTCGACCGCAGAAGGATCAGGCGACCGCAGCCCTCGGACCGTGTTCACGGTCACGGGGAAGAACGTCAGGTAGGCGGCGATGACGGAGACGCGCATCCAGTCCTTCGGCGTCCAGCCGGCGATGCTCACGCTGCCGAGGCCGACGACGACGATCGGCGCGATCGCGAGGATCGGGATCGTCTGCGACGCCACGACGTACGGCATCACCCCGCGCTGGAGGACTCCGAACCGCGCGATCAGGGCGCCGAGCAGGAACCCGATCGTCGCGCCGACGGCGAACCCGACTGCGGCCTCCTTGGCGGTGAAGAGCGCCGCGTCGAGCAGGTAGCGAGCGAGCAGCGGCTCGCCCTCGCGGAGCGGCTCGAACAGCGCGGCGACGATGTCGTGGAGGTGCGGCATCGTCGTCGAGTTCACGGGGAAGGGCCTCGTCCACCCCGCCGACTCCCAGAGCTTCCGGTACCCCTCCCACAGCGCCCAGAGCCCGAGCAGGACGAGGAGCAGGACGGCCGCACGCCCCACCGCCGAGGTGAGCCTGGAACGCATGGCGCAGAGCATCCCACACTCGCGAAGACGAGTTAGAGTCGTCGGGTGGCGCTCGATCCGACACGAACCGTCGCCGAGCTGAGGGAGCTCCAGGAGCTCACGGGCGACGAGAACGGGGCGCAGCGGGTCGCCTGGACGGAGACCTGGGAGCGTTCGCGGGAGATCCTCCGCGGCCTCGTCTCGGAGACGGGAGCGGTCGAGTCGATCGACCCCGCGGGGAACCAGTGGTTCACCCTCGCAGGAGCGTCCGAGCGCGCCGTGCTGATCGGCGGGCACATGGACTCGGTCCCGAACGGCGGGTGGCTCGACGGCTGCCTGAACGTCTTCGCCGGAGTCGAGGTGCTTCGCCGGATCGCCTCCGAGGGGACGCCGCCCGTCACCGTTCGCCTCGTCAGCTGGGCGGACGAGGAGGGGGCACGCTTCGGTCGCAGCCTCTTCGGCTCCAGCGCCGCAGCGGGATCGATGGCCGACCAGGACGAGCTCCGCCGGCTGACGGACCGCGACGGGATCGCGCTCCCGGACGCCCTCGCCGAGCACGGCGTCGACCTCGACCGCGCGCTCGACGCGCGCCCGGAGCTCGACTCGGCGGCGGCGTACCTCGAGCTCCACATCGAGCAAGGGCCCGTGCTCGAGTCGCTCGGCCTCCCTCTCGGCGCGGTCCTCGGCACCTTCGGCGTCGAGCGCCACCGCATCACCTGGCGCGGGCAGGCAGCGCACGCCGGGTCGACGCCGATGGATCAGCGCCGTGACGCGCTCGCGGGCGCGGCGAAGCTCGCGCTCGAGATCCGCGACATCGCTTCGCGTGTCGGCGACGGCGCCGTGTGCACGTCCGGCGGGGTCGTCTGCAAGCCGGGCATCGTCACGTCCGTCGTCGAGACCGCCGAGCAGCTCCTCGACCAGCGCCACCTCGACGCCGCCAAGCTCGCCGACCTCCTCACGCAGGCGCAGGCGGCCAGCCGCCGCTTCGCGGAGGAGGAGTCCCTCGAGGTCGAGTGGGAGCGGATCTGGTCGATCGAGCCGATCCTGTTCGACGAGACGCTCATCGGCTTCTGCGACGAGGCCATCCGGGAGGTCGCGGGCGCCTCGCACCGGCTCCCGTCGGGGCCGCTCCACGACGCCGCGGAGGTCGCGCGTGCCGGCGTCCCGACCGTGATGATGTTCGTCCAGAGCCTCCGCGGCCTCTCGCACACGAGGCTCGAGGACACGCGCGAGGAGCACCTCGAGATGTCCGTCGCCGCGCTCGACCGGCTCGCCTCGAAGACGATCGCGTGGGTCGCGGGAGGCGGCGGTCGTTGACCGGAGCCTGACGGCGCTGGCCGTCACGGCCGGTCTGACCGTCGGGGCCTGCCTGACCTGGAACGTCTCGAACGTCGGCGCGGTCGCGGATCCGCTCGCCGACGCGTACGGCGTCTCGCTGGCGGCGATCGGGCTCCTGACGACGGCGCTCTTCATGACGCACCTCCTCGTCCAGCTCCCCGCCGGGAGGGCCGCCGACCGCTACGGGTCGCGCGCGGTCGCCCTCGCCGCGATCGCAGCCGCCCTCGCCGGGAACGGGATCCTGCTCGCCGGCGACGCGTACGAGCTCGCGCTCCTCGGCCGGCTGGTGGTCGGGCTGGGATCGGGAGCGGGGTTCGTCGCCGGGCTCGACCTCGTCCGCGCAGGAGGGGGCGGCCCTCGCCTCCAGGGCCTCTACGGAGGCGCCACCATGGCCGGCGGAGGGCTCGCGCTGATGGTCGTCCCGCCCCTGACCGACGCCACGACCTGGCGCGCCCCGTACTGGAGCGCCGCGGCGCTCGCGCTCGCCGCGGCAGCGCCGACCCTCCTCGCACGGGGCCTCCCTCGCGTCGGGCACGCCGGCCAGTGGGTGCTCCGGGACCGCCACCTGCTCCCGCTCGGGATCCTCCAGGCGGCCACGTTCGGCCTCGCGGTGATCGCAGGGAACTGGGCGGTGCCGCTGCTCGAGCGCCGCGGCGTGAGCTCGGCGGCCGCGGGCGTGGCCGGCGGCCTCATCCTGTTCGCGGGGATCCTCACGCGCCCGGCGGGCGGCGTCCTCGCGGCGAAGGGGGCGCGCCGCAGGCTGGTCGCCTTCTCCCTCGTCGGCGTGGCGCTGGGCGCTGGGCTCCTCGCCCTCGACGACGCGTACGCGCTCGCGGTCGGCGGGTCGCTCGTGCTCGGCCTGGCGGCAGGGCTTCCGTTCGCGACCCTCTTCGCCGCCGCCCAGCGAGCCCGCTCGGACGCGCCCGGCGCGGCGATCGCGCTCGTGAACGCGTGCGCCGTCCTCACGATCCTCGTCGGCACGCCGCTCGTCGGGCTCGCCTTCGACCTCCCCGGCGACGGCTCCATCGGGTTCGCCGCCATCGGCGCGCTCGCCGCGCTGTCCCTCGTCGCCCTGCGCCGGGCGCAGGTGTAGATAATCGGCCTTCGAGCGCGAGCGACAAGGAGATGACATGGCACTGACCTTCGGCGTCACCGTTCTGCCCGACCCGCCGTACACGCGCTTCGTCGAGCTCATCCGGCTCGCCGAGTCGCACGGCTTCCACTACGGCTGGACGTACGACTCGCACGTCCTCTGGCAGGAGTCGTTCCCGCTCCTCACGCTCGCCGCGCAGGCGACGTCCACGATGAAGCTCGGGCACTGCGTCACGAACCCCGGGACCCGCGAGCCGACGGTGCTCGCGAGCGGCTACGCGACGCTCCACGACATCTCCGACGGCCGCATGGTCATGGGCATCGGCCGGGGGGACTCGGCGCGCCGCTACATCGGCCAGCAGCCGGTGAGGGTGGCCGAGTTCGAGCGGCGCTGCGCGATGATCAAGGACTTCATGAACGGTCGCGAGGTCGACTGGAACGACAAGCAGCTCCAGCTGAAGTGGGTGCGCCCCGAGCTCCCGCGAATCCCGCTGTACGTCGCCGGCTACGGGCCGAAGGCGCTCGCGGTCGCCGGACGCGTGGGCGACGGCGTCATCATCCAGCTCGCCGACCCGCAGATCATCGCCTGGATCATGGACACGGCCCGCAAGGCGGCCGAGGAGGCCGGGCGCGACCCGGCGGAGCTCGAGTGCATCGTCTCGGCGCCGAGCCACATCTCGGACGACATCGCCGACGCGCGCGACCAGGTCCGCTGGTTCCCGGCGATGGTCTCGAACCACGTCATGGACCTCGTCGAGCGCTACGGCGCCGACGGCTCGGTCATCCCCGAGGCGCTCACCGACTACGTCGCGGCGCGGAAGTTCTACGACTACGACGAGCACTCGCGCGTCGGCGCCAGGCACGGCGAGTTCGTCACCGACGAGATCTGCGACCGCTTCTGCGTGCTCGGGACCGCGGAGCAGGCGACGGCGAAGCTGAAGGAGCTCGAGTCGATCGGCGTGACCCAGTTCAACATCTACCTCATGACCCACGGCCAGGAGGACGACCTGGCGGCCTACGGCCGCGACATCATCCCGCAGTTCGCGTCCTAGCAGGGCGCGCCCCTTCCCTCCTGCCCGTCGCGGCGCTAGAGGATCCGCTTGCCGAGCGCGCTCGCGACGAGCTCGACCGCCGTCTGCGCGGTCGTGTTCTCGCTGTCGAGGATCGGGTTCACCTCGACGACCTCCAGCGAGCCGACGAGCCCCGCCTCCGCGACGAGCTCGAGCGCGAGGTGCGCCTCCCGGTACGTGAGGCCCCCGCGCACGGGCGTCCCGACACCTGGCGCGACGTCCGGGTCGAGCGCGTCCATGTCGAGGGAGACGTGCACGAAGCGGGCCCCGCCGATCCGGTCGAGCGACTCCCGGATCGCCCGCTCGACGCCGACGCGGTCGATCTCGCTCATGGTGAAGACGCGGACGCCCGCGTCGCGCAGGAGCACGCGCTCGCCGTCGTCGAGCTCGCGGACGCCGACGAGCGCGACCTTGCGTGGGTCGACGGCCGGCAGCGGCCACGCGTCGCTCGCGAACCCCGCGCCCGCGAGCCCCAGCGCCGCCGCGAGCGGCATTCCGTGCACGTTGCCGGTCGGGCTCGTCTCCGGCGTGTTGACGTCCGCGTGCGCGTCGATCCAGAGCACCCCGCCGGGCCCGTGCACCGAGGCGAGGCCGCCGAGCGTCCCGAGCGCCACCGAGTGGTCGCCGCCGAGGACGAGGGGAATCGCGCCGCGCCGCGCGGCGTCCGCCACGTGGGCCGCGATGCGCTCGCACGTCTCGCGGATCTCGGGGAGGAAGCGCGCGCTCTCGTCGTGGAGGGCCGTCGCCTCCTGCACCGCGGTCCGGACGTTCCCCACGTCGTGGACCCGGTACCCGAGGCTGGCCAGGCGCTCCTCCAGCCCGGCGTAGCGGAGGGCCGAGGGCCCCATGTCCACGCCCCGCCGGCCCTGGCCGAGGTCGAGCGCCGCGCCGATGATCGCGATCTCACGCGCCTGGTCGGGAGTCACGGCGGGGAACCTACCGCGAGACGCGGCTACACTGAGACGCCGCGGCGAGGTAGCTCAGCTGGTAGAGCACACGGCTGAAAACCGTGGTGTCGCCGGTTCAAGTCCGGCCCTCGCCACTCCGGCCCCCGCGCCGTCCATGCCTCACCCGCCGCTCACCCGAGTCCCCGCCGGCATCCGGGCGTCGCGCCCGCCGGCTCGGATGACTACGCGACTGGTCGCGGTCGGCGGGCACGCAGGCGCCGTCCGCCCCGGCGGCGCGGGCCTCTGACGCTGACCTCCCGTCCTCGCATCCCCTGCTAGCGTCGCTCGCGATGGAGCTCGCGTTCCTCCCCGCCGTCGAGCAGGCGCGGCTCGTCCGGGACGGCGAGGTCTCGAGCGTCGAGCTCGTGCGCTGCTACCTCGACCGCATCGAGCGCATCGACCCGGAGCTCGACGCGTACGTGACCGTGCGCGGGGAGGAGGCGCTCGCGGAGGCGGCCGCGATCGACGGCTCGTCCGGCGACGCGCCGTTCCGAGGCGTCCCGATCGCGGTGAAGGACCTCACCGCGACGAAGGGAATCCGCACGACGTACTCCTCGCGAGCCTTCGAGGCGTACGTGCCCGACTTCGACACCGCCGTCGTGCGTCGGCTCCGCGAGGCGGGGTTCGTGATCCTCGGGAAGACGAATACGCCCGAGTTCGGGACGACGGCCTTCACCGAGTCGGACCTGAACGGGGCGACCCGCAACCCGTGGCGCCCCGACCTCACGCCGGGCGGGTCGAGCGGCGGGGCGGCGGCAGCCCTGGCGGCCGGGCTCACGCCGATCGCGCACGGCTCCGACGGGGGCGGCTCCATCCGCATCCCGGCCGCGTGCTGCGGCGTGCTGGGCCTGAAGCCCTCGCGCGGGAGGGTCTCGGCGGCACCGTTCACGTCGCTCGAGGGCCTCTCGACGGCTGGGCCGATCTCCCGCACGACCGTGGACGCCGCCGCCCTCCTCGACGTCCTCGAGGGCTACGAGCCGGGCGACCCCTGGTGGGCGCCGCCGCCGGAGAGGCCCTTCGCGGATGCCGTCGCCGAGCCTCCTGCCCCACTGCGGATCGCGGTCACGACGACGCCGCCCGTCGAGACCCCCATCGACCCCGCGTGCGTCCGGGCCGCGCACGAGACGGCCCGGCTCCTGGAGGGTCTCGGCCACGACGTCGTCGAGGCGACGCCGGACTGGCAGGATCCCGGCCTCTTCGACACGTTCCTCGAGGTCTGGCAGGTCGGGCCGGCCCTCTTCCCCGTCGCCGACCCCACGCTCCTCACCCCGCTCAACCGGAGCCTCGTCGAGTCCGCGCGCGCGAGCTCCGCCGCGGACTACGCGCGCGCGGTCGCGCGGCTGGGCGTGCTCGCCCGGCGCACCGTCGCGTTCTGGGAAGACGTCGACGTCCTCGTCACCCCCACCCTGGCGCTACCGCCCGTCCCGATCGGCTGGCAGGAGGCCGTCGAAGGCGCCGTCGAGCAGCTCCTCCGCAGCGTCGCGTTCACCCCGTTCACCGCGATCGCGAACCTCACGGGCCTGCCGGCGGTCTCGATGCCGCTCCACTGGAGCGACGACGGGCTGCCGATCGGCGCGCAGGCGATCGGCCCGCCCGCCGGCGACGAGCTCGTGCTGCGGCTCGCCGCACAGGTCGAGGAGGCGCGGCCGTGGTCGGATCGCCGGCCACCCGTCTCGTAGCGACGAGTCAGCGAGCCAGCGAGATACGGATCTCCTGCCCAGGAGCCGCGTGCAGCATCCGCGCCGCGTTGCCGCGCGAGATCGCGATCGCCATGTTGCGGTACGAGTCCTCGTAGAGGATGACGTCGCCCGGCCGGGCGTCCGCGAACGTCCGCGCGAGAACCGCGTAGTACCGCTCGCCCGCGTGCTCGATCTCGAGCTTCGTCCCGGACGCGATGCCGAGCGGCTCCATGTCGTCGCGCGTCATGTTCAGCGCGATGTTCCCGAACCCGTCGATGTAGAGCGAGGTGGCGGTGATCACGCCGTCTTCGATCTCGAGCGCCGGCACGTCGATGCGGACGAGCGCGTCGGGGTCGAGCGGCGGACCGAGCTCCTCGGGCGGGACGCCGCGCGCGAGGTGCGCAGCCGCGGGGCTGAAGAGGTCGCGGCCGTGGAACGTGCGCGAGATCGACCGGAGCGCGTAGGCGGGGTTCACGATCTCGTGCGCCGCGACGATGCCCACCCGGGTCGCCGCCGGCAGCAGCAGGCCGTTGTCCGGCCCGACGTAGAAGCGGCCGTCCGCGTCCTGCAGGGCGAGCGCGCGCCGCGGGCCCCCCACCCCGGGGTCGACGATGGCGAGGTTGACCCCGACGGGCATGTACGGGACGGTGTTCTCGAGGACGAGAGCGCCCTGGAGCACCGCCTGCGGAGGGATCCCGTGCGTGATGTCGATGATCTGCGCCTCCGGCGCGATCTGCTTGATGACTCCGTGACAGGTGCCGACGAAGCCGTCCTTGAGCCCGAAGTCGCTCAGGAACGTGACGAACACGCCCGGAGCGTAACCGCGGCGCCGCAGGTGGGTCTAGCTGCGGCCGGGGCGTGCCGGGACGCAGTGGGCGCGCCGCGTGCGGCGCGCCTCACCGCAGTGGCGGCGGCCCGGCGGACGGATCCGAACGAACGCCGTCGGCGCCTGGAGCGGGAGCGGGCGGGCGACCAGCGGTGGACGGGTCACGCCGGCCGGATCCCCGCTGTCGCGACCGCGAGCACGGAAGCAGCATAGTCCCCGCCCCGGCCGCTCACCGCTCGGTGCCGGCGAGCTCCTCGTCCCGCGTCGCGACCGTACGGCGGGCGAGCTCCGCGAGCTCGGCGGTCTCACGCTGCAAGCGCACGAGCTTCGCCGCGATGATCGCGACGTAGACGAGCACGAACACGAAGACCGCCCCGTAGGCCGCCGCGACGAGCTCCTCCTGGCTCAGGCTCACGCGAGCGCCTCGCGGAGCGCCCGGAGGTCGGCGTCGAGCCGCTTGCCGGCGAGCTCGACGCGGTAGAGCACGTACGCGAGGAGGGTCACCGCGGCCCAGGAGACGCAGAAGGTGGCGAACATGAGCCCCGTCATCTGCGGCCCCTCGCGGGTGAACACCGTCGGGTGGATGAAGTCCTCCGCGAGCCTGATCGCGAGGAAGCTGACCGGGATCAAGGCGACGCCGAAGAGCGCGTACACGGCCGACGAGCGAGTCCTCCGGGGGCCTTCCTCGATCGAGAAGCGCAGCATGAAGTAGGCGCAGTAGAAGAGGAAGAGGACGAGGAAGAGGACGAGCTGGTTCGAGCTCCACG
>CAZODN010000010.1:0-10753 GCA_964578545.1 uncultured Gaiellales bacterium
CCGTCGTGCTGGGGCGCCGTCCCGGCGAAGTCGATCTCGATCGTGTCGCCCGCGATCGAGACGGCTGCGTGGATCTCCAGCGGGCCCGCCGGGGCCTCCAGCACGTCGGCGGCGGCCCAGCGCCCGTCGGGGAGCTCGCGGAGCGCCGCCCGGACGACACGCTCCGAGTACGCGAGGAGCTCGTCCATCGCGGCTGCGACCTTCTCGCGACCGCGGCGGGCGACGAGCTCCTCGACCCGCGCTTCGGCGAGCCGGTGCGCGGCGAGCTGGGCGCGCAGGTCGCCGCGGCGCTCGTCCGGGCGCCGCATCCGCGACACGAGCCTCTCGATCGCCGCCTCGTCGAGCCGCGTCGGGGGGATGACGACCCCCTCCTCGTCGAGCGTCCGCGAGCCGGCGGGGAGGCTTCCGGGCTCGCTGCCGCCGACGTCGGCGTGGTGCGCCCTCGAGACCGCGAACCCGAGCGCGGTCCGGGTGACGATCGTGAGGTCGGGGAGGTGCGTGCCGCCCGCGTACGGGTCGTTGAGGATCCACGGCTCCCCCGGCGCCGGGTCGTGCGCGCGGACTGCGGCGACGGCCTCGGGCATCGCGCCCAGGTGGACCGGGATGTGCTCGGCCTGGGTGACCATGCGACCCCGCTCGTCGAAGAGGGCCGTCGAGCAGTCGCGCCGCTCCTTGATGTTCGCCGAGAACGCCGAGCGCACGAGCACGGCGCCCATCTCCTCCGCGATCGCGCGCAGCCCGGCGGCGATCACCTGCAGCTCGACGGGGAACTCGCTCACCGCTCTCTCCGGAGGACGAGCGTGCCGTGCGCGTCGGTCGCGCCGGCCCAGCCCGACGGAACCCAGGCCGTCGCCCCCTCCAGCTCGAGCACGGCCGGGCCTGTGACCGCGAGCGCAGGTCCGCGGACGTCGACCTGCGGGGCGGGGCGGACGTCGGCCGTGCGCACCGCGACGAGCTCCAACTCGCGGTCGGGGTCGGCGTACCCGTAGCGGGCCTCGTGGGCCTCGTGGAAGCGCCGCGCGAGGCCCGGGCCGAGCGGAACGGTGAGCTCGAACGACTGTCCCGCGTAGCGGAGGTCGGCCTCGCCCTCGGCCGGGAGCTCGCCCGCCTCTGCGAGCGGGACGACGAGCGCGCGGACCGCGTCCCGCCGCTCGTCCGCCGCGACGAGGCCGAGCGCCGAGAGGACGCCGGCCGCCGCCGGCACGAGCACGGTCTCCATCTCGAGCTCCTCCGCGAGGGCGCACGCGTGCAGCGGCCCGGCGCCGCCGAAGGCGACGAGCGCGAAGTCGCGGGGATCGAGTCCCTGCTCCACGGAGACGACGCGGAGCGCGCGGGTCATCTCGGCGTTCACGACGTCGATCACGCCTTCCGGATCGAGGCCGCCCAACGCCTGCCCCGCCGCGCTCGTGTCGAGCGCGATTCCCCCGGGGAGCGTCGGCGGGAGGCGCTCGAGGAGGAGGTTCGCGTCGGTCACCGTCGGTCGCGTGCCGCCGCGCCCGTAGCAGGCCGGCCCGGGGTGGGCGCCGGCGCTCTCCGGGCCGACGCGGAGCGCGCCGCCCTCGTCGAGTTGGACGATCGACCCGCCGCCCGCCCCCACGGTGTGCACGGCGACGGTGGGCAGGCGGATCGGCAGGCCACCGACGAGCCGCT
Source organism: uncultured Gaiellales bacterium (assembly GCA_964578545.1). Taxonomy (GTDB): domain Bacteria; phylum Actinomycetota; class Thermoleophilia; order Gaiellales; family Gaiellaceae; genus GMQP-bins7. The sequence goes on from CAZODN010000010.1 coordinate 1,651, forward strand.
CGTGCTCGCGCTGCACGACGCCGCCGACGATCGCACACACGTCCGTGGAGGTCCCGCCCATGTCGAACGCGAGCGCGTCCTCGAAGCCCGCGAGCGCCGCGACGCGGGCCGCGCCGACGACGCCGGCCGCCGGCCCCGAGAGGAGCGCGAACGACGCGTGGGCCGCTGCCTCCTCGAGCGTCGTGACGCCGCCCGAGGAGCGCATCACGAGCGGGGCGGGAAGCCCTGCCTCCCGGCAGGCGCTCTGGAGTGAGAGCAGGTACCGGGAGAGCGCCGGCCCGAGGTAGGCGTCGGCGACGGTGGTCGAGGCCCGCTCGTACTCGCGGAACTCGGGGGCGACCTCGTGTGACGCAACCACGTGCGCGGACGGGTAGCGCCGCCGGATCTCGCTCGTGAGCGCCCGCTCGGGCGCCGGATCGCGGAACGAGAAGAGCAGGCAGACCGCGATCGCCTCCGCGTCGAGCTCCGGGAGCGAGGTGACGTCGAGCGGCTCGAGCTCCCCGGCAGGGCCCATCCTCCCCCGGACGCCGAGGCACCGCTCGAGCGGCACGAGCGGCTCGGGGTGCTCCGCGCAGGGGCGGTAGAGGTGCGCGCGCGTCTGTCGGCGGAGGTGGAGCAGGTGCTCGAAGCCCTCGTTCGTGACGAACGCCGTGCGCGCGCCGCGGCGCTCGAGGAGCGCGTTCGTCGCGATGGTCGTCCCGTGCGTGAACCGGTCCACCGCCGCCGCGCCGACCGCCGCCGCCGCGGCGACGACCGACTCCTCCTGGCGGACCGCGGTCGGGACCTTCGCAGTGCGGAGCTCGCCGTCCGAGACGAGGACCGCGTCCGTGAACGTGCCTCCGACGTCGATGCCGAGCGCGTGCATCACGCGCATTCTCTGCTCCCGGCGGAAGCCGAGTATCGTGTCGCCTCGTGCACCACCTCGTCTGCCTCGGGCTCAGCCACCGAACCGCCCCCGTGGAGCTCCGCGAGCGGATCGGCGCGCTCGGCCCCGGCGCCGACCGCTGCCCGGCCGTGGTCGAGCACGTCTCGCTCCAGACGTGCTACCGGGTCGAGCTCTACGCGCGGCTCACGTCCGGGCTCGACGACGCGCGCGACGAGCTCATCGACGCGCTCTCGGCCGCGCACGGGGTCGAGCGCGATCTGCTCGTCGACCACCTCTACGTGCACTCGGGCGAGGACGTCGCCCGCCATCTCGGCCGCGTGGCCGCGGGGCTCGACTCGCTCGTGCTCGGCGAGACCGAGATCCTCGGCCAGGTCCGCGAGGCGTTCGAGGCGGGCGTCGCGGCCGGAACGGTCGGTCCGGGGCTCGCCCTCCTCTTCCGGACGGCGATCGCCGCGGGCCGGAGGGCGCGGACGGAGTCCGCGATCGGCGCCAATCCCGCCACGGCGAGCTCGATGGCGCTCGCGCTCGCGGACGGGGCGCTCGGCGGCCTCCGCGGGAGGCGGCTGCTCGTCGTGGGCGCGGGGCGCATCGGGCTGCAGACGCTGAAGGCGACCTCGGGCCGTGGCCTCGGGCACGTCGTCGTCGCGAACCGGACCGAGGAGCGCGCCGTCGAGGCGGCCGAGCGCTTCGGCGCATCCGGATGCGGCCTCGACCGGCTCCCCGAGGAGCTCGCCGGCGCGGACGTCGTCGTGACCGCGACGGGATCCGAGGAGCCCGTCCTCGCGACCGCCGCGATCCGGGCGGCGATGGCCCTACGAGCATCGCGGCCGCTCGTCGTCGTCGACCTCGCCGTGCCCGCGGACGTCGAGCGTGAGGCGGGCAGCGTCGACGGCGTGCGCCTGTTCGACGTCGACGACCTCCGTGCGGGGCTGGACGAGGCCATGGCCTCGCGCCTCCGCGAGGTGCCGAAGGTCGAGGCGATCGTCGAGGAGGAAGTCGCCGACTTCGGCCGCAGGTACCGCGAGCTCGAGGTCGAGCCCCTCCTCGCAGAGCTGCGCCGCCAGGCGGAGTCGATCCGCGCGCGCGAGCTCGAGCGAGCGCTGCGCGATCTCGGCGACCTCGACCCCGCCGTCGCCGAGCGGATGGAGCACCTCACCCGCGCGCTCGTGAAGAAGCTCCTCCACGACCCGACGGTCCGTCTTCGCGAGCGCGCAGGCGCGGGTGACGCGGACGAGGTCGCCGACACCGTCCGCGAGCTCTTCGGGATCTCCTCGCCCGGCGACCGGTGAGCCGCCCGCCGCTTCCCGCGGCGGTCGTGCTCGGGACGCGCGCCTCGGCGCTCGCCCGCGCGCAGACCGAGATCGTCGTGGCGGGCCTCCGCGAGCGTTTTCCCGACCTCGCGTACGAGACCGTCGTCGTCTCGACGGCGGGGGACAGGACGCAGGAGGCCGGCCTGCCCCTTCCGGAGATCGGCGGCAAGGGCCTCTTCACGGAAGAGCTCGAGCACGCGCTCCGATCGGGCGCGATCGATGCCGCGGTCCACTCGCTGAAGGACCTCCCGACGGACGACGCTCCCGGCATCGCCGTGGCGGCCGTCTGCGCGCGCGAGGACGCGGGCGACTGCCTCGTCTCGCGCGACGGGCTGGCGCTCGCGGAGCTCCCTCGGGGAGCGGTCGTCGGCACCAGCAGCCTGCGCCGGGCCGCGCAGCTCCGGGCGCTGCGACGGGACCTCGACGTGCGCTCGATCCGCGGCAACGTGGACACGCGCGTGCGGAAGGTGCGGGACGGCGAGTACGACGCCGTCGTGCTCGCGGCAGCAGGCGTCCGGCGGCTCGGGCTCGAGGGGGACGTGAGCGAGTGGCTGTCGCCGGAGACGCTCCTGCCGGCACCGGGCCAGGGAGCGCTCGCCATCCAGTGCCGCGAGGAGGACGAGCAGGTCTCCACCTTGCTCGCGGCGCTCGACGATCCAGCCGCCCGTGCGGAGACGACGGCGGAGCGCGCCTTCCTACGCTCTCTGGGAGGCGGCTGCGCGGCGCCGGTGGGGGCGAGGGCGACCGCGCAGCCGGACGCGACCGTGCGCATGGACGCGCTCGTGGCTGCGCTCGACGGGAGCGAGGTCGTGCGTGTCCACGGCGACGGCGAGCCGGCGGCGCTCGGCGCGCGGCTCGCCCGCGAGGCGTTGCGGGCGGGCGCGGATGCGATCCTCGCAGAGATCCGTGGCTGACGCCCCGCTCGCCGGGCTCCGGGTCGTCGTCACGCGCCCTCCGGCGCAGGCGGCACCCCTCGTCGGGGCCCTCGAGCGGCTCGGCGCGAGCGCCGTTGCCGTCCCGCTGGTCGAGACGGCGCCGGTGGACGACCCCGCGGCTCTCGACGCGGCCGCCGAGCGGCTCGCCGACTACGACTGGGTCGTCTTCACGAGCGCGAACGGCGTCCGCGCGTTCGGAGACCGGCTGCGCGCGGCGACCACGACGCCGCGCGTCGCGGTCGTGGGGCCGGCGACCGCGGAGGCCCTGCGCACCCTCGGCGTCGAGCCGGTAGTCGTCGGCAGCGGGACGGGAGAGGATCTCGCCGGGGAGCTCCGCGCCACTGCCGGCGAGCGCGTGCTCCTCGTGCAGGGCGACCTCGCCGGCCCCGAGGTCGCGGCGGCGCTCCGTGGCCACGGGGCCGCCGTGGACGTCGTCACCGCGTACCGGACGCTCGCCCGCGCGCCGGGCCCGGAGGAGCTGGAGACGCTCCGCGGCGCCGAGGTGGTCGTCCTCGCGAGCGGCTCGGCGGCGCGCAGCCTTGCGGCCTCGGGGGGCGCGGGAGATGCCGCCCTCGTCTGCATCGGACCGAGGACGGCCGGCGTCGCGCGCGAGGTAGGGTTGAGCGTCGGCCTCGTCGCCGGCGAGGCGACGGCGGAGGGCATCATTCGGGCGCTCGTCGAGCACTACGGGGAGAGCACGTGACGGAGTTCCATACCGATCCTCTCGACGCGCTGCGGCTCGCACCGGGCGCGCACCGGCCCCGGCGGCTCCGGCGGACGCGGGCCCTGCGCGACCTCGTTCGCGAGACGACGCTCCGGGCCGACGACCTCGTCCTGCCCGTGTTCGTCGTGCCCGGCGAGGGGATCCGCGACCCGGTGCCGTCCATGCCCGGCGTCGACAGGCTCTCGGTCGACCTGCTCGGCGGCGAGGCGGACGAGCTCCTGGCACTCGGCGTGAAGGCCGTCCTCCTGTTCGGGATCCCGAGTGCGAAGGACTCGGTTGGATCGCACAGCTACGCGGAGGACGGAGTCGTCCAGGAGGCGGTTCGGGCGCTCAAGGCGGCCCGGCCGGAGCTCGTCGTCGTCACCGACGTGTGCCTGTGCGAGTACACGGACCACGGCCACTGCGGCCTCCTCGACGGGGACGGCGACGTCCTGAACGACGAGACGCTCGAGCTGCTCGGGCGCATCGCCCTCTCGCACGCCGAGGCGGGCGCCGACGTCGTCGCGCCGAGCGGGATGATCGACGGCATGGTCGGAGCCATCCGCGCCGCGCTCGACGGAGAGGGCTTCGCGCGCGTCGCGATCCTCTCGTACGCCGTGAAGTACGCCTCGGCCTTCTACGGGCCGTTTCGCGATGCCGCCGAGGGCGCTCCCGCCTTCGGCGACCGCCGCTCGCACCAGCTGGATCCCGCGAACGCCCGCGAGGCGATCCGCGAGGCTGCCCTCGACGTCGAGCAGGGCGCCGACGGGCTGATGGTGAAGCCCGCGCTCGGCTACCTCGACGTCGTGCGGGCCGTTCACGAGCGCTTCCCCGAGCTCCCGCTCGCCGCGTACAACGTCTCCGGCGAGTACGCGATGGTGAAGGCTGCCGCCGCGAACGGCTGGCTCGACGAGCGGGAGGTCGTGCTCGAGGCTCTGACGGGGATCCGCCGGGCCGGCGCCGACCTCGTGATCACGTACCACGCGAAGGACGCCGCCCGGTGGCTCGGGGAGGGCGCATGAAGGCGCGCGTGGACGACCGCCCCGAGGCGCCGGACGCCGAGGTTCCCGACGTCTCCGAGCACGGGAGGACCGCGGACGGCGAGACGACGACGCTCGACCGCCGCCTCTTCATGCAGCTCCACGCGTTCGGCGGCGCCCGGGACACGGGCGCGCTGATCGCGGCGCTCGAGTCGGAGGGCGTCGTGGGCACGCTCTACGAGGACGTCAACGACCCGACCGGCGTCGCGCTCCTGACGCTCAGCGAGGACCCGGAGGCGTTCGTCTCCGCGTACCGCAGCTTCCTGCAGGCGCCGCCGTTCGGTGAGCTCGAGCCGAAGCCGGAGCTGACCATGCTCGGGCGGACGTACGCGCTCGGCTACGAGCAGGACCTCGTGGAGACGCTCGTCGACCGGCCTCGCCGGCGCGTCCTCGACCCGGCGCTCCCGTGGGCGATCTGGTACCCGCTGCGGCGCGCGGGCTCGTTCGAGCAGCTCTCCCGGGCAGAGCAGAACACGATCCTCATGGAGCACGGGGGGATCGGGATGGCCTTCGGGCGCGCCGGGCTCGGGTACGACATCCGGCTCGCGTGCCATGGCCTCGACCAGGCGGACAACGACTTCGTCGTCGGGCTCCTCGGCCCGGAGCTCCATCCGCTCTCGGTCATCGTGCAGCGGATGCGGAAGACGAAGCAGACGTCCCTCCACCTGGAGCGGCTGGGGCCGTTCTTCGTCGGGAGGGTGGCGTGGCAGGCCTCGCCCGCGTGACCGCCGAGGCCTCGACGCCGGTCGCGGCCGAGCCGACCTCCGTCTTCCTCCGCGCGTGCCGCCGGCTCCCGGTCGAGCGCACGCCCGTGTGGCTCCTCCGCCAGGCCGGCCGCTACCAGCCGGAGTACCGCGCGCTCAGGGAGCGCTACTCGATGCTCGAGCTCATCCGCACGCCGGAGCTGGCGGCGCGGGTGACGCTGCAGCCGATCGAGAGCTTCGGCCTGGACGCGGCCATCGTCTTCTCGGACATCCTCCCTCCGCTCGTCGGCATGGGCCTCGAGCTCGACTTCGTCAAGGGTGACGGCCCGCGGATCGGCAACCCGATCGCGAGCCCGCGGGACGTGGACCTCCTCGGGACGCCGCCCGCGGAGGAGACGATGGCGCCGACGCTCGAGGCGATCCGCATCGTGCGACGCGAGCTCGAGCCGAGGGACGTGCCGGTCATCGGCTTCGCGGGCGCTCCGTTCACGCTCGCGAGCTACGCGATCGAGGGCGGAACCTCGAAGGACTTCGTGCGGACGAAGGCGTTCATGCTCTCGGAGCCTGCCGCGTGGAAGCGACTCCTCGGCAAGCTCGTCACGGTGCAGGCCGACTACCTGCTCGCGCAGGCGAAGGCGGGTGCGCAGGCGCTCCAGGTCTTCGACTCGTGGGCGGGTCGCGCGCTCGGGCGGGAGGACTACCTCCGGTACGTCGCGCCCGCGAACCGCGACCTCTTCTCCAGGATCGCCGCGGCCGGCGTGCCGGTCGTCAACTTCTCGCTCGGCGTCGGCGCGTACCTCGAGCACGCCGCCGCCTGCGGCGGCGACGTCGTCGGGATCGACTGGCAGCTCCCGCTCGACGAGGCCTGGGCGCGCGTCGGATTCGACCGCCCCGTGCAGGGGAACCTCGACCCCGCCGCGCTGCTCGCGCCCTGGCGCGAGCTCCGGTTCCGGATCGACGACGTCCTCGAGCGCGCCGCGGGCCGTCCCGGCCACGTCTTCAACGTCGGGCACGGCCTCGTCCCGCAGACGCCTCCCGACAACGTCCGCCGCCTCGTCGAGCACGTGCGCGAGAGGACGTCGCGATGAGCGTGTCGCTCCCCGTCGGCGTGCTCGTCATGGCCTACGGGGGCCCGGCCTCGCTCGGGGAGGTCCCCGGCTACCTCGCGGACATCCGCCACGGGCGGACGACGCCTCGCGCGGTCCTCGAGGAGATCACCGAGAACTACCGGGTGATCGGCGGCGGGTCGCCCTTGCTCGAGGTCACGCGCAGGCAGGTGGACGCGATCGCCGAGCGCCTCGGGCCGGAGTACCGCTGCTACCTCGGGATGCGCCACTGGGCGCCGTGGATCGAGGAGGTGGTCGGCGAGATGGTCGAGGACGGCGTCACGCACGCCGTCGGGCTCGTCCTCGCCCCGCACTTCAGCGCCATGTCCGTCGCCCGCTACCAGCAGAAGGTCGCGGACGGGCTCGAGCTCTACCGCGGCCGGATCGACGTCCGCCACGTGTCGAGCTACCACGACGCGCCGGGGCTCGTGGAGGCGTTCGCGGCGCGCGTGCGAGAAGGGATCACGCGCTGGCCCGGGGCCGAGCGCGAGCGGGTTCACGTCGTCTTCAGCGCCCACAGCCTCCCCCTGCGCGTGCTCTCGTCGGGCGACCCGTACGGCGATCAGTGCCTCGAGACCGCACGTCTCGTCGCCGGGCGCGCCGGCCTCCCCGACGATCGCTGGTCGTGGTGCTGGCAGTCCGCCGGGCGGTCGCCCGAGCCCTGGGCCGGGCCCGACATCGGCGACCACCTCGCGGAGCTCGCGTCGCAGGGCGTTCGCGACGTCGTCTCCGTCCCCGTCGGGTTCGTCTCCGACCACGTCGAGATCTTCTTCGACATCGACCACCGCGCGAAGGGGATTGCGGACGGCCTCGGCATGCGGCTCGAGCGGCCGCCCTCGTTGAACGACGACCCGCTGTTCATGGACGCCCTCGCGTCGCTCGTCCGGGAGCGCGCCGAGCCGTGGCTGGAGGAGGCGAGAGCGGCGTGAGGGCCGTCGTCGTCGGGGGCGGGATCGCCGGCCTCGCCGCCGCGCGGCGTCTCGAGGCCGTGCTTCCGGACGCCGATGTCGTGCTCCTCGAGCGGGACGCGAGGCTCGGGGGCAAGATCGCGACCGAGCGCGTCGACGGCTTCGTCATCGAGGCTGCGCCCGACAGCTTCCTCTCGCGCAAGCCCCGCGGCGTCGGCCTCTGCGAGGAGCTCGGCCTCGCCGGCGAGCTGGTGGGCCGCCGTCCCGAGAACGAGCGCACGTTCGTCCGCCGCGGCCGTGACCTGCACCCGCTCCCCTCGGGCCTGACCGGGATGATCCCGACGAACCTCGACGCGCTCCGCGAGAGCGAGCTCCTCTCGCCCGCCGGGCGCGAGCGCCTCGCCGCGGAGCCCGAGGTCCCGGTCGCTCCCCCCGGCGGCGACGAGTCGATCGCGTCCTTCGTCTCCAGACGGCTGGGACGCGAGGCGTACGAGGCGTTCGTCGAGCCGCTCATGACCGGCATCTACGGTGGGGACGGCGAGCAGCTCTCGCTCGCGGCCACCTTCCCGCAGCTCCGCGTGCTCGAGCTCGAGCACGGGAGCCTGATTCGCGGCCTGGTCGCGCAGTCGCAGGCGACCGCGTCCGGGCGCCCTGCGTTCTTGACCCTTCGCCCGGGCATGGACGCGCTCGTCGACGCCGTCGTCGCAGGGCTCGAGCGGGCGCGGATCGTCACCGGCGCGGGGGTGCGGCGGGTGGCCGCGGCGGGCAGCGCGTACCGCGTCGAGCTCGACGAAGGCGACGCGCTCGAGGCGGACGCGGTGATCCTCGCCGTGCCGGCCTTCGCCGTGGCGGCGCTGGTCGAGAGCCTCGACGAGGAGCTCGCGGGCGCGCACGCCGGCATCCCCTACGCGTCGTCGGTCGTCGTGACCGCGGCGTTTCGCGAGGAGGACGTTGCGCACCCCCTGGACGGGTACGGCTACGTCGTCCCGCGAGCCGAGGGCACGGACGTCCTCGCCTGTACGTGGACGTCTCGGAAGTGGGAGGGCCGGGCCCCGGAGGGCTGGGTGCTCGTGCGCGTGTACGCCGGGCGCTACGGAGGACGCGACCTCACCCTCGCGCCCGCCGACGAGCTCCTCGCGCTCGCGCGCGACGAACTCTCGATCGCCGGCGTCGACGCCGCGCCGGCGCTTACGCGCGTCCAACGGTGGCCCCTCGGCATGCCGCAGTACGTCCTCGGCCACGTCGAGCGGGTCGCGCGGATCGAGGAGCGTCTCGAGGCCCATCCCGGCCTCGCCGTCGCCGGCGCGGCGTATCGCGGGGTCGGCATCCCCGACTGCATCCGCTCGGGCGAGGAAGCGGCGGAAGCCGTCGCGCGCGCCCTCGTCCCGTCCGCCGCTCCGTCCGCGCGATGAGCCGCGCCGCCCGCCGCCCCGCCCGCGGCTCCGCCAGCCGCCCGGCCCGCGGCTCCGCCAGCCGCCCGGCCCGCGGCTCCGCCAGCCGCCCGGCCCGCG
>CAZODN010000010.1:10853-15179 GCA_964578545.1 uncultured Gaiellales bacterium
GCCCGCGGCTCCGCCAGCCGCCCGGCCCGCGGCTCCGCCAGCCGCCCGGCCCGCGGCTCCGCCAGCCGCCCCGCCAGCGCGATGAGCCGCCCGACCCGCCGCCCGGTCTGCCACCCCGCCAGCGCGATGAGCCGCCCGACCCGACGCCCCGCTTCCTCCGAAGGCCGCAAGTTACAACTTGTAACTTGCGGCGTCAGCGCGCGCACGACCGCCGTCTGCTCCGGAATCTCCCTGCAAGCGGGCACCACAGCGCTCGCAGAAGCGTCACAAGTTGCAAGTTGCAACGTGCGCTCTCAGGGGCGGGGCGCGTGAGCGGGCGGATCACGAGGAGGTCGGAGGCGCTGTTCGCGGAGGCGCTCGAGATCCTCCCTGGCGGGGTTTCCTCCCCGGTGCGGGCGTTCCGCGCCGTCGGCGGCTCGCCGCTCTTCGTCGCGCGCGGCGAGGGTGCGTGCCTCGTCGACGTCGACGGCAACCGCTACGTCGACTACGTCCTCTCCTGGGGGCCGCTGATCCTCGGGCACGCGCCGCCCCGCGTCGTCGCGGCGCTCTCGGAGGCGGCTCGCTCCGGCACGAGCTTCGGGGCGCCGAGCGCGCTCGAGCTCGAGCTGGCGCGACTGATCCGCGACGCGATGCCGAGCCTCGACCTCGTGCGCTTCGTCAGCTCCGGGACCGAGGCGACGATGAGCGCGCTCCGGCTCGCGCGCGCGTTCACGGGGCGCTCGAAGATCGTCAAGTTCGTCGGCTGCTACCACGGGCACGCAGACCTCCTGCTCGTGCAGGCGGGGTCGGGAGTCGCGACCCTCGGCCTGCCCGACTCGCCCGGGGTCACGCCCGGCGCGGTCGCCGACACCCTCACGGCGCCGTTCAACGACCTCGACGCCGTGGAGTCCCTGTTCCGCACGCACGACGACGTCGCGGCCGTGATCGTGGAGCCGGTCGCCGGGAACATGGGCCTCGTCCCGCCCCTTCCGGGCTTCCTCGAGGGCCTCCGCCGGCTGACCGCCGAGCACGGCGCGCTCCTCGTCTTCGACGAGGTGATGACCGGCTTCCGCGTGCACCCGGGCGGCGCGCAGGAGTTGTACGGGGTCACCCCCGACCTCACGGCGCTCGGCAAGGTCATCGGAGGAGGGCTTCCGGTCGGTGCGTACGGCGGCCGCCGGGAGGTGATGGAGCTCGTCGCTCCGGCCGGGCCGGTGTACCAGGCGGGCACGCTCTCCGGGAACCCGCTCGCGATGACGGCGGGGATCGAGACGCTGCGCGCGATCTCGGAGCCCGGCGTCTGGGACGGCCTCGAGCACGCCGCCGACCGGCTCGTCTCCGGCGTCGGGGCGCTCGACGCTCCCGTGCAGGTGGCCCGCGTCGGCTCGATGTTCGGCATCTTCTTCGCCGAGGCGCCGGTCACGAGCTGGGAGAGCGCGATGCGAGCGGACACGGAGCGGTTCGCGGCCTTCCATCGAGCGATGCTCGACCGCGGCGTCTACCTCGCACCCTCGCAGTTCGAGGCGGGGTTCGTCTCGACGGCACACGCAGACGCCGACATAGACCGGACGATCGACGCCGCGCGCGACGCGTTCGCCTCGCTCGACTGACCTCTACCCTTCCCGCGGGTGAAGGTCCTCCTCGTGACGATGTACTTCCCGCCCGCGGGCGGTGGCGGCGTCCAGCGCCCGCTCAAGTTCGCGCAGTACCTGCCGACGCTCGGGATCGAGACGCACGTGCTCGCCCCCGACGACCCGAAGTGGGTGCACGGTGACCCAGAGCTGCGGATCCCCACCCAGGCGTGGGTGCACCGGGCCCGCTACGTCGGCCCGCGCGCGAGGAAGCCCGCGGAGGAGCTCCGGCAGGCGACGCCCGGGCTCGAGCGCGCGCTCGTCCACGCCCAGGTGACCGCACGGCGTCTGCTCCTCCCGGACGCGAGCGTGACCTGGAACCTCACCGCCATCCCCGCGGCCGTCCGGATCGTCCGGCGCGAGGGGATCGACGCCGTGATCACGACCTCCCCGCCCGGATCCATCCACCTCGTCGGCGCCGCTGTCCAGAAGGCGACGGGAGCCCGCTGGATCGCAGACCTCCGCGACCCGCTCATCGCGTTCCAGCACCGTCGCGCGGACACGACCGCGACGCGCGCGCGTCAGGCCACCGCCGAGCAGGTGGCGAGGCTCGTCGCCCGCCGCGCGGACGCGATCACCTGCGTCTCCGAGGCGATCGCGGACGAGGTGCGCGGGCTCGGCGCCCGGGGCATCGTGCGCACGATCGCGAACGGCTGCGACTTCGACGACTTCGCCGGGCTCGAGTACACGCCCGGCACGCGATTCCGCATCACGCACACCGGCGGCTTCTTCGGCCGCCGCGACCCGCGGCCGTTCCTGCAGGCATTCCGGGACGCCGACCTCGACGCCGTCGCCCGCTTCGTCGGCGACTTCCGCTCGTCGGACCGCGAGTGGGCGGAGAGCCTCGGCCTCGGCGACCGGCTCGAGCTCGTCGACTACGTGCCGCGCGCCGAGTCCCTCCGGCTGCAGCGCGACTCGGAGGCGCTCCTCCTGCTCGTGCCGGACGCGGACGGCCGCGGCAAGGGCGTCCTCTCGGGGAAGGTCTTCGAGTACCTGGCAGCCGGCCGGCCGATCCTCGCCGTGGTGCCTCCCGACGGAGCGGCTGCCGAGCTGATCCGCGAGACCGGGGCGGGCGTCGTCGTGGCCCCCGATGACGTGGACGGGATCCGGGCTGCGCTCGTCGATCTGCATGGGCGATTCGCGAACGGTGGCCTTCCGGCCGTCGAGCTCGCGGGGGCCGACCGCGACCGGCTCTCGCGCGGCGCTCGAGTGGAGGAGCTCGCCGAGATCCTCCGGGAGCTCGCATGACGAGCCTCGCCCTTCCCCTGCGCGCCTCCGCTCTCCGGCTCGAGCTCGAGAGGCCCGTCCTCGACGGCCTCTTCCTCGGGACGGTCCTGACCGTCACGTTCCACAAGCTCCAGTGGGAGCTCGCGGGCTCGCTCACGCTCTCGGACGTCCTGACGTCGCTCTTCCTCGTCCTCTTCGCCTGGGACCGGTTCGAGCGGTCGGACACGCGCCTGACGCGAACCGCCGCGGTCGCCCTGCTCTTCTTTTGCGCGTTCGCCGTCCTCTACCTCGTCGGCTTCTACAACCTCGACACGGGGCAGGCGCTCGCGCAGTGGGCGAAGGGGATGGTCAAGTTCGTCCTCCACTTCGGGTTCCTCGTCGCCGGCGTCGCCCTCCTCGCGCGCCGCGGGCTGCGGTTCTACTGGCTCGCGCTCGGCGCGTTCCTCGGTGGTATCGCGCTCAACGCCGTCTACGGCGTCGTCCAGCTCGTCCTCGCCGAGGCCGGGGTCAACCTCGACGAGCTGCTGATCCAGCCGATCACGTCGCGCCAGACGTCCATCAACGTCTTCGGCGCCGTGGGCGGCACGCAGGAGGTGTTCCGTCCGAACGCGCTCACGGGCGACCCGAACCACCTCGGGATCGAGCTCATGCTCGCGCTGCTCGTCCTCACCCCGCTCTACCTCCGGCTCGAGCGCGAGCACCGCTACAAGAAGCCGATCGCGGCGCTCCTCGGCTTCATGCTCGTCGTGCTGCTCGCGACGCTCTCGCGGAGCGCCCTGCTCGGGCTCGCCTGCGGCGCCCTCGTCCTCGCGCTCCCGTACCGCCGCTACCTGCGGAGGCCGGAGCTCCTCGTCCCGCTCGGCGCGGCCGTCGCGGTCGTCGCGGCCGTCGTCCTCGTGCGCCTCGAGTTCTTCCTCACCGTGCTCCGCGCGCGGACGAACACGAGCAGGGGGGCGGCGTCGCCGCACTTCGAGGTGTACGGGTTCATCCCGGACGTCCTCTCCTCGAACCCCTTCTTCGGGCTCGGCCTCAACAACTTCGCCGTCTACTACGAGTTCGTCACGGGGCGCCCGGACTTCGGGCCGCACTCGTTCTACGTCGCGACGCTCGTGGAGACCGGGCTCGTCGGCTTCGCGCTGCTCGCCGTGTTCGTCGGCTGGATGTTCGCGAGGCTCGGCGCGGCGCGCCGGCTCGGGAGGGCGCTCGCCGCCGCCGGTGATCCGAGGTCTGCTCGCCTCCGACCGCTCGCGTGGGGGATGACGGCCGGGCTCGTCGCGACGCTCGTCGCGAACCTGTTCTACCTCACGATGACCTTCTACTACTTCTACGTCTTCGCGACCCTCGCGCTCGCGCTCCCCGTCGTCTTCGGCCGCGCCCGGCGCGAATGAGGGTCGTCGTCCTGACGACGTCGTACCCGCGCGGGCCGAACGACGTCGCGGGCGCCTTCGTCGGGGACGCGGTCGAGCACCTTCGGGCGGCGGGGGTCGAG
>CAZODN010000010.1:15189-26932 GCA_964578545.1 uncultured Gaiellales bacterium
CACGGGATCGTCGGGAACCTCCGGCGCGCGCCCTGGAAGGCGCTCCTCGTGCCGCTCTTCCTCGTGTCGTACGCGCGGGCCGCCCGCCGGGCCGCGCGAGGGTCCGACCTCGTGCATGCGCACTGGCTCGTCTCCGCGGTCCCCGCGCTCGCGACGCGGAGGCCGTTCGTCGTCCAGCTCTGGGGGACGGACGTCGAGCTCGCGCGCAGGGCTCCCTGGGCGGCGCGGGCGCTGCTCCGGCGCGCGCGGCTCGTCCTGGCGCCCTCGGAGTCGCTCGCCGCCGCCGCTCGCCGGCTCGGCGCCCGCGACGCACGCGTCGTGCCGAGCGGCGTCGAGATCCCGGCGCAGGTCGGCCTCCCCGCCGAGCCGCCGCACGTGCTCTTCGTCGGGAGGCTCTCCGAGGAGAAGGGCATCGACGAGCTGCTCGAGGCGACCGAGGGCCTTCCGCGGGTGGTCGTCGGCGACGGGCCGCTCCACGACCGCGTTCCCGACGCGATCGGGTTCGTGCCACCGCGAGAGCTCGGGGCGTACTACGAGCGTGCGGCGGTCGTCGTCTGCCCGTCGAGGCGGGAGGGGTACGGCGTCGTCGCGCGCGAGGCGATGGCGCACGGGCGCCCGGTCGTGGCGACGGCCGTCGGCGGGCTCGCGGACGCGGTCGAGGAGGGCGTCACGGGGCTCCTCGTCGCGCCCCGCGACCCTGGAGCGCTCCGCGCGGCCCTCGAGCGGCTGCTGGCGGACGAGGAGCTGCGAGCGCGTCTCGGCCGTGCGGCCCGCGAGGCCGCCGAGCGCCGCTACTCGTGGCAGGCGGCGACGGAGGCAACGCTTCGCGCCTACCGCGATGCCCTGTCACGGTGAGACGGGTGGGATCTCCGTCGAGACCTCGGGAAAGCGCTCTGCTCGGGCGTACGCGACGTGGAGGCCGACGCCGCGTGCCTGGCGGCGGAAGTCCTCCTGTACGACTGGGTCGTCCGGGATGCCTGTGACCACGGCTCGGAACGTCGAGCAGCCAGTGCGCTCCACGCGCGTTCCCTCGAACCCGAGCTCCAGCGCCCGTCGAGCCGTCCTGGCCACCTCTCCGTAGCTGCCCGTCGCGAAGACTGCGTCGACGAGCTCACCGGCGCCCGCCGCGATGTGACAGTCAACCGCGGTGGACTTCCGCGCAGGCGGGCCTCCCACGACGAACGCCGCGTAGATGCCGGGCTGCTCTCCGACGAGCTCCAGCAATGGGCGCCGGCACTGCATCCATCCGATCGGGTCGATCGGCTGGCGACCCAGCTCGGCGAGCTCGAGGCTCTCGCCGGCTGTGAGGAGCGAGAAGAAGCGGGCATCCTCGACGTCCGAGCACGTGCGCGCATACGTCACCTCGACTCGTCCAGGGAAGAAGTAGGCGAGCCTGCCGTCGCTCGAAACGATGCGATCGTCGGAACCGACGTTCTCGCGCGCGAGGTTCAAGTGGTAGGAGAACGGACCGTACGCGAAGTTCTCCATCTCGGCCGTGTCCGCCCATCCAGACGGTCCGAGCTCGAGCAGCGAGCGCCAGCCGTCCCGACCCAGCCCGTCGACCGACACCACGTTCGCGAGCGCGATTGCCGCTACAGCCACTGTCGGGACGAGGGAGAGCGCTCCTCGACGACGCAGGAGGGCTGCTGACACGCAGGTCAGTGCCGCGCCGGAAAGGAGTGCCAATGCCGGCCAGGCTGGTGCGAGCAGCCGCGCCTCGTCCGGCCGCTGAGACACCCAGACGAGCGCAGTCGGAGCGACCCAGAGGAGGAGAGCGACGTACGTCCGTCGTGTCAGCGGGTCCTCGCCTGCGAGGAGCGGCGCGCCAGCGGCGGCCACGGCCAGCGCTAGCCAGGCCATCGTCCCGAGGGGAGGCCCGGTGAACGGGTATCCGAGCCCCTCGCCGGAGGCGATCGGCCCGAGGGCCGACCACCCGAGCCCGACGACCGCGGCCACCGCCAGCGCGACGCGCGCGCCCGCGCCGAGTGCGCGAGCAACGGCAAACGCGAGGCCGTACAGGACGAGCGGCCGCGCGCCGTCCCCCAGCCACCCGCCGGAGGCGAGGACCTCCCAGCGTACGGCGTCCCCACGCTCGAGCCAGAAGTCGTCGTTGCCCGCGCGCAGGAGGTTCACGAGCCCGACGTTGAGCCTTTCCGCCTGCCAGGCGTCGTACGCGAGAGCCAGCGCGACGCCGACTGCGGCGCTCGCGAGTCCCAGGATGGACTCCCGACGGCGCAGCGCGATCGTTGCGAGCGCGAGGCCGGCGAGCGCCAGAAGACCCGACGGCTTCGCGAGCACCGTCGCCCCCGTGCCAAGCGCAACGAACGCGAGCACGGACGGGCGAGAGCTCGACCAGAGCGCGACCGCGGTCGCCGCCGAGGCCGCGGCGACCGGCACGTCCGTCATCCCCGCGGCCGCGTACGCGGCCAGCACCGCGGACGAGAGCAAGGCCGTGACCGCGAGCGCAGGTAGGAAGACGCGCGCGGCCGTCTCCGCCGCAAGCTGCCGCGCGAGCAGCCAGACGGCGCCGACGAGCACCGCCGCGAAGGCGAGTGAGAGCAGGCGCCCGATCCACTCGTCCTCGGTGACGAACCGCCATAGGAGCCCTTGAGGGACATAGAAGAGCGGGCGACTGACGTTCAGCGAGTTGCTTCCGGACCAGATCGAGCCGGTCTCGGCGATCGACCGCGACCAGGCGCCGAAGGCGAGCGAGTCCCAGAAGCGGTACGGCACGACGGCGACGACGAGAGCCCCTGCGACCCCGAACGTCGCGACGACGCCGACGGTGAGCCAGTGCAGCGACCGGCGAATCCATCCTGGCACCGTCACGTCGCAGGACGTTAACGGCGCCTGTCGCTAGTACCATCGCCCCGTGCCCGATCTCGTCGTAGACGGCCGCAGGATCACGCGCGACGGCCCCGCGTACGTCGTCGCGGAGATCGGCCACAACCACCAGGGCGACGTGGAGACGGCGAAGGCGCTCATCCACGCCGCGAAGGAGTGCGGCGTCGACGCCGTCAAGCTCCAAAAACGCGACAACCGCAGCCTCTACACCCGCGCGCTCTACGACGCGCCGTACGACAACGAGCACTCCTTCGGCGTCACGTACGGCGAGCACCGCGAGGCGCTCGAGCTCTCGGCGGGCGAGTGGCTCGAGCTCCGCGAGTTCGCGCGCGAGGAGGGCGTGACGCTCTTCGGGACGGTGTTCGACGAGGCGAGCGCGGACCTCCTGGCCGAGCTCGACCTGCCAGCCTTCAAGATCGCATCCGCCGACCTCGTGAACACGCCGCTGCTGCGGCACGTCGCCGCCTTCGGGAAGCCGATCTTCCTCTCGACGGGGGGCGGCTCGCTCGAGGACGTCGAACGAGCGGTCGAGACGATCCTCCCGCTCAACGAGCAGCTCTGCGTCCTCCAGTGCACCGCGGCGTACCCCTGCGAGGTCGAGGAGCTCAACCTCCGCGTGATCGAGACCTACCGCGAACGCTTCCCCGACCTCGTGGTCGGCCTCTCCGACCACCAGAGCGGGATCGCGATGGCCCTCGTCGGGTACCTGCTCGGCGCCCGAGTGATCGAGAAGCACTTCACGCTCAACCACGCATGGAAGGGCTCCGACCACGCCTTCTCCCTCATGCCCGAGGGGATGCGCCGGCTCGTGCGCGACCTGCGCCGCGTGCCGGCCGCGCTCGGCGACGGCGTCAAGCGGCAGCTCGCGAGCGAGGAGCGCCCGCTCGAAAAGATGGGCAAGAAGCTCGTCGCGGCCCGCGACCTCCCGGCCGGGCACGTCCTCGGCCCGGGCGATCTCGTCGCGAAGTCGCCGGCGGACGGCGGCCTGCCGCCGTACGAGCTCGACCGCCTGCTCGGGCGCGCGCTCGTCCGCCCCCTCGCTGCGGAGCAGGACTTCGCTCTCGCGGACGTCGAGCCGGCCGACCGCCCGATCGGCGCTCGGGAGTCGTGACGGATCTCTCGCGGATTCGCTTCGTCGTCTTCGACTTCGACGGCGTGTTCACGGACAACCGGGTCTGGACGAACGAGCGCGGCGAGGAGTCGGTGGCGTGCTGGCGCGGCGACGCGCAGGGCCTCCGACGGCTCGAAGAGGTCGGCGTCGAGCACCTCATCATCTCGACCGAGGGGAACGCCGCCGTCGGGGCGCGCGCCCGCAAGATCCGCGCGACGTGCATCCAGGGGGTCGACGACAAGGCGCCCGTCCTGCGCGAGGAGGTCGCCAGGCGCGGGCTCACGCTGGAGGAGACCGCCTACCTCGGGAACGACGTCAACGACGCCGGCTGCCTCGAGATCGTCGGCCTGCCGGTCGTCCCGGCGGACGCCTGGCCCGAGGTCGTGTCCCTCGCGGAGATCGTCCTCACGCGGCCGGGCGGGCACGGCTGCGTCCGCGAGCTCTGCGACGCCGTCTGGGGCGCGAAGCGAGGGAAGGCGTGACCGGCGATCCCCTCTTCGACCTCGAGGGCCGCGTCGCCGTCGTCACGGGCGGCATGGGGCAGCTCGGGAAGGTCTACGTGGAGGGTCTCGTCGAGCGCGGGATGCGCGTCGCCGTCCTCGACGTCGCCTCGGGCGAGCTTCCTGAGGGCGCGCGCGCCTTCGAGGTGGACGTCACCGATCGCGCCGCGATCGAGGCTGCGGAGCGCGAGATCGAGCGGGAGTGGGGCGTCCCGCACGTCCTCGTGAACAACGCCGCGCTCGACTCGCCGCCGGACGCCCCGGAGGAGGAGGTCGGCCCGTTCGAGGACGTCCCGGAGGCCGCCTTCGACGTGGTGATGGACGTCAACGTCAAGGGGACGCTCCTCTGCTGCCAGGTCGTCGGGGGTGCGATGGCGCGGGAGGGGCGGGGCTCGATCGTGAACGTCTCCTCGGTCTACGGCCTGCTCTCGCCGGTGCAGGACTTGTACGAGTTCCGGCGCGCCCGCGGTGAGACATTCTTCAAGCCGGTCGCCTACTCGGTCTCGAAGTCAGCGATCCTCAACCTCACGCGCTACCTCGCCACCTACTGGGCGCGCAGCGGCGTGCGCGTGAACACGCTCACGCTCGCGGGCGTCTGGAACGACCAGGAGCCCGAGTTCCTCGAGGCGTTCGCGGCACGGTCGCCGATCGGGAGGATGCAGCGGGCGGAGGAGGCGCTCGGCGCCCTCGTCTTCCTCGCCTCCGACGCATCGTCGTACGTCACCGGCTCGAACGTCGTCGTGGACGGCGGCTGGTCTGCCTGGTAGTGGCGACCGACGTCCTCAACCTCATCGGGGGGAAGCGGGCGCCGGCCGCCTCGGGCGAGTGGCTCGAGAAGCTGCGGCCCGCCGACGGGTCGCTCCTGTGCCGGATCGCGCGCTCGGGCGCGGACGACGTCGAGGCAGTGGTCGCGGCCGCGCGCACGGCCCAGCCCGCGTGGGCGGAGCTCACGCCGGTCGCGCGCGGGGACGTCTGCCGCGAGCTCGCCCTGCTCCTCCGCGAGCGCCGCGAGGAGGCGTCGCGGCTCGTCGTCGAGGAGACGGGGAAGCCGCTCGACCTCGCGCTCGGCGAGACGGACGCTGCGGTCGAGATGGGCCTCTTCGTCGCCGGCGAGGGACGCCGCTCGTACGGGCGCACAACGACCGCGAGCATGCCGCACCGCACCGTGTACACGGTGCGCCAGCCTCTCGGGGTCGCGGCGTTGATCATGAGCTTCAACACGCCGCTCCCGAACGTCGCCTGGAAGGCGTTCCCGGCGATCTTCTGCGGCAACACCGCGGTCGTGAAGCCGTCCGAGCACACGCCGGCGTCGGCGTCGCTCTTCGCCGAGCTCGCGCTGGAGGCGGGCGTCCCGCCGGGCGTGCTGAACGTCGTCCACGGCCTCGGTCACGAGGCGGGCGCACCTCTCGTCGAGCACCCCGGGGTCGACCTCGTCAGCTTCACCGGCTCGGCTGCCACCGGTCGTCGGATCAACGAGACCGCCGGCAGGAGGCTCGCGAAGACCTGCCTCGAGCTCGGCGGGAAGAACGCGCTCGTCGTGTGCGACGACGCCGATCTCGAGCGCGCGACGCAGTGGGCGCTCGCCTCGGCGTTCTCGAACGCAGGGCAGCGCTGCGCCTCTGCGAGCCGGATCGTCGTCTTCGACGATGTGTACGAGGGCTTCCGGGACCGCCTGCTCGAGGGCGTCGAGACGCTCGACGTACAGCCGGTGATCAGCGAGGAGAGCGTGGATCGCATCGCCGCGGCGGTCGCCGGCGCGGTGGAGCGAGGTGCCACCGTGCTCGCCGGCGGCGAGCGGCTCGATCGCCCCGGCTGGCACTACGCCCCGACCCTCCTCGAGGGTGTCGGCTCCGACGACGAGGTCTCGCGCACGGAGCTCTTCGGCCCCGTGACCATCCTCTACCGGGTGTCGGGCCTCGAGGACGCGATCGCCCTCGTGAACGACTCGCCCTACGGGCTCACCGCCGCGATCCACACCGCGAGCGTCCATCGCGCCATGCGGTTCGCCGACCGCGTCCAGGCGGGCGTCGTCGTCGTGAACGCGGGAACCCACGGCTCCGAGCCCCACATGGGCTTCGGCGGGGTCAAGCAGTCGGGGACCGGGTGGCGCGAGGCCGGGGTGGAGGCGCTCGACGTCTACTCGGAGCTCAAGGTCGTGAACGTCGTCTCCGACCCCACGAAGGCGTGAGCGGCGCGGTTGCAGTCCTCGGCCCGGGTGCCGTCGGCGGCGCGCTCGCCGTTCGGCTCGTGAACGCCGGCGTCCGCACGATCTGCATCGCCCGCCCGGAGAGCGCCGGCATCATCGCTCTCTCCGGCATCGTCGTCGAGACGCCGGCTGCCACGCTGAGCGCGCGCTGCGAGGCCGTGGAGCGCCTCTCGACGCCGGTCGCACTGCTGCTCGTGACGGTGAAGGCGCCGATGTTGCTCGAGGCTGTCGGCCGTGTCGACCCGGCCGCCTTGGAGGAGGGCGTCGTCGTGCCGCTCCTGAACGGGCTCGAGCACATGGGGGTCCTACGCGAGCGCTTCGACGGCCGCGTCGCGGCCGGCACGATCTCCCACTACCAGGCGTATCGGGTGGGTCGCGTCCAGATCGTCGAGTCGACACCGCACCCGATCGTGACGATCGCGTCCGAGACCCTCTCGCGCGGAGACGTCGAGAGCGCGGCCGATCTGCTCCGGCTGGGCGGCATCGACGTCCGGGTCGGTCAGAGCGAGAAGCGCGTCCTCTGGCACAAGCTCGCCCGGATCGCGCCGCTCGCCGCGGCCACGTCGGCGTCGGGACGCACGCTCGGCGAGCTCCGCGCCGACCCGGACTGGCGCGCCCGCCTGGAGCACGCCCTCGTCGAGACGTGCCACGTGGCCGAGGCGGAGGGCGTCCCGGTCGGCTTCGCGGAGCAGTGGAAGATCCTGGAGCGGATGGCGGACGAGACGACGACCTCGGCCGCGCGGGACGTCGCGGCCGGGCGGCGCTCGGAGCTCGACGCGATCGTCGGCTCCGTGCTGAGGGTGGCGGAGCGTCAGGGGGTTCAGTGCCCGGCGCTGACCGAGCTCGCGACGAGGGCTGGGCTCTTGTGAGCAGGCCTTCCGCGATCGGGTTCGTCCCCGCGCGCTCGGGCTCCGAGCGCGTCCCTGGGAAGAACGTGCGCCCGCTCGCGGGCCACCCGCTGCTCGCGTACGCGATCGAGACGGCGCGGCAGAGCGGCGTCTTCGAGCGGATCGTCGTCTCCACGGACTCGGCGAAGATCGCCGATGTCGCGCGCTGGTACGGCGCGGACGTGCCGTTCCTCCGGCCCGCGGAGTACGCGACCGCCACCTCGCCCGACATCGAGTGGCTCACCTACACGTTGACGGAGCTGCCAGAGCGCTACGACCTGTTCGCCCTGATCCGCTGCACGAACCCGTTCCGCGGCCCCGACGCGGTGCGGCGTGGCCTCGACCAGCTCCTCGCCACCTCAGAAGCCGACTCCCTCCGTGCCGTCGAGCTCGTCAAGCAGCACCCGGGGAAGATGTGGCTCCTCGCCGAGGACGGCCGCACGATGCGCCCGCTCCTCGACCAGAGCCACCTCGACGTCGCCTGGCACGCGGGGCAGTACCAGGCCCTGCCGCCCGTGTACGTCCAGAACAGCGCTCTCGAGATCGCGTGGACGCGTGTGGTCACCCAGGACGGGACCCGGGAGGGCCGCGTGCTCGCTCCCTTCTTGACGGAGGGCCTCGAGGGCTTCAACGTGGACGACGAGGAGGACTGGCGTCGCGCCGAGCGCCTCGTCGCGTCGGGCGAGGCGAGGCTGCCCGCAGTCTCGCGCCCTCCGTATCCTCACGCCTCGTGAAGGTCGCTTCCCTCGAGACGCTCGTCTGCGACGCCGGCTGGCGGCCGTGGATCTTCGTCAAGGCGACGACGGACGACGGGATCGTCGGCTGGGCGGAGGTCACCGACTCGCACGGCTCGCCGAAGGGCCTCCGCGGCGTCGTGGAGGACCTCGCGCCGCTCGTCGTCGGACGCGACCCGCGGCCCGTCGAGGCGATCTACTGGGACCTCTACCGCGCGACGCGGCAGAGCCCGGGCTCGATCGTCGCCAAGGCGCTCGCCGGGATCGAGAACGCTTTCCTCGACGTGAAGGCGAAGGCGCTCGGGGTTCCCGTCTACGAGCTCTTCGGCGGCCCTACGCGCGAGACGATCCCGCTGTACTGGTCGCACTGCGGGACGACGCGGGCGCGGGCGTTCGAGGTGGCCGGCACGCCGAAGCTCGCGTCCTACGACGACGTCTCCGCGCTCGGCCGCGAGGTCGTCGAGCGCGGGTACCGGGCGTTCAAGACGAACGTTGTCGTCCCCGGCGAGGGCCCGAAGGTGCTCATGCCCGGGTTCGGCGAGGGGGGCGGCACGCTCCTCGCGGACGAGATCGCGGACGCGCTCGTCCGCCTGCTCGAGGCCTTCCGCGAGGGTACGGGCGACAGCGCGCGGCCGATCGTCGACCTCAACTTCAACCTCGAGCCCGAGGGCTGCGTCCGGGTGGCGAAGGCGCTCGAGGAGCTCGACCTACTCTGGCTCGAGGTCGACCTGTTCGACCCCGGCGCGCTCGCCCACGTCCGGCACGTCGCTCCGATGCCCGTGTGCTCCGGCGAGAACCTGTACGGGAGCCGCGCGTTCCGGCCGTTCCTCGAGGCGGGCGCCATGGACGTCGCGTCCGTGGACGTCATCTGGAACGGCTTCCACCAGGCGAAGAAGGTTGCCGACCTCGCGGAGACATTCGAGGTCAACTGCGCGCCGCACAACTACTACAGCCACCTCGCCACGTTCATCGCCGCGCAGTGGTGCGCGGCGATCCCGAACGCGCGGATCCTCGAGTACGACGTCGACGACGTCCCGTGGCGCGACGAGCTCGTGACCGCGCTGCCCGACATCTCCGGAGGCGAGCTCAGGGTCCCGGGCGGGCCGGGGTGGGGCGTGGACGTGAACGAGGACGTGCTCCGCGCCCACCCGTGGCCTCCCGCGTAGGGGAAGCTCATTCCTGCCAGTAGGCGGGAAGCGCGCTGAACCGGCGCTTCAGCGGTCGCGGAAGGCGCCGGTGGCGGCGTCCGAGCTGCATCCCCGTGAACTTCGCAAGCTCGTAGGCCGCGGCGTAGGGGATCCAGCGGCGCTGGCCGGTCTCCCACAGCCAGGCGACCTCGCCCTTCGCATAGCGCACCCCGGCTCGACGGAGCGCGCCGGAGCCGCCTGGCCCGGCAGCGTACGACCGCTCGGCGGACACCCCCGAGTCGAAGAAGCGGCGGAATGCGTCCCCGATCGAGTAGCGGTGGGAGTGGTGAACGGCGGCCGCAGGCTCGTAGACGAGCTCGTAGCCTGCTCGGAGAACGCGCCGCGACCACTCCTGGTCCTCGCTCATGATCAGGTCGTCGGCGAAGGGGAACTCCTGCCAGACAGCTCGGGGGATGGCCGCGTTGACGTTCGAGAAAAGCGTCTGCTCGAAGCTCGGCTCACCGTCGCCCTCGAGGCGCTGGACGCGCGGCTCGGGACCGTAGACGAAGTCCAGGAAGTAGCGCTCCGGGGGGGAGGCGTCCGCGTGCGGGAGCTGCCGGCCGTAGACGCCTGCGACGTCGTCCCGCGCAAGGGGATCGACCAGGCGGGCCAGCCAGCGCTCGTCGGCGGCGACGGCGTCCTGGCTCGTGAAGACGAGGATCTCCCCACGCGCGAGCTCCGCACCGAGGTTGCGCGTGCGCCCGTGCCCGAACTCCGACGGGGGGATCTCGTGAACCCGTGCGCCCGACGTCCGCGCGATCGCCACGCTGTCGTCGGAGGAGCCCGAGTCGATGACCACGACCTCGACCTCATCCCCGACCTCCTGGGGCGCGATCGCGCGCAGGCACCGGGCGAGATCGGCGCCGCCGTCCTTGACCGGGATGACGATCGAGATCACGCCGGAACGGCCGATACGACGAACTGGTACGCGAAGAGCGACGGTCTGAGGCGTGCGACCGCGTGAGCGACGTGCTCGACGCGAGGAGAGCCGACCCCGGGAACGGGCACGGTGAAGTCGAGGGTCTCGACAGCGTAGCCGGCTCGCTCGAGCGCCTCGACGAGCGTACTTCGCGTGAAGAGATGCGTGTGGGTGCGGTCGAGGATCCCGCGGTTCGTGTAGCGCCAGCGCCCGACCAGCAAGCTCAGTCGCATGGCCCAGTTCGCGACGTTCGGCGTCGTCAGGACGAGCCGGCCACCGGGTGCGAGGAGCGGTCGCAGGCGTGTCAGGAGCGCCTCCGGATCTCGCAGGTGCTCGATGAGGTCGCCGCAGAGGACGACGTCGAACGTTCCGGGCTCGAGCGGAAGCTCCATCGCCTCCACGTCCCCGACGAGGACGTCCTCGCACACCGCGCGTGCCGCCGCCGCAGCCGCTGGATCACGTTCGACGCCGATCACGGAGCAGCCACGAGCGACGAGCGGTCGTGCGAGGTACCCGCTCGAGCAGCCGACGTCCAGGACGCGCTCGCCGTCGCGGACGTGGCGCAGGAGCCTTGCGTGACCACCGTGAGGGCGCTCGTTGAGTGGGACGTACGCGTGGCCGGTCGTCTCCACGGGTCAGGAGTCGTCGGCGCCCGCGGTGCGGCGGAGCGGCATCGTCAGGAGTGCGAGGAAGAACGAGGCGAACACGATCTGGATCCCGAGGCCCAGGGCGGTCGCGAGCAGCGCGGTCTCGTAGACGCGGCCGAGCGCTCCGAAGCCGTCGAGCGCCCACTCGACGCCCACCCCGACGAGGCCGGCGACGGCGACGAGCGAGAGGAGGCCTCCGACGAGGAGGCCGTGCTCCAGCTTCAGGTGTGGGCTGAGTCGGTCGAGCCAGGCGTCGTGCTCGCCGATCCGTACCCTCGCGTACGTCCGAGCGAAGACGCCGAGCTGGACGATCTGCGCGCCGATCAGCGTGAGCGCGACGAAGCCGAGCATCGTGTGGATCTGCCACGTCCGACCGAAGACGTCGACAGGCCCACTCGCGAGGAAGAGCATCCCGACGACTCCGAGCAGCAGGAGCGCGGCTCCCGGCACGAGGTAGAGCCAGCTCGGGCTGTACAGGAGCATGAACCGCACGTGCCGCCATGCGTCGCCGAAGCGGTTGAGCTTCGACTCCCCGACGCGCGGGTAGTAGTCGATCGGGATCTCGCTCACGCTCAGGCCGCGGCGGTATGCCTTGAACACCATCTCCGACGCGAACTCCATCCCGGTCGAGTGGAGGTCGAGGGTGGCCAGTGCGTCGCGGCGGACGGCGCGCATCCCGCAGTGCGCGTCGGAGACCTTCACGCCGAA
>CAZODN010000010.1:27032-33076 GCA_964578545.1 uncultured Gaiellales bacterium
GCGCCGTGCTCGGCGGCGACGGCCGCCGAGCGATCCGTCGACGCGTTGTCCACGACCACGACCTCGCCGGGTCGTCCCGAGCGGCGGATGCCCTCGAGCGCCTGGTCGACGACCCTGCCGACGGCGTCCTCCTCGTTGAGGCAGGGAATCACGACCGAGATCTGCGGATTCGGAGACATCGCAGGAAGCGCGCCGACGGTAGCAGCCGGTCCTGCCGAACGGGTCTCGTGGAGCCTCAGGTCCGCGCGGCGAGCCCAATGAGCTCACGGGCCTGGGTGGGCGACGCGATCTCGCGTTCGCAGGCGCGTGCGACGCCGACGATCCTCTCGACCAGCCCCACGTTCGTCGCGGGACGCCGCTTCTCGGCGTCGAACCAGAGGGCGTCTTCGAGCCCCACTCTGACATGACCGCCTGCGGCGACCGCGCACGCGTTCACGAGGAACTGGAAGCGTCCGATGCCCGCCCCCGCCCAGGTCGCTCCCGCGGGGAGCGCGTTCGCGAGCAGCGCCAGGTGGAACGCGCTCGCGGAAAGCGTGCCCAGCGAGCCGAGGAGGAGGTTGAAGTAGAGGGGAGGTCGGAGAATGCCGCGCTCGAGCAGATACGTGCCGTAGTCGACCATGCCCAGATCGAAGACCTCGAGCTCCGGCACGATGCCGCGCTCGGCCATGCGCTCGGCGAGCGCGCGAATGACGCGCGGCTCGTTGACCGACGCGTGGGCGGGGAAGTTGAGGGAGCCGAGCGTGAGGGAGGCCATGTCCGGCTTCTCGTCCCCGTCGAGGTCGAGCACCTCGGCGCGCTTCTCGAGCTCGTTCCAGAGCCGGCCGCTCGTGGAGACGCAGACGACGGCGTCGGGACAACGCCGACGGATGCCTGCCACGATCTCGGCGTACACGTCTTTGCGCCAGGTTGGCCGCCCTTGCTCGTCCCGTGCGTGGACGTGCACGATCGACGCGCCGGCCGCGATGCACCGCGCGGCGTCGTCGACGACCTCCTTCGGGGACACGGGGACGGCCGGGTTGTCGTCCTTCGTGGGAACCATGCCCGTGAGGGCTGCATTGACGATCAGCGGATCCAGGGTGGCTTCACCTCGGCTCGATCCCCTCCCTGACGATGGTTGCGGGGACGCCCAGGACCTGCGTTCGCTCGGGGACGTCCCTGGTCACGACCGCCCCGGCGCCGACGAGCGCTCCGGCGCCGACCGCCGTGCGGTCGACGACGACCGCTCCGATCGCGACGTACGCCCCCGTCCCGATCCGACAGAACCCTGCGATGTTCGCGCCCGGCATCACGGAGGCGTAGTCCTCGACGACCGTGTGGTGCCCGACGAGCGCGCCGCGGTTGACGAACACGTGGCGCCCGAGCCGGCACCGCGTGCCCAGGATCGCCCCAGCGCTGACGATCGTCCCGTCGCCGAGGGAGCTTGATCGCGGCACCCGCGCGCTCGGATGTACGACCGTCGCGAAGCGGAGCCCGAGGCTCTCGGCCTGCTCTACGAACACGCGGCGACGCGTCGTGCCGAGGCCGCAGACGGCGAGGTGCGTGGCGGCGAGCTCGGCTGCGTCGTCGATCCACACGATTGGCCGCCCTTCGAGGGTCTCGCGACAGCGGTCGCGGGAGAGGTTCTCGACGAACGCCGTGACTTCGTACTCCCCAGTGTCCTCAGCGAGCTCGGCGATCTCGAAGGAGAAGTCGCGTGTTCCCAAGACGAGGAGAGGCTGCTTTCGAGGCACGGCGCGAAGATTAAATAGCCTTCCGTCCGATGCCCGTAGAGACGAGCAGGCTCGAGTTTCAGCCGCCCGCGCTGGGCGAAGAGGAGGCGGCCGCGGCAGCCGACACTGTGCGGTCTGGCTGGCTCGGCAGCGGCCCGCGGGCGGCGCTGCTCGAGGAGCGATGTGCCGACGTGCTCGGGGCATCTCACGTCGTCGCAGTCTCGTCGTGCACGGCCGCGCTCGAGCTCGCGCTCCGGGCCGTGGGCGTCGGCCCGGGCGACGAGGTGATCACGAGCGCTCTGACCTGGCCCGCGACTGCGAACGCGATCGAGCACTGCGGCGCACGTCCGGTGTTCTGTGATGTCAGGGAGAGCGACCTGACGATCGACCCCGACCACGTAGCGGAGATCGTCGGCAGGCGGACGAAGGCGATCGTGCCCGTGCATCTTGCGGGGCAGCCAGCCGACCTCGATCCTCTGCATGCGCTCGGCGTGCCCGTCGTGGAGGACGCAGCGCATGCGTTCGGCTCTGCGTATCGCGGGCGCCCGATCGGGTCGATGTCGGAAGCGGCGTGCTTCTCGCTCTACGCCACCAAGCCGGTCGCCGCAGGAGAGGGCGGGCTTGTCGCTACGGGCGACGCCGAGCTCGCTGTGCGCGTGCGGGGCATGCGCGGCCTTCGCCGGGATGCAGACGGGCTCTACGATCAGGTGCTGCCCGCGTTCAAGGCGAGCCTCCCCGACGTCCTGGCCGCCGTCGCGCTCGTGCAACTCGACCGGCACGACGCGCACACGGCGACGCGAGCGGCGCACAGCGAGGTCTACGACTCGGGCATCTCCGGGCTCGCAGGCATCGAGCCCCTCGCCCGCGACCCGCGGGATCGCCATTGCCACCATCTCTACATCGTCCGGATTCGTGCCGATCGTGCGGGGGGCACGAGAGACGACTACCGGAGGGCGCTGCTGGAAGAGGGGGTGGTCACGAGCATCCACTTCTTGCCAGTGAACCGGTTGACGTGGTTCCGGGAGCGCTACCCCGACCAGGCGCGTCTTCCGGTCGCGGAGGCCGCGGGATCCGAGGTGCTGTCGCTTCCCCTCTCGGCCGCTCACACGACGTCGGACATCGCGTGGGTGGTGGAGGCGCTGCACCGGGTACACACCCGCCTGACGGCTTGAGGTCGAGCGATGAGGCTCGTCCTCACGCTCCGCACGCGCGACCAGGAGGACCTCGCTGGCGCGAACGTGGCCTTCCACCTCGCTGCCGGCGTGGACTTCGTCATCGCCAACGACCATCGCTCCGCCGACGGCACCCGGGAGGTCCTCCGTCGCTTCGAACGTGCGGGCCGGCTGCGTCTGCTCTGCAGGGACGACGAGGGGTTCGTCCCGGGTGAGTGGGTGAACGAGATGGCCAGGATGGCCAGCCTGGAGCACGGTGCGGACTGGGTGATCCACGCTGACGCCGACGAGTTCTGGTGGCCGCGCGGGGGTGACCTCAAGTCGGTGCTGGCTGCTGTTCCCGACCGCTTCGGCATCCTGCTGTGTCCCTGGCGGCACTTCGTCCCGCGTCCGGACGACGACCGCTACTTCGCGGAGCGGATGGTCGTCCGCATCAGCTCGCACTCTGCATGGACGCGACCGGAGGATCCGTTCCATCCGAACGTGAACGTCGTGCACCGCGCTCGTCCCGACATCAGCGTGCGGCCGGGCAACCACGACGTGGACGGACCGCTGAGCGCGCTCCGAGGCTGGCACCCGATCGAGGTGCTCCACTTCCCCCTTCGCTCCAGAGAGCAGGCGAGGGCGAGGACCGTCGCGTGGAGCACTCTGCGGGGTTCGCTCGGAGGCATCGCGCCGCACGTCGAGGCCGCCGGTCGCGCCCTCGACCAGGAGGGTGGCTTCGACGCGTACTTCGAGCGCTACGTCGTCGACGAGCCCGCCCTTCGCGTCGGGATGGAGGCGGGGACTCTGGTCCGGGACACGCGACTACGGGACGCCCTGCGCGCACTGGGCGGCGACCGTGCGCGGCCGCTGCCGCAGCGGCCGGAGTTCCCTGCGACTCCTCGTGAGAGCCTCGTGGTCTTCGCCCAGCACGACGTGCGAGCGGCAGCTTCCCTCGCCGACGACGTCATGGCTCTCCAGAGCCCGGAAGCGCGTGTCGAGAGCCGTGTCGAGGAGCTCGAGCGCAGGATCGCCCGGCTCGCGCGTCCTCGCTCCCGAGGCGTCGCCCGGCGTGCCCGCTCGTTGCTCCACGGCTTCCGCGGGCTGTGAGGTCCGATGCGCGGGCTCGGCCCGGGGTCGGCTACGTTCCCGCCCAGACCGATGACGTCCCTTCGGCTCCTTCCCAAGCGTGAGCTCGATCGTGTCCGCGCCCACCCGAGCGACCCCGACGCAGCACTCGCCCTCGTCGCAGACGCGTGTCGGCTCAACGCGCTCGTCGCCGTGAAGCTCGCCGGCTCGGGGCACCTCGGCTCGAGCTTCAGCGCGCTCGATGTGGTGGTGCACCTCCTCTACGACGAGCTCAACGTCGGCGAGCTCGGCTTCGAGCACCCCGACCGGGACGTGTTCTTCTCCTCGAAGGGGCACGACGTCCCAGGCCTGTACGCGGCTCTCTTCGGGCTGGGCGTGATCCCGCTCGAGCGCTTCGTTCGCCTCCGGCGCCTCGGCGGGCTCGACGGCCACCCGGACGTCGGCGTTCCCGGCGTCGAGGCGAACTCCGGCTCGCTGGGCATGGGAATCTCCAAGGGCCGCGGCATAGCGTGGGCGAAGCGTCGGGCGGGCCGCGAGGGGGTCGTCGTCGTCATGACCGGCGACGGAGAGCTCCAGGAGGGCCAGAACTGGGAGGCGCTGCAGGCCGCGGCCCACGAGCGTCTCGGGCGGCTCTGGGTCGTGGTCGACCGCAACGAGCTCCAGTCCGACATGCGAACGGAGGAGATCCTCGCGCTCGGCGACCTCGAGGCGAAGATCAGCGCCTTCGGCTGGGACGTCGTGACCTGCGACGGGCACGACCACGCCGCGCTGCGCGAGTGTTTCGCCGGGTTCCGGGGCGGCGGGAGCGCGCCGAAGGCGCTCGTCGCGCGCACGATCAAGGGCAGAGGCGTCTCCTTCATGGAGCACCCGGTCGCCCTCGTCGAGGGGGGCGGCACCTACCGGTGGCACGCGGGCGCCCCCGGCGACGAGTCGTACGAGAAGGCCTGGAGCGAGCTGGCGGTGCGGGTCGAGGCCGGCTTCCACGCGCTCGGGCTCGACCCGCCGACCTACGAGGACGTCGCTGTGGCCCAGGAGGCGAAAGGCCTCGAGGGCGAGCCGGAGAGCGGCGCCGGGACGCGCGGGCGGCGGGCGGTGACCGACGAGTACGTCGTCGACGCGTACGGCGAGGCGCTCGTGGCCCTCGGCGCGGAGCACGAGACGCTCGTCGTCCTCGACGCCGACCTCGCGTCCGACTGCCGTGTTCGCGCGTTCGAGCTCGCGTTCCCCGACCGTTTTCTCGAGTGCGGGATCGCCGAGCAGGACATGGTCTCGACCGCCGCCGGGCTCGCGCGCCACGGGTTCCTCCCGGTCGTGAACTCGTTCGCCTCCTTCCTCGCGTCACGAGCGAACGAGCAGATCTACAACCAGGCGAGCGAGCAGACGAAGGTCGTGTACGCGCTCCACTACGCGGGCCTGATCCCGGCCGGCCCCGGCAAGTCGCACCAGAGCGTGCGCGACGTCGGGCTGCTCGGCGCGCTGCCGGGCACGACCATCGTCCAGCCCGGCAACGCGGAGGAGACGAGGGAGCTCCTGCGCTGGGCCGTCGCGGAGGCGGACGGAAACGTCGCGATCCGTCTGGCGATCGGCCCGTCGCCGCGCCGGATCGAGCTGGACGGCGAGGTCCGAGTGGGTTGGGGGCGGGAGCTCCGCGGAGGGGACGACGCGCTGCTCGTCACCTACGGGCCGGTCATGCTGCACGAGGGGCTCACCGCGTCCGAGCTCCTGGCGGAGCGGGGGCTAAGGCTCGCCGTGGTGAACATGCCATGGCTGAACCGCTTCGACCCGGAGTGGCTCGCGAGCCTCCGCGACCGGAATCACCTCTTCGTGCTGGAGGACCATTCGCCGGTGGGTGGGCTCGGGGACGCGCTCCGATGCGAGCTCGCCGGATCGCGCGTCGTCGTCTTCGGCGTCGAGGGATGGCCCGCGTGCGGGACGCCGGCCGAGGCCCTCCGCCGGCACGGGCTCGACGGCGAGTCGCTCGCCGGGCGCGTGTCCGATCTCCTGTCGTGAGGGGATCGCGCACATGGGTCGTCCTGCCCGACCTGCTCTCGATCCGCGTCTTCTTCGACGCCGGGATCGTCGAGGGGCTCCG
>CAZODN010000010.1:33176-35714 GCA_964578545.1 uncultured Gaiellales bacterium
CCGGGTCGTCGAGCGGGGGATGCGACGCTGGTTCCTCAGCGCGCGTCGGCACGTCCCGCGCCGGCTGCTCGCCGAGATGCGCGCGAGCTGCGGGGCTCTCGTGGTGTCGAACGTCCAGCCGCGAAGCGTGATCCCGTTCCTCGCCGCCGCCCGCCGCCTCCACCTTCCGGTCGTCGCGTACGTCGCGAGCTGGGATCACACGGTCGGGAAGGGCGTCATCTCCCCACACTGCGCCCGCTACGTCGTCCAGAACCGGACGATGGAGGACGACCTCCGCCGCTACCACGACATCGAGCCGGGTCGCGTCGTCGTGACCGGCTGGCCACAGACCGACGTGTTCCATCGGCCCCGACCACGCTCGGAGTACGAGTCGCTCCTGCACGCGTGGGGGCTGTCACCGGACACGCCGCTCGTCATGGTCATGGGGAACACGCCGACGAACGCTCCGTACGAAGGCCGACTCGTCGATCGCCTCGTCGCGTGGTGGGAGGACGAGGCCGCCGCAGCGCGGCCCCAGCTCCTGTTCCGGCCCCACCCGCGCGACAAGGAGTGGCAGGCACGCTTCGCCGGGGCTCGTGGTCGGAGGGGGATCCACGTTCAGGCGCCGAGCTTCACCGACCTCCAGCAGTTGGCGGTGCTGCTCCAGCACGGTGACGTCGTCGTCGCCAACGCCGGGACGATCCTGCTCGACGCGCTCGTGAACGACCGTCCCGCCGTCTGCGTCCTGTACGACGAGGGCGCCCCGGCGGGAGAGCATTGGGCGGCCAAGAACCTCGTCGGCAAGCACTACGAGGAGCTCGCCGCCTCGGGCGCCTTCTACCGGGCCGAGAGCTTCGAGGAGGTGGTGGCAGGCATCCGGCGTGCGCTCGCGAATCCCGCGGAGCTCGCAGAGGCGCGGCGGCGGGTGGTGCACGACGTCGTCGGCGCCGTCGACGGGAAGGCCGCCGAGCGCGTCGTCGACGCGATCGCGGAGGTCGTGTGCCCGACGCTCTAGCCTGATCGCGTGCGCACGATCGCACGTGTGTGGAAGACGCTCGCGGCGTTCTCGGAGCGCCCGGCTGCGGCGCTCGTGCTCGCCGCCGTCGCCCTCGCTCACTACGCGCTCGTCTCGGTCGCCTTCCCCCTCGCGGCGGGGAGGGACCTCGGCACGTACCTGCGTGCGGCCTTCGAGCTGCGCTCCGGCGAGGTGGTGCTCCCACAGGCGCTGCTCATGCGGGCGCCGGTCACCGGCGTCGTCTCGGAGGGTCTCCTGACGATGGGCGCCGTGCCCGCCGAGGTCGCCATGGCGGCCCTCTATGCCCTGTCCATCGTCTGCTGGTTCCGTGCCGCGAACCGGCTCGGTTCCGCGTCCGCCGTGACTCTGGCAGTGCTCCTGCTCGCGTATCCGGGCTACGTGCTCCTCTTCCATCGCCTCTCGAGCGACGCGCTCTACGCGACGGCGTTCGCGCTCGCCGCGCTCGCGACCGCGCGCGCGATCGAGCGGCCGACGACGGGGAGGGCCGCCCTGCTGGGAGGCTCGATCGCGCTGCTCGTCCTCGTCCGCCCGGTCAGCCAGGTGCTGGTCCTGCTCGTGCCTCTCGTCCTGCTCCTGCCCGGCTCCCCGCGCCGTCGATCCGTGGCTCTCGCGGCCGTCGCCCTCGGCGCCGCTCTTCCTCTCGGAGCCTGGGCCGCGCACAACGCGCTGAGGGCCGAGGACCTGACCATCGTGCGGGGTGCCGGGCACGGGCTCCCGCTCTACCGCGCCTTCGTCGTCGATCGGATCGTGGAGCCCGCGAACGGAGAGGCGACGCGTGACCTCGCGCGCGCCGTCGAGCGCGACCTGCTGACGCGGGAGCCGTACCGCTCGTACCGCGTCGACCTCGAGACGTTCTTCTCCGGCGGTAGCGCCCGGATGCACGAGGACCTCATCGGCCTCTCCGACCGGACCTGGGGCTGGGACGACGACTACGCGCGGCTGGCGCGGGTCGGGCGCGAGGCGGTCCTGGCGCATCCTCGCGACTACGCCCGCGGCGTCGCACGCGATGTCTGGAGGCTGCTCTGGTGGCCCCTCTTCCTCCCGGTCGGAGAAGGCGAGAGCGGAAACCGGGTGCTCTCGGCATCCGGGCAGCTCCCCGAGCCGACCGAGGGCCAGCCCATCCCCTCGGCGAGCGTCTCGGGTTTCATCTCGACCCCGGACGGGCGCTTCCGCGAGGTGTGGACGTCCCCGACCGAGCACGAGATCGTTGCCGAGAGCCCCGAGGACGCCGAGCACCTCCACCGGCTCAACGTGCGAGTCGACGAGCT
The DNA here is from genome assembly GCA_964578545.1 of uncultured Gaiellales bacterium. Lineage (GTDB taxonomy): Bacteria > Actinomycetota > Thermoleophilia > Gaiellales > Gaiellaceae > GMQP-bins7. Next base: position 35,460 of record CAZODN010000010.1, read on the forward strand.
CTTCGGAGTGTTCTCGGAACGTGAGCCGAGTGCGCAGCTTGGCTCGTGGCTCAACCGGGCGTCCAGGTGGTTCCCGCGGCCGGCGCTGTGGCTCCTCGTCGGGCTCGTCGCGGTCGCGCTCAGGAGGCCGCGCGGCGCGGCGCTGCCACTCGTCCTCGCCGCCGCGGGCGTGCTCGTCGTCGTGGCGACGTCCCTCGCCGTCCCGGCCGCCGCGGAGTACTCGGCGCCGGTCGTTCCGGCCTTCGTCCCGCTCGC
>CAZODN010000011.1:0-34998 GCA_964578545.1 uncultured Gaiellales bacterium
CAGTTCTGCTCGTGGTCGGCGTGGAGGATGAAGAGCACCTCGAGCGCCCGCTCGAGAACCGGATCCGCGAGGTAGCGCGGCTCCGCCATGCGGAACATCAGCGACAGGAAGTTGCCGGTGAACCCGAGCTCGTTGTCCGGGTACACGTACGGCAGCCCGCGGTTGTGCCGGTACGCCCAGGCCGCGAGCGTCGGCACCTTCGCGATGAGGCGCTTCGCCTGCAGCAGCCGGTTCTCCTCGTCGTCCACCTCCCCCGCCTCCGGGTAGAAGGTGGAGAGCGCGGCCACGGCCGAGACGAACATGCCCATTGGGTGGGCGTCGTACCGGAACGCCTCCATCAGCCGCTTCAGGTTCTCGTGGACGAACGTGTGATGGGTGATCTCGTCCACCCAGCCCGCGAGCTCCCCGGCGGTCGGCAGCTCCCCGAAGAGGAGCAGGTACGCAGTCTCCAGGTACGTGCTCCGCTCCGCCAGCTGCTCGATCGGGTAGCCGCGGTAGCGGAGGATGCCGGCGTCCCCGTCGATGAACGTGATCGCGCTCCGGCACGAGGCCGTGTTCAGGAACGCCGGGTCGTAGCTCATGAGGCCGAAGTCGTCGCCGGCCACCTTGATCTTCCGCAGCTCGGTCGCCCGGATCGCCCCGTCCTCCAGCGGGATCTCGTACACCGCGCCGGTTCGGTTGTCGGTGACCGAAAGCGTGTCGCTGGGCATGCGCCCTCCTTCCCTCGCTCTGGCGATAGGACGCAGTGTGCGACCGCTAGGCCCTGCCCGGCATCGCCGTCCTCCCGGATCCGCGCTGCCGGGAACTACGTAGGGCGCTACCCTTGCCCCGCGCCCCCGTAGCTCAGTGGATAGAGCAGCGGTTTCCTAAACCGCGTGCGCTGGTTCGATTCCGGCCGGGGGCATCGTCTCTCCCGTGCGCGGAGCCCGCCTCTCGGCGAGGGCGCCCGCGCGCAGGTCCGTACAATCGGCTCCGTGCGCCGCGCGCTCGTCGTCCTCGCCAGCCTCGGGCTGGCGATCGTGGGATCTCAGCTCGCGCACGGCGCCGTCTACCGGATCGTCGCGCCGAACGCTCATGAGCGAGCGCACCTCCTCGCCGACACGGGCCACGCCTACCTCCGCTTCGCGCCGCTCGGGCTCGCCGTCGTCTGCGTCCTTCTCGGGATGGCTCTCGTCGCGGAGTGGCGCAGCGCGGGCGACGGGACGACGCGCGTCCGCCCGATGCCCTCGCTCTTCGTCGCCGTCGCTCCGGTGCTCTTCGTCTTCCAGGAGCACTTCGAGCGCCTGTTGCACGACGGCGCTTTCCCGCCGGGAGCCGCGACGGACAGGACGTTCCTCCTCGGCCTCGTCCTCCAGCTGCCCTTCGCGCTCGCCGCGTACGCGCTGGCGAGGCTGTCGCTGGCGGCGACGCGCGTGGCGCGGCGTCTGCTCTCGCCACCGCGCCCACGTCGCGCCGGGTCGGTCCCGGCGTGGGTCGTCGGGACGGTGGTCGAGTTCCATTCGCGTACCTGCGGGTGCTCTCTCGGGCCCCGCGCGCCGCCCGTCTCCGCGCTCTGACCCGTGAGGGCGGGAGCCTCTTCCCGCCCCCGACGAGCAAAGGAGACTCCCATCCGACGACTTCGACGGCGAACCGGCCAAGCCGGAGCTGCGCCACATATCCGGATCCCGCTCGCGACCGCACTGGCGGTGCTCGCGTCGACGCTGCCGGCGTGCGGGTCGAGCGGCCCGGAGCCTGCCGCGCTCTCGGGGATCGTGCGGGACCCCGCTCCCGAGGTCGGCGGGCTCGCGCTTCCCGACGTCTCGCGAGGGAGCGAGCGCGTCCCCCTGCGAGCCAAGGCGGGTGGGCTCATGCTCGTCTACTTCGGCTACACGCAGTGCCCGGACGTGTGCCCCACGACGATGGCGGACGTCCGCGAGGCTCTGGCCGGTCTCGGATCCGATCGGAGCAAGGTGGACGTCGCGATGGTCACGGTCGATCCCGGGAGGGACACCAGGCGCGTCCTCACCGACTACGTTCGGGCGTTCTTCCCGGAGGGGCACGCCTTTCGAACCGCCAATCCGAAGCTGCTCGCGCGGGTGGCGAAGGCGTTCGGCGCCGGGTACCAGGTCGGCCGCGCGAGGGACGGCACGGTCGAGGTCGCCCACACGGCGTTCGTGTACGCGGTCGACGACGTGGGGCGGATCCGCGTGCAGTGGGGGTTCGGCACCCCGTCTCGCGCGATCCGGCGCGACGTCCGGGCGCTCCTCGACGCGCGAGACCGATAAGAGCTGCATCACTCCCTGAGAGAAAGGAACCCAGAACATGAGAACCACGAAGATCGCCGCAGCGGGCTGCACCGCGCTCGTCTCGGTCGCTCTCGCCGTCGGCGCGGTGACGCTTCCCGCATCGGCCTCGGTCGTCGGTGCGCCGAAGGTGAAGGGCCCATGGGCGCGCTCGACGTCGATGGGCCAGATGCACGGCGCCGCCTACCTCGTGCTCCAGGGCACGGGCTCCGCCGACAGGCTCGTCTCCGCGTCGGTGCCGAAGTCGGTGGCGATGTCCGCCGAGCTGCACAAGACCGTGATGGGCGCCGACGGCAAGATGACGATGAAGCAGGTCAGGTTCATTCCCGTGCCCCCCGGCGGCACCGTTCGGCTCGAGCCGGGCGGGTACCACGTCATGCTCATGGACCTCGCGAAGCCGCTTCGGGTGGGATCCTCCTTCAAGCTCACGCTCGGCTTCGCCCGCTCCGGCACGGTGAAGGTCATGGTTCCCGTAAAGAAGGGGTAGGACGGTGCGCTGGCTCGCGGCGGTCGCGGTTCTCCTCGTGACGTGCGTCGCGGGCTTTGCGCTCGTCGTGCTCCAGGGCGACGGCTCGCCTCCCGGCTCGCGGCTCGAGCCGGGAGAGGCCGCCGCGCTCGGGCAGCCCGAGTGGGACTTCACGATCCCCGAGGGGACGACGTTGCGGCTCGCGCGCGGCGAGGAGGTGTCGATCGTCCCGGCGCGCATCGACGCGAGGGTCGGCGATGTCCTGCGCATCAGGAACCTCGACGACGTCGGCTACCTGTTCGGGCCGTTCTACGTCGGCGCTCACGAGACGCTGACGCAGCGCCTCGCGGATCCGGGCCTCTACCGGGGCAGCTGCTCCATCCATCCGAGCGGGGAGCTCGTGCTCAGCGTGTCGCAGTGATGCGAACGCGTCCGCGATGACTGCATAACGCGGACCGCGATCCTCTCGGACGTCCACGGCGAGCACGCGCAGGCAGCCCGGCTAGCGGGTGACCCGCGTCTGCGGGGGCGCGGTCAGCCCTGCTCCGACGTGCGGTTCGGCTCCCGTTTGCGGTGCCGGCTCCCCTGTCGGTAGCGGCCGTGCCGCTCCTGCCAGCGCTTCCCGCGGGTGCGGTGTCTCCGTTGCCGTGTCGCAGGCATGGCTGCAGGATCCCGGTCGCCGCGCCCGTCGCCATCGGTGTTCTGCCCGATCGTCGTTGCGGGTTCTCCGCCGTGGTTCACTGTCGCGATGGAGCTGCCGACCGTCCCGCTCGCGAGCGGCGCCGGGATGCCCGTCCTCGGCCTCGGCGTCTGGCAGATGGCGGCGGGCTCGGAGACCGAGCAGGCGGTGGAGTGGGCGCTCGAGGCCGGGTACCGGCACGTCGACACGGCGGCCATGTACCGCAACGAGGAGAGCGTCGGCGCGGCGCTCCGGCGGAGCGGCCTCCCCCGCGAGGAGGTCTTCGTGACGACGAAGCTGGCGCCGCCGCACACGGACGCTTCGCGGCAGCTCGCGAAGAGCCTGGAGCGGCTCGGGCTCGAGTACGTCGATCTCTATCTCATCCACTGGCCGCTCCCGTTCGGCAACACCCGCGTGTGGCACGAGCTCGAGGCGCTCGGCGAGCAGGGCCTCGCACGCGACGTCGGCGTCAGCAACTTCGGCGCCGAGCGGCTCGAGAAGCTCCTCGGCCGTGCGCACCGCCCGCCCGCCGTGAACCAGGTGCAGTTCAGCCCGTTCCAGTTCAGGCGCCGCCTGCTCGACTACTGCAGGGAGCACGGGATCGTCTTCGAGGCCTACAGCCCGCTGGCCCGCGGTCACGGCGTCCGCGACGCGACCGTCGCGGCCGTGGCCGACCGGCTCGGGAGGACGCCCGCCCAGGTCCTGCTCAGGTGGGCCATCCAGCACGGCGCGGTCGTCATCCCGAAGTCGAGCCGGAAGGATCGGATCGTGTCGAACGCGCAGGTGTTCGACTTCGAGCTGGGCGACGAGGACATGCAGCTGCTCGACGCGCTCGACCGGACCGGCGAGACCTCGAAGGCGCGCGGCTAGTGCCGTCCTCGCGACCGCGATGAGGAAGGACGTCCGCGAGTTCATCCGCCGGCTGGAGGCAGCAGGCCTCACCGTCGAGCCGACGCCCGGCCACTACCGGGTCCTCCGCGACGGCAAGCCGCTCCGCAAGGCGAACGGGATGCCCTTCATGCTCCCCTTCTCCCCTGACACCACGCGCTGGCGGAAGTCCGCGCTCGTCGAGCTGCGCCGGCTCGGCATCGACGTCTAGGCGCGCGGGGACTTGGCGCCCGGCTAGACCGAAGCGAGCCCGCGGGCCTTGCGGCTCGCGGCGGTCTGGCGCCGCTGCGCCGAGAGCTCGACCTTCCGCAGGCGCACGTACCCGGGCGTCACCTCCACGTACTCGTCCTCGCGGATGTACTCGAGCGCCTGGTCGAGCGAGAGCGAGCGTGGCGGGATCAGGCGGACGTGCTCCTCCGCCGTCGGCGAGCGCATGTTGGACGCCTTCTTCTCCTTCGTGGGGTTGACGTCGAGGTCCTCCGCGCGCGAGTTCTCGCCCACGATCATCCCCTCGTAGACGTCGACGGCCGGGCCGACGAAGAGCGACCCGCGCTCCTGCAGGCCGAGCAGCGCGTACGTGGAGGTCTTGCCTCGACGATCCGCGACGAGGGCGCCGGTCGGCCTCGTCCGGAGCTCACCGAACCAGGGCTCGAAGCGTTCGAAGACGTGGTGGAGGATCCCCGTCCCGCGCGTCTCGGTCAGGAACTCGGTGCGGAACCCGATGAGCCCGCGGGCGGGGACGACGACGTCCATGCGCACCCAGCCCGTCCCGTGGTTGACGAGCGCCTCGGTCCGCCCCTTGCGCAGCGCGAAGAGCTGCGTGATCACGCCGAGGTACTCCTCCGGCGCGTCGATCGACACGCGCTCGACCGGCTCGTGGAGGACGCCGTCGATCTCGCGCGTGACGACCCGGGGCTTGCCGACCGTCAGCTCGAACCCTTCCCGGCGCATCTGCTCGACGAGGATCGCGAGCTGCAGCTCGCCGCGGCCCTGTACCTCCCAGGCATCCGGCGACTCCGTCGGCAGCACCCGGAGCGAGACGTTGCCGACGAGCTCCTGGCGGAGGCGGCTCTCGACCAGGCTCGCGGTCAGCTTGCTGCCGTCGAGCCCGGCGAGCGGCGAGGTGTTGATCCCGATCGTGACGGAGAGCGACGGCTCGTCGACCGTGATGACCGGCAGGGGGCGCGGGTCGTCCGGGTCGGCGAGCGTCTCCCCGATCGTGACCTCCGCGATTCCCGCGACGGCGATGATCTCGCCCGGGCCCGCCTCCTCCGCCTCCACGCGGTCGAGCGCCTCCGTGACGTAGAGCTCCGTGACCTTGGCGCGCTCGATCGTCCCGTCGGCGCGGCACCAGGCGACCTGCTGGGCGCGGCGGATCGTCCCGTGCAGGACGCGGCAGAGCGCGAGCCGGCCGACGTACGGCGAGGCGTCGAGGTTCGTGACGAGCGCCTGCAGCGGATGGCCTTCCTCGTAGGTCGGCGCGGGGATCTCCTCGACGATCAGGTCGAGGAGGGGGCGGAGGTCGGGCTCGAGGTCGTCGGGGTCGGGCTCGAGCGACGCGCGGCCCGCCTTCGCGTTGCAGTAGACGATCGGGAAGTCGATCTGGCTCTCGTCGGCGTCGAGGTCGAGGAACAGCTCGTACACCTCGTTCACGACCGCGTCGATCCGCGCGTCCGGCCGGTCCACCTTGTTCACGACGAGGATCACCGGGAGCCGCGCCTCGAGCGCCTTGCGGAGCACGAACCGCGTCTGCGGGAGCGGGCCCTCGCTCGCGTCCACGAGCAGGAGCACGCCGTCGGCCATCGTCAGGCCCCGCTCGACCTCGCCCCCGAAGTCGGCGTGCCCGGGCGTGTCGACGATGTTGATCTTCGTCCCGCCGTAGCGCACGGCCGTGTTCTTCGAGAGGATCGTGATGCCCTTCTCGCGCTCGAGGTCCATCGTGTCGAGCACGCGCTCGTTGACGTCCTGGTTCTCCCGGAATGCGCCCGACTCCCAGAGGAGGGCGTCGACGAGGGTCGTCTTGCCGTGGTCGACGTGGGCGACGATGGCGACGTTGCGGATCTCGGAGCGCTCGGGCACCGAGCGAGGGTACCGGCGTCAGCGGGCCACTCGCCGAGCTCCTCGCCGCCGAGCTCTGGCCCGCCGGCTCGGACGCTCGCCCGCCTGCGGGTCAGTAGTTCCCCCCGATCTGCCTCTTCCAGTCCCGAGAAGCGCGCTCGGTGAGCGCCCGGATGCCCGCGCGCGTGCCCGGGACCATCATCGGCGCAGTGAAGGTCGACGTGGATCCGGGCTCCGGCGAGCTCGTCGAGCCGGCCGTCTTCCTCGCGCAGCCGGTCGGGGACGCGCGCGAGCCGATCACCCTCCTCCTCCGGGACCTCCGCGCCCGCCCCGAGGGGCTCACGAGCCGCGAAGCAGAGCGTCGGCTCGTCGCGTACGGCCCGAACGAGCTGACGAAGCATCCGGGCGTCGGTTGGCCGCGGAAGCTCGCCCGCCAGGTCACGCATCCGCTGGCGGCTCTCCTCTGGGTCGCCGCGGCGCTCGCCTTCGTGGCGGGGCTCGCCCCGCTCGGGGTGGCGATCGTCGTCGTGATCGTGCTGAACGCGCTCTTCGCATTCGCTCAGGAGCGCCAGGCCGAGAACGCCGTCGAGGCGCTCCGCCGGTACCTCCCGCTGCAGGCCCGCGTGCTGCGGGACGGCGAGGCGCAGCTCGTCGAGGCGCGCACGCTCGTCCCCGGCGACGTCGTCCTGATCGAGGAGGGCGACCGCGTCTCCGCGGACGCGCGCCTCCTCGAGGGCGGGGTCGAGGTCGACCTCTCCACGCTCACGGGCGAGTCCCAGCCGGTGTACCGGTCCGCGGAGTTCCTCGACACGACCGGGCCGGTGATCGACGCGCGAGACCTCGTCTTCAGCGGCTCGAGCTGCGTCGGGGGCGAGGCGCGCGCGCTCGTGTACGCGACCGGGATGCGCACGGAGCTCGGGCGCATCGCCGCTCTCTCGCAGCGGGTCGAGGAGGAGCTGAGCCCCCTCGAGGCGCAGGTGCGGCGGGTCGCCTGGCTGATCGCCGTCGTCGCCGTCGGCGCGGGGCTCCTGTTCCTGCCCATCGGCTGGCTCGTCGCGGGCCTCCCGCTCGCCGACGCCCTCAGCTTCGCCATCGGGCTGATCGTCGCCAACGTCCCCGAGGGCCTCCTGCCGACGATCACCCTCTCCCTCGCCGTCGGCGTGGCGGCGCTCGCGCGCCGCGGCGCGCTCGTCAAGCGCCTCTCCGCGATCGAGACGCTCGGCTCGACCACCGTCATCTGCACCGACAAGACGGGCACGCTGACCGAGAACCGCATGCGGGCCGTGCGGATCTGGACGCCGCTGGGCGAGCTCGACCTCGAGGGCGGGGACGACCCGCTGGCAACCGCGGCGGAGAACCCGGTGCTCGGGCTCCTGGGCCGCGCGATCGCCGCGTCCAGCACGGCCGAGCTCGATCCCGAGCGCACGGGGAAGTCGCGGGGCGAGGCGACCGAGGTCGGGCTCCTCGAGGCGGCCCGGACGCTCGGCGTCGACGTCGCGGTCGCCCGCCGCGAGCACGAGCGCCGCAAGCTCTACCGCTTCGACCCGAAGCTCCGCCTCATGTCCACGGTGGATCAGCGCCTCGACGGCGGGATCACCGTGCACGCGAAGGGCGCGCCCGAGGAGGTGCTGCGCCGCTCGACGCGGATCGGCGGGCTCACGGGCCACCGGCCGCTCGAGGAGTCGGACCGGCGCGAGGCGCTCGAGGTTCTCGATCGCTGGGCGACACAGGGGCTCCGGGTGCTGGCGGTGGCGCGGCGGCGCCTCCCGGACGGGTCGGAGCCCCCCGCGCGGCGAGAGGACGCCGAGCGCGAGCTGTGCCTGCTCGGGCTCGTCGGGCTGTTCGACCCGCCGCGTGCAGAGGTCGCCGAGGCCGTCGCGCAGTGCCACGAGGCCGGGATCCGGATCCTCGTCGTCACCGGGGACTACGGCCCGACGGCAGCGGAGATCGCGCGGCGGGTCGGGATCGCCAACGACGGCGCCGAGGTGGTCAGCGCCGCCGACCTCGAGCACCTGAGCGACGCGGAGCTCGACGAGCTGCTCCGTGGCGACCGCGAGCTCGTCTTCGCCCGCAGCTCCCCCGAGACGAAGCTCCGCATCGCCGATGCGCTCCGCGCGAACGGGGAGGTCGTGGCGATGACCGGCGACGGGGTGAACGACGCTCCGGCCCTCCGCCGCGCGGACATCGGCGTCGCCATGGGACGCTCGGGCACGGACGTCGCCCGGGAGGCCGCGACCATGGTGCTCACCGACGACGACTTCTCGACCATCGTCGCCGCGGTCGCGGCGGGCCGACGGGTGTACGAGAACGTCCGGAAGTTCGTCGTCTACATCTTCGCCCACCTCACCCCCGAGGCCGTGCCGTTCCTCCTCTTCGCGCTCTCCGGGGGCGCGATCCCGCTCCCCATCACCGTCATGCAGATCCTCGCCATCGACCTCGGGACGGAGATCGTCCCCGCGCTCGCGCTGGGGACCGAGCGGGCCGAGCCGGGCCTCATGCAGAGGCCGCCGCGCCCTCGCTCGGAGAGCGTGATCACGCGGGCGATGCTCACCCGGGCGTGGGTCTTCCTCGGGCTGATCGAGGCGGCGCTCGTCCTGGGCGGGTTCTTCTACGTCCTCTGGCAGGCGGGCTGGTCGAGCGGCGCCGACGTCTCGTCCGGCTCGGCGCTCCACGACCCGTACGTGAAGGCGACGACGATGACGTTCGCGGGGATCGTCGCGTGCCAGATCGGGACGGCCTTCGCATCCCGCACCGACCGCGCGTCGCTCCGCTCGATCGGGTTCCTCTCGAACCGCCTCCTGCTCTGGGGGATCGCCTTCGAGGTCCTCTTCGCGGCCGCCCTCATCTATATCCCGGCGCTCCAGCCGGTCTTCCACACGGCGCCGCTCGGTCTGACGGAGATCGCGATCCTCGCGACGTTCGCGCCGATCGTCTGGGGCGCCGACGAGCTCCGCCGCTACGTGCGGAGGCGGGGCGACGCAGCGGAGCGGCGTTAGACTCGGTCCGTGCGGAGGAACTGGTTCGTCTGGGCGATCGTCATCGGCGTCGCCTCGATCGCGCTCGCGGCGCTGATCATGCGGCTCACGGCCGACGACGAGAGCAGTCCCACGACGACGGAGTGGGCGGGCTCCGTGTGCGCGAGCCTCGCCACGTGGAAGTCCTCGATCGAGTCGCTGGCGGACGTCAGCGGGGGCTCGCTGGACGCCGAGACCCTCCAGGCGAAGATCGACGACGCGGAGGCTGCGACCCAGACGCTCGTCACGGAGCTGAAGGATCTCGGGCCACCCGACCTGGGCTCCGGAGACGAGCTCCAGGAGCAGCTCTCGAGCTCCGCCGACGAGATCCAGGCGGACGTGGACGCACTGAAGCAAAGTGCCGAGCAGGCGTCGGAGGCGGGCTCCACCCAGGAGTTCCTCTCGGAGCTCGCTGCCCTCGCGCCGCAGTTCCAGGAGCTCCTCGAGCAGGCCTCGACGGCGATCGCAGACCTGCAGGACGCGAACGTCGCAGAGGACGAGAGAGCCGAGCTCCAGGCCGCGTTCGCGGACGCGGAGTCCTGCCAGCAGCTCCAGGGCGACGGTTAAGAACGCGCTGTCCGGGCCGCGAGGGCGTGCCGAGCCCTGCTGACCGGCGGCTAGGATCTCGGCGTGGCCTTTCTCTTCGCCTTCATCGTCCCGATGATCATCGGCTTCTGGGCGCAGCACCGCGTCAAGAGCACCTTCGCCCGGAACCTGCAGGTCCCGGTGGCGAACGGGATGACGGGGGCCCAGGTCGCACGGCAGATCCTCGACCGCAACGGCCTGCACGACGTGCCCGTCGAGCAGGCGCCGGGGTCGCTGACCGACCACTACGACCCGCGCAGCAGGTCGGTTCACCTCTCGGAGCCCGTCTACAACGGCGTCTCGGTCGCCTCGACGGCGGTCGGCGCGCACGAGGTCGGGCACGCGATCCAGCACGCCCAGGCGTACTCCTTCTTCCGCTTCCGCAGCGCGCTCTTCCCGGCCGTGCAGTTCGCGTCGAACATGTGGATGCTCCTCCTCTTCGGCGGGATCATCCTCGGCGTCCTCCAGCTCGCCTACCTCGGCGTCGCCCTCTTCGCGATCGCCGTCCTCTTCCAGCTCGTCACCCTCCCGGTCGAGTTCGACGCCTCACGCCGCGCCAAGGATCAGCTCTCGGACCTCGGGCTGGTCGCCTCGAACGAGGCCGCGGGCGTGAAGAGCACGCTCACCGCCGCCGCGTGGACGTACGTCGCTGCCGCGCTCGCGTCGGTCGCGATGCTCCTGTACTACCTGTCGATGATCCGACGGTAGGCCTCGCCTACCGCTCCCGCGGCATCCAGCCGAACCTCGCGAGGGCGACGACAAGCCCGGCGACGCCCCATGCGACGACGACGGCCAGCGCGCCGGGATCGGCGAAGAGAGAGTCGCCGCGGAGGTAGACGCCGTCGACGACGTCGAGGAAGTACGTGAGCGGGAGGACGTCGGCAACGGCTTGCAGGAACGCGGGGAAGTCGGCCGTCGGACCGAAGGAGCCCGAGAGGAAGGCCATCGGCAGCACGATCACGTTGACGACGGCCGACACGCCTTCCGCCGAGCGGATGAGCGCGGCCGCCCCGACGCCGAGGCCGGCGAACGCGAGCGCGCCGAGGACGACGGCGCCGGCGAGGCCGAGCGGGTTCGCCGGTAGGCTCGCGCCGAACGCCAGCCGGCCGAGCGCGACGAGCGCCACGGTCTGGAGGGCGAACGTCGCGAGCGTCGAGAGGAGCACGGCCGCGATGTACGTCGCCGGCGGCAGGGGAGTCGCCCGGAGCCGCTTCAGCACACCCGACTCGCGGCGCCCGACGAGGATGATCGCGAGCCCGGCGAACGCCGTGTTGGCCGCTCCGTACCCGATCAGCCCGGAGAGCAGCACGTCCTCGGCCGGGACGCCGTCGATCTCGTCTCCGTACACCGACCCGAGGAGCGCGTACAGGAGGAGCGGGAAGACGAAGACGAAGACCGCGGCCTCGCGGCTCCGCCAGAAGAGCCGCTGCTCGTAGCGGAGCTGGTGGAGGAGGACGCTCACGCGCTCGCGCCCTCCTCGCTCTTGACCTCGTCGGCGCCGACGAGGTCGAGGTAGACGTCCTCGAGCGTCGGCCGCCGAACCTCGAGGTGGTCGAGCTCTCGACCGGCGGCGACGGCCTCCGCCGTGAGCTCGTGCAGCACCCGCGTCGGCTCGGTCGTCTCGACGACCACCGTCCGCCCTGCCTCCCGGTAGCGGATCTCGGTCATGCCGGCGCCACCGATGAGCTCCGCCGGCGTTCCGAGGGCGACGATCCGCCCGGCCTGGATCACTGCCACCCGGTCGGCGAGGCGCTGCGCCTCGTCGAGGTAGTGCGTCGTCAGGAGGATCGTCTTGCCGAGCGAGCGCAGCGCGAGGATCATCTCCCACGCCGACCGCCGCGCCTCGGGGTCGAAGCCCGTCGTCGGCTCGTCGAGGAACACGAGGTCGGGGTCGCCGACGAGCGCGACTCCGAGGTCGAGGCGACGCTTCTGCCCGCCCGAGAGCGTCTTCACGCGCGCGTCGCGCTTCTCGACGAGGCCGACGAGCTCGATCACCTCGTCGACGTCCCGAGGCCGGGCGTAGTACCCGGCGAAGAGGAGGTGCGTCTCGCGGACGGTCAGCTGAGGGCTGAGCTCGGAGTGCTGGAGGACGACGCCGATGCGCTCGCGCAGGGCGCGAGGCGCGTCGCCGGGGTCGTGCCCGAGGACGGTCGCGTCCCCGCCGTCTCGCTTGCGGTAGCCCTCGAGGATCTCGACGGTCGTCGTCTTCCCGGCCCCGTTCGGCCCGAGCAGCCCGAAGACCTCGCCTTCGGCGACCTCGAAGTCGATGCCGCGCAGCGCCTCGACGCCGTCGTAGGACTTCCGGAGATCGCGGACGACGATCGCGCTCGCCACGGCCGGGGACGATATGTGCACGGCGGGGTAGGGTGGCGAGGTGCCGACCCTCCGCTACGTCGTCTGCGACGTCTTCACCGACCGGCCGCTCGCCGGAAACCAGCTCGCGGTGTTCACGGACGCGCGTGGCGTGGACGACGGGACGATGCAGGCGCTCGCGAAGGAGGTCGGGTTCTCGGAGACCGTCTTCGTGCTCCCCGCGGAGGCCGAGGGCACGGTGCGCGTACGGATCTTCACCCCCGAGAGCGAGCTGCCCTTCGCGGGCCACCCGATCCTCGGGGCCGCCTGGGTGCTCGCGGCGCCGCTCCAGCGCGCGGTCGTCGAGCTCGAGACGGGGATCGGCGTCGTGCCGGTGGCGCTCGAGCGGGACGAGTCCGGCGCGATCGTCTTCGGACGGATGGTGCAGCCGATCCCCACCGTCGAGCCGTACCCGGACGGCGACGCCCTCCTCGCCGCGCTCGGCGTGCCCGCGTCGCTGCTCCCGATCGAGCGCTACGACAACGGGCCGCTGCACACGTTCGTCGTCCTCGCGTCCCGTGAGGCGGTTGCGTCGCTGGATCCCGATCTGACAGCTCTCCGTGCGCTGGAGGTCAACGTCAGCTGCGTCGCCGGCGAGGGGACGTCGTGGAAGACACGCATGTTCGCGCCTGCCCTCGGCGTGGCCGAGGACCCGGCGACCGGCTCCGCCGCAGGCCCGCTCGTATGCCACCTCTGCCGCCACGGGCGCGTTCCCTGGGGCACCGAGATCGAGATCTCCCAGGGCGCGGAGATCGGCAGGCCATCGACGCTCGTCGCCCGCGCCGAGGGTGGCTCCGGCGGGATCGAGCGCGTCGAGGTCGGTGGAAGCGCGGTGATCGTCGCGCGAGGCGAGTTCCGGATCGGCCGAGCCGCGGTCGGACGCGGCTCCTAGCCGCGCCAGCCGCCCGCTTCGCGGCGCGCGGCGAGGAACGCTGCCGTGAGCTCGGCGGCGGTGCGCGCTGCCTCGACCGGGAGGGCGCCCTGCGAGCGCGCCACGAGGTACGCCACCCAGAACGTGTCGCCCGCTCCTGTCGGGTCGACGGGGCCGTCGATCTCGACGGCCGGCACGTGCTCCTCGTCGGAGGCGGTGATCACGACCGCCCCCTGCGAGCCGAGGGTCAGCACGACCTCGGGGACGCAGAGCCTCTGGAGCGCGACCGCGTCGGTCGAGCCGACGAGGGCCTCCGCCTCGGCGTCGTTCAGCTTCAGCACGCGGACCGCCGCGAAGCTCTCGGGCGGCACCTTCCCGTCGCGGACGAGCGGGCCGAGCGTCCCGCGCCGGACGAGACCCTGCGCGTCGACGAGGAGCTGGCGTCCCTCGCGGCGGAGCGCGACGAGGGTCTCGGGCGGGAAGTCCGCCCGCGTGAGCGCGCCGAGCATGATCCACTCCGCGTCTCCCATCGCCTGGGAGACCCAGCCCTCGACGTCGTCGGGCGTCCAGGGGTCGCCGAGCGCGACGATCTCCATCACGCGCCTCTCCCCCTCGTAGTGGAAGGCGAAGGTCTGCGTCTCTCGGGCCGGGCGCCAGGCAACCGGGATGCCGAGCTCCTCGAGCGGTTCGAGCAGGAGCTCCCGGTCCTCGGGCGCGCAGCGGGTGACGAGCCGGATGTCGCGCTCGTGGGGGATCTCCGCGAACACGCGGGCCTGGTAGAAGACGGCTCCGCCCGGGCGTGGCGGCGCTCCGGCGACGACGTCCCGGACGAGGTTGCCGATGACGACGACCGGCGGCCGCGGCGCCGGCTCGCTCACGTCGCTCGCTTCCTCGCCTCGAGCATCCGGGCGACGAGCTCGCTCGCCCGCTCGGCGGCGGTTCTCGGCTCCTCGCCGTCGCTTCGGGCGGCGACGTACCCGACCATGAACACGTCGCCGGCGCCGGTCGTCTGTACGCCGAGCACCGGCCACGCGGCCGGCACGTGAGCCTCGTCACCCTCAACGTAGAGCGTGCAGCCGGCCGAGCCGAACGTGACGAGCACCTCGGGGATCCCCAGCGCTCGCGCATGCCCGGCGTCGAAGGCGTTGCCCGAGAGCACGACCGCCTCGTCCTCGGCGAGCTTCAGGATCGAGATGGGCTCGAGCACGGCGCGGTCGAACGCGGCGTCGACCCGCATCGGGCCGGTCGCCGGGACCCGGACGAGCCCCTGGCCGTCGTACGAGAGGACACGGCCGTCGTCTGCCAAAGCGGCGAGCGCCTCGGCGGGGAAGTCGCTCCGCAGCAGCGGGGCGACGTGCACCCAGCCGACGTCGGGGTCGAGCGCGGACGCGTCCTCCGGCGTCCACGGCTGGCCGATCGCGTCCACGGTCATCGCCCGCTGCTCGCCGTCGTAGCGGAAGCCGAACGCCTGGGTCGAGTCGGCGGGGAGCGTCGTGACCGGCACGCCGAGGGCGGACAGCACCGGCTGGAAGAGGTTGCGGTCCGACGGCGCGTACCGGGTCAGGATCTGGCCCTCGCGGCCGAGCAGCCGGAGCGCGAGCGCCGCGAACGACGGGCAGCCTCCCGCGCTCGGCGGGCGTCCGTCGATCCGGTCGATTGCGACGTTTCCGGCGACGGCGAGCTTCTGCACGGGCGGAGCCTACTTCCCGTGGCGCCCCCGGAACCGCCGATATAGGCTCGTCGCGGTGGCGCGAACCGTCGGCATCGGCCTCGTCGGGGTGGGGTGGATGGGCGCCGTGCACAGCGCCGCGTACCGGCGTGCGCGCGTCCACTACCCCGACTGCTCGGGCGCCGCCCGTCTCGTGATCGCGGCGGACGAGAGCGAGGAGCGCGCGCGGCACGCCGCCGCCGAGCTGGGCTACGAGTCGTCGACGACGGACTGGCGGCGCGTCGTCGAGCACCCGGACGTCGACGGTGTCAGCATCACGGTGCCCAATGAGCTCCACGAGGAGGTCGCGCGCGCGGCGGCCGCCGCCGGGAAGCACATCTGGATCGAGAAGCCGGTCGGCCGGTTCCCGAGCGAGACCGCCGCGATCGCCTCCGCCGTCGAGGAGGCCGGGGTGCGCTCCGTGGTCGGCTTCAACTACCGGCACGCCCCCGCCGTCCGCCACGCGAAGCGCCTGATCGAGTCCGGCGTGCTCGGGACCGTCGACCACTTCCGGTCGCAGTGGGTCGCGGCGTACGCAGCGAGCCCGAAGGGAGCGCTCTCGTGGCGGTTCCGGCGCGAGCAGGCCGGGCTCGGCATCCTCGGCGACCTCGGCTCGCACGCGGTCGACCTCGCCCAGCACCTCCTGGGCCCGATCGAGAGCGTGACGGCCCGGACGGCGACGGTCGTGACCGAGCGCCCGCTGCCGAGCGCAGCGGGCACGCACTTCGACGTCGTGGAAGGTGGCGAGCTCGCTCCCGTCGAGAACGAGGACGTCGTGTGGGCGATCGTGCGCTTCGAGCGCGGCGTGACCGGGACGCTCGAGTCGAGCCGGGTCGCGGTCGGCCCGCAGGCGCGGTACGCGTTCGAGGTGCACGGCTCCGAGGGCGCCGTGGCATGGGACTTCGAGCGGATGAACGAGCTCTCCGTCTTCCTCCCGCTCGCGAACGGCGACCGCGGCTACGCCCGGGTCGTGATGGGGCCGCAGCACGAGCCCTTCGGGCGCTTCCAGCCCGGCCCCGGGCTCTCGATGGGCTACGACGACCTGAAGGTGGTCGAGGCGGCGCTCTTCCTCGAGTCGGTCGCGACCGGCGTGCAGGGCGAGCCGGGCGTCCGGGAGGCGCTCGCCGCCGCCCAGGTCGTCGCGGCGATGGAGCGCTCCTCCGCGTCCGGCCGGTGGGAGACGGTCGGCGACGTCGCGCTCTCCGGCTAGGGCGGCGGCGCGGTCGAGCGGCGCACGACGAGGGAAGGCTCGAGGCGGATCTCCCTCGGTGGCCCGTGGGCTCCGTCGATCCGCTGCAGGAGGAGCTCGATGCCGAGCCGGGCGAGCTCCTCGCAGGGCTGGGCGACCGTGGTGAGCGCGATCCGCGAGAGCCCGGCGACCTGGATGTCGTCGAAGCCGACGATCGAGAGATCGCGCGGAACCACGAGCCCGAGCTCTTCCACCGTCTCCAGGACGTCCACCGCGAGGAGGTCGTTGGACGCGAAGACCGCGGTCGCGGGGTCGTCGAGCGCGAGCAGCTCGCTCAGCGCGTGCCGCAGGTCACGATCGCTGCGGAGGTAGGCGGGGTGGCCCAGGTGTACGACCAACGCGGAGTCGGGGGCGATGCCGGCACGGCCGAGCGCGTCCGCGTACCCGGCGAGGCGCTCGCTGTCGGTCGGCGGCTCGACGAGGTCGCTCGAGAGGTACGCGATCCGGCGATGACCGAGGCCGACGAGGTGGGAGACGGCGAGGTCCGCGCCGCGCCGCTCGTCGAGGCCGACGCTGTCCGCGTCCTCCACCCACTGGCTGAGGATGACGACCGACGTGCCCGACGCCTGCAGCCGTTGGAGCGTCGAGCGCTCGCCGCTGAACTGGAGCATCAGGATCCCCGCGACTCGGTGCTCGAGCAGCATCTCGAGCTTCTCGAGCTCGCGGGCGGGGTCCCCGTCGGTGTTGCACATCATCGTCGCGAGGCCGGCGCCCGCGAGCCTCTCCTCGGCGAGTTTCGCGAGCTCGGAGTAGATGGGGTTCGAGAGGTCGCCGACCACGATCCCGACCGTCGTCGTGCGTCGGCGGACGAGGTTCCTCGCGAGGGCGTTCGGCCGGTACCCGACCCGCGAGGCGGCGGCGAGCACGCGCTCCCGCGTCCCTTCTGCGACGCCGTCGGCGCCGCGGATCACGTTCGAGACCGTGGACTTCGAGACGCCTGCCGCCCGGGCGACGTCGTGGATCGTCGGCTCCCGCTCGCGTGGCGCTCTCGGGCCTGCGGAGCTCACTTCACCGCCCCGAGCGTGAGCCCCCGCACGAGGTGGCGCTGGACGAAGAGCGCGAAGATCACGATCGGGAGCGCTCCGAGGACGCCGGCGGCCGCCATTGACGCCCAGTCCGTGTCGATGCGGCCGATGAGGGTCGCCGTCCCGCGCGGCATCGTCATCGACGCGGGCGTGGCCGTCAGGACGAGCGCGAACAGGAACTCGTTGTACGTGACGATGATGGCGAAGATCGCCGTCGCCACGAGTCCCGGCGCCGCGAGCGGGACGACGATCCGGCGGAAGGCGGAGAGCCGCGTGTCGCCGTCCACCATCGCCGCCTCCTCGAGGTCGACGGGGATCTCCCGGAAGAAGCTCTCCATCATCCACACGACGAAGGTGACGTTGATCGCCGTGTAGACGACGATCAGGCCGAGCCAGGTGTCGAGCAGGTCGAGCTTCAGGATGAGCAGGTAGACGGGGATGAGGATCACCACCGCGGGGACGATCCGCATGGTGAGCAGCGCGAGCCCGAGCCGGCGCTCGAGCCGGAAGACGAGGCGGAACCTGGCGATCGCGTAGGCGCCGAGGGAGCCGAGCACGAGGCTGACGAGGACGGAGACGCTCGTGACCACGACCGAGTTGGTGAGGTACGAGCCGAAGTCCTTCTCCGCGAAGAGGTTCCGGTAGTTCTCGAGCGTGGGCGAGTGCGGCACGAGCGTGTTGTCCTGCGTGATCTCCTTGTTCGACTTCAGCGACGTCGACACCATCCAGTAGATGGGAACGAGCACGACGGCGAGGATGAGGACGATCCCGGTCCAGCGTGCGACGCGGGCGGTCATGCCGTCTCCACGCGTCGGAGCAGCCGAACCGCGGTGATCGCGAAGGCGAGCACGATCAGCCCGACCGTGACGAACAGCGCGGCCGCGTACCCGAACTGCTGGAACTTGAACGCCGTGTCGTAGCCGTACAGCGACACGAGCCGCGTCGCCTCTCCGGGCCCGCCGCGCGTGAGCACGAAGACCTGGTCGAACGTCCCGAAGGCGTCGATCGTCCGCAGCACGATCGCGACAGCGAGGACGGGCCGCAGCATCGGGAGCGTGTGGTCGACGAACGTCCTCCAGGATCCGGCGCCGTCCACTCGCGCAGCCTCGAACGGCTCGACGGGAAGCGACTGGATGCCCGCCAGCAGGATGAGGAACATGAGCGGCGTCCACTCCCAGACGTCGAGGACGACGAGGCCGAGGAACGCCTTCGTCGGGCTGGAGAGGATCTGGACGGGCTCCCCCCCGAGCTTCTCCGAGACGGTCGTGAGCATGCCGGCGTCCGTCGCGTAGATGAGCCGGAAGACGATGCCCACGACGACGGGCGTGATCACCATCGGGACGATGAGGGTCGTGCGGAGGTACCGGATCCCGCGCAGCTCGCGGGCGCAGAACAGGGCCAGCGCGAGGCCGAGGACGGTTTCGAGCGCGACCGCGAGCGTGACGAACTTCACGGTCACCCAGAGCGCGTTCCGGAACTGGGGATCGCGCCAGAGGTCGGTGTAGTTGTCGAGGCCGACGCTCTTCACCGGCTTTCCGAAGCGGTAGAACTGCGTGCTCGCCTGGATCCCGTCGACGAACGGGTAGACGAGCACGACGAGGACGACGAGCACCGCGGGCGCGAGCAGGAGGTAGGGGAGGGCCCGCTCGAGCCCTGCCCCCTGCAGCCGCTCCCGCGGTGCTCGTCCGAGCCTCATCAGTCGTAGTAGCCCTGCTGCTGCAGGTACTCGGTCACCTTCTCCGCGGCGGTGTCGAGCGCCTCACCGCCGCCAGCGCCGGCCTGCAGCGCTTTGTTGAGCTCGATGCCGAGGATCTCCTCGACCTTGGCCCAGTCCGGCGTGCGAGGCCTCGGCTCCGAGCCGGCGTCGATCTGCTCGAGGGCGACCGGGATCAGCCGGTTGCCGGGGTTGTCGACGCCGAACGCCGACCGCTTCACCGGGATCGAGCCCGCCTCTGCGAGCGCGGCCTGCGTGTCCGCCGACGTGTACCAGTCGAGGAACTGGATCGCGCAGTCCTTGTGCGGGGCGCCCTTCGGCACGGCGGCGATGAAGATCCCCATCTGCCCGATCGCTTCCTCCTGCTTCGGGACGACGCCGAAGTCGAGCTTCCCGACCACCTTCGACTGCTCCGGATCGTCCGACTTGAGCGCGTTCCCCGAGTACTGGATGATCGCGCCGGCGTCGCCGCCGAGGATCGCCGCGCCCTCCTGGTCGGAGTCGAACTCGACGACTCCGGGCGGGGCGTTCTGCTTCATCGTGGTCACGAAGAAGTCCGCCGCCGCCTTGCCCTTCTCGTCGTTGAAGGTGACGTTCCAGTCGTCGTCGAAGAACTTCCCGCCGTACGAGAGGAACACCGGGTACCAGCTCGTGACGATCGGGTTGGACGCGACGCCGCGGAACACGATCGGGTACTTGATCGTCCCCGCTTCCACGCCCTCCTTCCCCTTCTCGATGATCTCGTCCCACGTCTCCGGGGCGCCCTCCGTGAACACGTCGTTCCGGTAGGTCATCGTCTGCAGGTCGCCCACGAAGGGGACGGCGATGAGCTGTGGATCGGCGTCCTCGAAGCCCTTGACGCGCGGGCCTTCGCGGGGCGGCCAGTAGCCCATGTCGATCATCGGCGCGATCCAGTCGGAGTCCTCACCGTCGATCTGATCCCCGAGGTCCTCGAGGACGTCCGCGGCCGCGAACTGCGGCACCCACGGGTCGTCGAGGAGGTAGATGTCGTACTGACCCGCCTCGTTCTGGGCATCGGCGAACCACTTCTCGAGCGTCACGCCGTACTCGTCCTCGAGGAACTCGACGTCGTACCCGGCCGTGGCGGCGAGCGGGATGATCTTGTCCTTGAACGGGGTGAGCCCGCCGTCCTGGAACGCGCCGATCGTCACCGTGCCGCACCCCTCCTCGGGGGTCGTGCCCGAGGCTTCGTCGTCACCGCCTCCGCACCCCGCTGCGACGACGGCGAGCGCCGCTACGAGGAGCATGAAGGCGAGTGGCCAGCGGCGCCAGGGACGCCGCGCGGGCGGAGAGTGTCCGCTCATACGTCTTCCTCCTTGTCGGTCGTTGACTGCTCCGCCGGGACGGGTACGGATCCGCCACCGGCACGTCGATGGGCGACGCACCGCTCCGATGCGTCGAAGAAGCACGCGGTCGCAGCGTTCAGCTCGACGCCGATCGCGGAGCCGATCGGCGCGGTGAAGTCGCGCGGAGCGCGTGCGGTGAGCCGCTCGTCGCCGACGAGCACCTCGACGAGCGTCTCGTTCCCGGTCGGCTCGACGACGTAGACCTCGCCCCGCATCGCGCCGGGCGTGCCCGCGTCGGTGAGGTGCACCTCTTCGGGCCGGACGCCGATCTCCACGGCCTCTGCCCTGGCGCACGCCTCGAAGCGCTCCCTGCCGCCGGCGAGCGCCGTGCCGCCGACGACGAGCTCGCGCCGGTCCCGGTCGAGACCGAGCCGGAGCACGTTCATGGGCGGGCTGCCGACGAAGGTGGCGACGAAGCGGTTCGCCGGGCGGTCGTAGATCGCCGCCGGGTCGCCGAGCTGCTGGAGCTCGCCGTCGCGGAGGACGGCGATGCGGTCGGCCATCGTCAGGGCCTCCGCCTGGTCGTGCGTCACGTACAGCGTCGTCGTGCCAAGCCGGTGCTGGAGCCGCTTGATCTCCCCGCGCATCGTCAGGCGGAGCCGCGCGTCGAGGTTCGAGAGCGGCTCGTCCATGAGGAACGCCTGCGGCTGCCGCACGATCGCGCGGGCGAGGGCGATCCGCTGTCGCTGGCCGCCGGAGAGCTGCCGCGGTCGTCGATCGAGGAGATGGTCGACCTCGAGCGACGTCGCGACCTCCTCCACGGCCCGCGCGCGCTCGGCCGCAGGGACCTTCCGCACCTTCAGCGGGTAGGCGATGTTCTCGCGGATCGTGAGGTGCGGGTAGAGCGCGTAGCTCTGGAAGACCATCGCGACGTCCCGGTCGCGGGGCTGGAGCCGCGTCACGTCGCGCTCGCCGATGAGGACGCGCCCTGCGGTCGGCTGCTCCAGGCCCGCGAGGATGCGGAGGGCCGTCGTCTTCCCGCAGCCGGACGGGCCGAGCAGGACGAGGAACGAGCCGTCCTCGACCTCGAGGTCGAGCTCGTGGAGCGCGACCACCTGCTCGAAGCGCTTCTCGATGCGCTCGAAGGAGACGCGGCTCACGAGGAGGCCTCCGCGAGCGCCCGGGCGAGCGCTCGACCCGACTCCGCGATCCCCTGCTCCGGCGGCACCGCCTCGTCCTCGTGCTCGATGCTGACCACCCCGTCGTAGCCCGCGGCGCGCAGCGCGGAGACGAACGCCGCCCACCACTCCGGGCCGTGCCCGTGGCCGACGGTCGCGTAGCGCCACGCCGTCCGGTCGAGGACGCCGTCGAGCGCGACCCTGCCCTCGTCGAGGACGGTGTCCTTCCCGTGGGCGAAGCCGATGCGGTCGCCGAGCCGGGCGACCGTGGCGAGGGGGTCGATCGACTGCCAGAGGAAGTGGCTCGGGTCGACGTTCACCGCCAGGCTCGGCGACACTTCGAGCAGGCGCTCGACGGTCGAGACGTTGAAGGCTGCGGACCCGGGCTCGAGCTCGAGGCAGAGGCGCAGGTTCTCGCTCGCCCGCGCTGCGAGGTCGGCCAGCTCCGCCCAGTACGGGAGAACCCGGTCTCGCCAGTACGCCTCGACGGCGTCCTCGACGCCGGGGAACCAGGCCCCGCCCGAGAGCTCGGGCCGGCCGCCCGACATGCAGGCGACGGTGTCGACGCCGAGCGCGGCGGCGAGGGCGATGGTCGAGCGGAGCGCGCGGTCGTGGGCGGCGTCCTCGAGAGGGTTCCCGTTCGCGTTCAGCGCCGCGAGCCGGAAGCCACGCGACTCGATTGCCGCCAGCCACTCCCGAGCCTGCTCGGCGTCCTCGAGGAGGAGCTCGACGTCGCAGTGCGGCGCCGGCGAGAAGCCGCCCGTGCCGATCTCGAGGTCGCGCACCTCGGGGAGCTCCGACGCGAGCCAGTCGAGCGCCGCGTCGAGCGAGAGGTGCCCGAGCCCGTCGGTGAAGACGCCGACCCTCATGCGTCGGTCTCCGTCGGGCGCGCGCGCGGTCGCCCGTCGTGCGCGCACGCGGCGATCGCCCGGCAGAGGGCGACATCGCGGAGCCCGTCGGGCCCCGGCGTGCGCGGCTCGCGCTCCTCGACGATGCAGGCGTGCAGCTCGACGAGCTCGCGCGCGAACGCCTCCTCGTAGGAGACCGTCCGCTCCGTCCGCCACGAGCCAGGGGTGCCCGGCTCGCCACCCTCCAGGACGAGGCGCGTCGGCATGTTCCGGAGGAACGGCGAGGGGAAGGTGAGAGTCGCGCGCTCGTCCGGCCCGAAGAACGCCAGCTCCTGCTCGTAGCGCGCGATCCCCGGGAGGTCGACCCAGGAGAAGACGCACTCGACCTCTCCGAAGCGGAGGGTCGCCGTGACACCGGCTCCCTCGCCCCAGACGTCGGCGAAGCGGAGCTCGTCCGGCTCGCCGAGGAGGCCGCGGACGGCGTTCAGCTCGTGGATCATGCTGTCGAGGAGGATCGCCCGGTACGCGTGACGCAGGGCCGGCGGCAGGGCGCCGACCGCGTCCTCCACGCGGCGGGCGTCGTCCGCCGCGAGCTCGGCCGCGAGTCCCGGGTCGACCGAGCTGCGGGCGAGGGGGTGGTGGGCGACGTACGGCTCGAGCGGCGACTCGAGCGTCGTGACCCGGCCGAGCCGCAGCGCGCCGGGGTCGAGCCGCGCGGCGAGCTCCTCGTACGCAGGGTCGTAGCGCTTCATGTAGCCGACCATCAACCGGACGCCGCCCCGCTCGGCGGCGGCCGTCATCGCCCGCCCTTCCGCCGGCGACAGGCACATGGGCTTCTCGACGAACACGTGGATGCCGGCCTCGGCGGCTGCGACGGCGGCCGGCGCGTGGCTGCCGGCGACGAGGACCATGACGACGTCGGGCTTCCGCTCGAGCACGTCCTCCCAGCGAGCGTGGGTCGTCGCGTGGGGGTGGAGCGCCGACGCGAAGCGCAGCGGCTCCTCCGCGAGGTCGCAGAGCGCGACCACCTCGTACCGGTCGGAGAGCTGCGCCAGGTAGGGCAGGTGCATGACCTGGGCGATCAGCCCGCACCCGACGACCCCGACCTTCAGGCGACGGTGTGGAGTGCTCACGGTCCGGTGGGTCGTGTGGAACGTTCCAGGGGCCGATCCTCCCAAGTCGCGCCCGGCGCGTCAAGCGCGCGAGGCGGCCGCCACGCGCTCCGCGCGGAAGAGAGCGAGGAGCTCGCGCACGGACGGGAGCTCGACGCCGAGCGTGGCGGCGGTCCGCTCGGCGACGAGGCTCGTGTCCCGCGGAACCGGCTCGGGCGGCAGCGCCTCCCGCGGAGGCGGCCCCGACCGGAGGAGCGACGGGTCGAGGTCGAAGACCTCGGCCGCTGCGCGCGCGAGCTCCATCCGCGTCGTCGCCTCGCTCCCGACGCAGTGGAAGATGCCCGTGAGGCGGCGCTCGCAGAGGTCGAGCACGAGGCGCGCCGAGTGGCTCGCGAGGCTCGGTGTCGCGCGCACGTTGATCTCGTCGCTCTCCCAGACGGTGAAGGGCTCGCCGCGCTCGAGCGCGTCGGCGAGCGAGGCGACGAAGTAGCCGAAGCCCGCATCCTGGCCGCGGGGCAGCGCGGGTCGGGCGCGGTGCGTCCCCATCACCCCGGCGATCCGCGCGACGGCCGCGTGGCGCGCGCGCTCGAGCGTGACGAGCTCGCTGAAGGCCTTGAGGACGCCGTAGTAGTTGACGGGGTTCGGCGGCGAGCCCTCGGCGTAGCCGCCGTCGCGGCCGTCGAAGACCCAGTCGGTCGAGATCGTGACGAGGATGGCGTCGGTGTCGTCGGCGGCGACGGCGAGCGTTCTCGTCGCTCCCACGTACGAGGCCCACGCGAGCTCGCGGATCGCGAGCAGCCCTGCCGGGTCGTTGTGGATCGCGGCGTGCACGACGGCGTCCGGCGCGGCGGACGCGACGGCCGTCCTCGTTGCCGAGGCGTCGAGGAGGTCGACCGCGACGTACGTGCACCGGGGGTCCGGGAGGGGCGGACGCGAGCGGACGAGCCCCACGACGTCGTGCCCGCGGAGGGCGGCCTCGCGGACGACGTTCGAGCCCACGAACCCGCCCGCGCCGGTCACGACGACGCGCATGCCGCGGCTACCCGATCTCGGCAGTGCGAACGGGGCGCCCCTCGTGCACGGAGCGCCAGGCGGCGAGACCGACCACGAGCGCCGCGCGGCCGTCGCGCATCGACACCGGAGGCGTCGAGCCACCCCTGACCGCCTCCTCGAACGCCGCCCACTGGGCCAGGTAGCTCGGCGTGTAGCGCTCGAGGAAGAAGTGGGGCAGCGGCTGGGAGAGCGTCCCCGCCTCGGTCGTCACGGCGCCCATGTGCCTGCGGGGGTTCTCGGACAGGGCCATCCCCGCCGACCCGAAGGCCTCCAGGCGCTGGTCGAACCCGTACGCCGCCCGGCGGCTGTTGTCGATCGTCGTGAGCGTCCGGTCCGCGTGCCGGAGCGTCACGACGACGGTGTCGAGGTCGCCGGCCTCGCCGATCTCCGGGTCGACGCGCACCTCTCCCCGCGCGTAGACCTCCTCGACGTCGCTGCCGGTCAGGAACCGTGCCATGTCGAAGTCGTGGACGGTCATGTCGAGGAAGATCCCGCCGGAGACCCGGACGTAGGAGAGCGGCGGTGGGCCCGGGTCCCGGCTCGAGATGCGCACGAGGTGCAGCTCGCCGACGTCGCCTCGGGCGATCGCCCCTCTCACGGACGCGTGTCCGGGGTCGAACCGCCGGTTGAAGCCGACCTGGACGAGGAGGCCCGAGCCTTCGACGGCCTCGAGGGCGCGATCGACCTCCTCGAGCCGGAGCGACACGGGCTTCTCGAGGAACACCGGTTTGCCGGTCCCGACCGCAGCGAGGAGGAGGTCGACGTGCGTGTCCGTGCTCGTGCAGATCGCGATCGCGTCCGTCTCGTGGCTCGTCATGAGCGCTTCGGCCGAGGAGGCGACCGCGGCTCCGAGCTCGCGCGCGACGCGCTCGGCGAGCGCGACCTCCGCGTCGTGAACCGATGCGAGCGCGAGCCCCGGCACCTCGCGCGCGACGAGCCGCGCGTGCATGCTCCCGATCCGGCCGACGCCGATGACGCCGATGCGGATGGGCGCGGTCACAGCCCGACGCGCTGGTGCCTCTTGCCCTCGAGCAGCTCTGTGCGCGCCGCCGCGATCTCCTCGCGCGCCGCCACCTCGGGGACGCCGACCTCCCAGAAGGCCCCGCCGGGAGTCCAGTCGTGGGGCGCCGTGCGGATGACGAGCACGGTCGAGCGATCCGCGGCGCGGGCGCGCGCGAACGCCTCCTCGAGCTCGGCCACGCCCTCGACCTCCTCGGCGAGGCAGCCGAGCGCCCGGGCGTGCGCGGCCCAGTCCACCGGCGCGTAGTCGGGGCGGACGTCCGCGAGCATGTTCCCGTGGGGCGCGCCCCCCTGCCCGACCTGGAGGCGGTGGATGACGGCGTAGCCGCCGTTGTCGCAGAGCACGACGACGAGCTTGTGGCCCGAGAGGTGCGCGCTGTAGAGCTCCGAGTTGAGCATGAGGTAGGAGCCGTCGCCGACGAACGCGACGACCTCGCCCCGCTCGCGGCCGATTCGGGCTCCCCAGGCGCCCGCGATCTCGTACCCCATCGTCGAGAAGCCGTACTCGCAGTCGAAGGTGCCGACGCCCTTCGCGAGCCAGTTCACGTTCATCTCTCCGGGGAGCCCGCCGGCGGCGGTCAGCGCGAGGTCGTCCGGCTCCGCGAGGCGGTTGATCGCCCCCACGACCTGCGCGTACGTCGGGAGGCCATCCGCCGCCGGCGCCGTCCGCGCTGCGACGAAGGCGCGGAAGAGCTCCTTCTCTGCCCGTGCCCGCTCGCGCCAGGCCTCGGAGACGTG
Organism: uncultured Gaiellales bacterium; assembly: GCA_964578545.1. Lineage (GTDB taxonomy): Bacteria > Actinomycetota > Thermoleophilia > Gaiellales > Gaiellaceae > GMQP-bins7. The sequence goes on from CAZODN010000011.1 coordinate 26,148, forward strand.
CCAGCCGTCGAGCGCGTCGGAGAGCTCGGAGATCCCCTCGCGCGCGTCGCAGACGAGAGGGAGGGAGAGGTGCTTATCGGCGTCGAAGCGGGCGACGTTGAGCGCGACGATCCTCGTGCGCTCGCCGAACACGGTCCACGAGCCGGTCGTGAAGTCCTGCAGCCGGGTCCCGATCGCCAGCACGACGTCGGCTTCCGCCGCCAGCCGGTTCGCGTGGTCGCAGCCGGTCACGCCGACCGGCCCGATCCACGCCGGGTCGTCGGCCACGAGGCACGCCTTCCCCGCCATCGTCTCGACCACCGGCAGGCCGTGGCGCTCGGCGAACGCGCGCAGCTCCTCCTCGGCGAGCGAGTAGTGGACGCCGCCGCCGGCCACGACGAGCGGCCGCTCGGCGCCTCGCAGGGCCGCCGCCGCGAGCGCGAGCTCGCGGCGGTCCGGGCGCTGGCGGCGAAGCTCGTGCACGCGCGGCTCGAAGAGGCCGACCGGGTAGTCCCAGGCCTCGGCCTGGACGTCCTGCGGCAGCCCGACGAAGGCGGGGCCGCAGTCGGCCGGGTCGAGCATCGTCTCGACTGCGAGCGGCAGGCTCTGGACGACCTGCTCGGGCGTGACGATCCGGTCCCAGTAGCGGGTGACCGCGCGGAAGGCGTCGTTGACCGTCGTCGAGGGCGTGCCGGGGTGCTCCACCTGCTGGAGCACGGGGTCGGGGATCCGGCTCTGGAACGTGTCGCCCGAGAGGACGAGGAGCGGCAGGCGGTTCGCCATGGCGGCCCCGGCCGCCGTGACGAGGTTCAGCGCGCCCGGGCCGATGGAGGAGGTGACGACCATGATCTGGCGCCGCCGCCGGGCCTTCGCGAACGCGACGCCCGCGAGGCCCATGCCCTGCTCGTTCTGGCCGCGGTACACCGGCAGCTCGGCGCGCTGCTCCCAGAGGGCGTTCCCGAGGCCGAGGACGTTCCCGTGCCCGAAGATCGCGAGGACGCCGGGGAAGAGGGGCGCTTCGCGGCCGTCCACGACCGTCCGCTGCGCCACGAGGAAGCGGACGATCGCCTGCGCTGCCGTTAGCCGCTCGGTCTTCACACGGGGCCTTCCGCGGTCGTCATGGGGACCCGCGGGTCGGGCGCCATCGCCTCCCAGGAGTCGCGGATCCAGGCGTGAGGAGGGTCGTCGACGAACGCGAAGGTGCGTCCGGGTGCCGGTCCGGCCATGACGTTCAGGTAGTAGAGCGGGTACCCGGGCGCCGCAGCGCAGGGGCCGTGGTACCCCCGGGGCACGAGGAAGACGTCGCCGTCGCGAACGGTGACGGTGGCGTCGATCGTCCCGTCGTGGGTGTACGTGCGGTGGATGCCGTAGCCCTCGGGAGCGTACGCGGTCGTCCCGGCTCGTCCGACCCGGAAGTAGTAGATCTCCTCGTTCCACACGGGGCTGCCCTCGGTGTCGTCGTGCTTGTGCGGCGGGTACGACGACCAGTTGCCGTCGGGCGTGAGGAGCTCGCAGCAGATGAGCTTGTCCGCGCCGTCGAACGCGCCCGGCGTGAGGAAGTTCGTCACCTGGCGCGTCGCGGAGCCGGCACCCCGCACCTCGACCTGCACGTCCTCCGCCGCGACGTACGCCGGCTCGAGCCGGCGCGTCGCGCGGGCCGAGGCGAGCGCGAGCTCGCAGCCCTCCGCGCTCGTCAGGCGGAGCTCGGTGCCCATCGGGACGTACGCCCAGTCCGTCACGCGAGCGAACACCGAGCGTCGCCCCGTCAGCTCGAAGGTCGTCGACCCTGCCTCCACGGTCACGCCGCCCCCCGAGAGCGGGAGCACCGCGAGCTCGTCCTCGCTCGTCGCGAGCGCGCGGGGCTCGCCGGCTCCGAGCCGCACGACGCGCAGGCCGCAGAGCTCCCAGCCCGCGGACTCGGGCGTGATCACGAGGGGGTCGCCGTCGGCGGCGGTCGTCCCGGCGCGGAGGTGGAGCTCAGCTCCGCGCACGGCTCACCTCCAGCAGCGCATGCACCTCCGGCTCGGTCGGCATCGCGTCCGCGCAGAGGAGCCGGGAGGCGACGATCGCGCCCGCCGCGTTCGCGAGCTCGACCGCCTCGGACGGGCTCATGCCGGCGAGGAGCCCGTGGCAGAGGGCGCCCCCGAAGCCGTCCCCCGAGCCGAGGCCGCAGACGACCTCGACGCGGACCGGAGGCACGACCCGCCGTTCGTCGGCCGTTGCGACGAGCACGCCGTCCGCGCCGAGCTTGACGACCGCGACCTCGACGCCGCGCGCGAGGAGCCGGCTCGCCGCGTCCTCGGGATCACCGGTGCCGACCGCGATCTCGCACTCCGCGCGGTTGCCGACGGCGACCGTGGCAGCGTCCACGGCCGCGCCGATCTCTCGCCGCGCCTCGTCCTCCGACGCCCAGAACGACGCCCGGTAGTCGAGGTCGAGGATCGTGTGCCGCTCCCGTCCGCGGGCCGCGAGGAGGGCCGTCGTGGTCGCGCGCGAGGGCTCGACGGCGAGCGCTCCTGCGCTCACCCAGAGGATCGGGACGCTGCGGGCGGCCGCGAGCACGTCGGCGTCCGCCTCGATCGTCGCGTCCGGTGCCATGGGGGAGCGGTAGAAGACGAACCTCGGGTCCTCGGGCGGGTCCATGACCGCGATGACGACCGGCGTCTGGAGCGTCGGGTGCGTCCCGACGAAGCGCGTGTCCACGCCGAACTCGCTCGCGAGCGCGTGCTTGACGTACGCCCCGAGCCCGTCGTCGCCCACCTTCGTCAGCACGGCGGCGCGACGCCCCAGCCGTGCCGCCGCGACGGCGACGTTCGTCGGGCTCCCGCCGACGGACTTCTGGAAGTGCCTCGACTCGACGAATCCCGCGTGCAGCTCCTCGCCGTAGAAGTCCACGCCGACCCGGCCGACCGTGAGGACGTCGAGCTCCGCGGTCATCCGCTCGCGCTCAGACCTTCCAGCTCGTGCGTGAGCTGGTCGAGCTCCGCTCCTCCTGCCATCTGGCGCACGAGCTCCTCGCGCGTGACCTCGCCCTTCGCGTAGTCCCCGATCACGCGGCCCCGGTTGAGGAGGATGAAGTGGTCGCCGACCGGGAAGGCGTGGTGCGGGTTGTGCGTGATGAAGATCACGCCCACGCCGCGCTCCCGCGCCTGGAGGATGTACTTGAGGACGACTCCGGCCTGCTTGACGCCGAGCGCCGACGTCGGCTCGTCGAGGATGAGCACGCGCGCGCCGAAGTGGATCGCCCGCGCGATCGCGGTCGACTGCCGCTCGCCGCCCGACAGCGTCCCGACGGGCTGGTCGGGGTCGCGGATGTCGATCCCCATCTCGTGGAGCTCCTCCCGCACCGTCCGCTTGGCGAGCTCGCGGTCGAAGCGCTTGAACGGCCAGACGCCCTTCGTCGGCTCCGCGCCGAGGAAGAAGTTCCGCCAGATCGACATCAGCGGGACCATCGCGAGGTCCTGGTAGACGGTCGCGATCCCGCTGGCACGCGCGTCGCGCGGCGAGTCGAACCGGACCTCCTCGCCGTCCACGAGCACCCGGCCCTCGTCCTGCTGATAGACGCCGGAGAGGATCTTGATGAGCGTGGACTTCCCCGCGCCGTTGTCGCCCAGGATGCACGTCACCTCTCCCGCGTCGACGAAGGCGGACACGTCGGTCAGCGCTACGACGTTCCCGAAGTACTTCGAGATCCCGTCGAGCTCGAGGAGGTGCGGCCGGGCGGTGTCGCTCGGGGTGGTCATCGCGCCTTCGCCGCCCGGGAGCGGATCGCCGTGTTCAGCATCACGGCCAGCACGAGGATGACGCCTTCGAAGAGGTAGACGTAGTTCGAGTCCCAGTTCGAGGAGATGATCCCGATCTGGGCCATCCCGATGATGGCGGCGCCGAACGCGGTGCCGACGACCGAGCCGTAGCCGCCGGTCAGGAGGCAGCCGCCGACGACGGCCGCGATGATGAACTCGAACTCGCGCCCCACGCCCTCGTTCGACTGCATGCCGCGGAGGCTGATCGCGGTCATGACGCCCCAGAGGGAGGCGACGAACGAGGTCATCATGAAGAGCGCGATCTTCGTCCGCGCGACGGGGACCCCGACGTTCCGGGCCGCGACGCGATCGCCCCCCGCGCCGAAGATCCAGTTCCCGAAGCGGGTGCGCGCGAGGATCCAGGCCCCGACCACGGTCACCCCCAGCCACCAGAGCACGGACACGCTGAGCCCGTACTCGTTCCAGATGATCGACGCGAACACCTTTCGCGCGCTCTCGAAGCCCGACGCCGCGTCGATGTTCGCGATCGAGACCCCGCCCGTGATCTTGATCGTGAGCCCGGCGTTCAGCCCGCGGAGGACGAAGAACGTCCCCAGGGTCACGATGAAGCTCGGGAGGCCGGTCCGCACCACGGTGAGCCCGTTGAGGAAGCCGACCAGGAGGCCGAACCCGAGGACGACGACGATCGAGGGCCAGATGTTCCACCCGGCCTCGCTCGTGAGGATCCCGAGGAGGAGGCCGGAGCTGCCGATCATCACGCCCGCCGAGAGGTCGAACTCGCCTCCGATCATGAGCAGCGCGACCGGGACCGCGACGATGCCGACGTAGGCCGAGGTGTTGAGCCAGGCGGCCCAGATCGAGCCGTCCGTGGCCCAGTTGACGTCGCTGGCCGTCACCGAGAAGAGGAGGAAGACGGCCACGGCGCCGAAGAACGCGCCGATGTCGGGGCGCTGGAGGATCCGCGTGACCGCGCTCACGCGGACGACGCGCTCGTCCTCGATCCGGGGGGTGGCGGTCTCGGCCATGGGTGGCTCGTCGTCAGCCAGCATGCGGTCGCAGGCAGGGGCGGGCGGCGCCGCCCGCCCCTGCTCTCGCGACTAGCGCGTCCCCGCCTTCGCGAGCTTCTCCACCTGGGCCGCGTTGGCCTTGTTGACGATGCCCGGTCCGGTGAGGATCGGCAGGCCGCCGCCCACCGTGTTCAGGTTGTTCACGAACAGGTACCCGAACACGACCGGCAGGTAGCCCTGCAGGTACTGCTGCTGGTCGATCGCGAACAGCACCTTGCCGGCCTTGATCGAGTTGATGACCTGGCCGCTCAGGTCGAACGTCCCGACCTTCGTCCCCTTCGGCACGGCCGCCAGCGCGGCGTTCGTGACGTCCGGGTTCAGGCCGAGCAGCGCGTCGGTCTTCGGGTTCGCCTTGAAGTACGCCCGGAGCTTCGCCTGCATCCCCGGCAGGTCGGACGTCGCGTTGGGGATGAGCAGGGTCTTCGTCGAGCCCTTGAACGTCTTCTTGGCGCCCGCGGCTCGCTGCGTGAGGCCCGAGTTGCTCGCCTCGTGGATGACGACGACGAGGTTCTTCGCGCCCGCGGCGTTGAACTGGAGGCCTGCGCCCTGTCCGGCGATGTCCTCCGTCTGGCCGACGTGCGTCATGTACGTCTTGAGCTTGTCGAACGCGCCGAGGCCCGAGTTCGCGGTGATGATCTCGATGCCCCGCGACGCCGCTCGCGTGAGCGGGTCCTTGAGCGCGCTCGCGTCGGGAACCGACGTCACGATCACGTGCACCTTCGCGGCGACCGCGGCGTTGACGCCGGCGACCTGCTTCGACACGTCGTTGGCCGCGTACACCTGCGTGACCTTGACGGCGCTCGACCCGAGGTCCTTGGCCGCCTGGTCGACCCCTTTCTTGAACACCGACCAGAACGAGCCGGTGTCCCCGTGCGTGACGACGGCGATCTTCGCCTGCGTCACGTCTGCGCCGGTCAGCGCGCCGAAGGCTGCTGCCGGCGTGCGGAGGAACGTCGCGCCCGCGGCTACGGCGCCGCCCGCGAGCAGGACGTCCCGGCGGCTGAGGCTCCGCCCCTCCAGCGACCCCATGAGCTCGTTGCTCACGGCTACCTCCTTTCTTACGACGTTCGTCTTGCGTGCTGCGCGCGTGGTGCGCGCCGAAACTCCGTGGTCACGTGCCGACCTCCAGCATCCGCTCGCCCGCGAGCGCCTCGAGGAAGGCGATGCTCCGGCGGACGTCCTGGATCGGCCCCTCGCCCTCGGGGAGGTCGGCCGTCGGCAGGGCGGTGTCCTGCTCGAGCACGTACCAGCCTCCGTAGCCGCTCTCCTCCAGCGTGCGAACCGTCTCCGCAACCGGCGCCTGGCCCTCCCCGAGGGGCCGGAAGAGGCCAGCCTGGACAGCGGTCACCAGCTCGAGCTCCCCTGCCCTGAGGCGCGCTGCGAGTCCCTCGTCCACGTCCTTCAAGTGCACGTGGGCGATCCTGTCGCCCCCTGCGCTCGCGAGCTCGACAGGGTCGGTGCCGCCGAGGACGAGGTGCCCGGTGTCGAGGCAGAGCAGCGCGTCGGATCCCTCGAGCACCCGCCACACGTCGTCGCGCCGCTCCACGAGCGTGCGCCAGTGCGGGTGCGTCACGTGCGTGAGCCCGTGGGACGCGGCGAGGTCGTCGAGTCGCGCGAGGCCCTCGAACACGCGCCGCCACTGCTCGCGGGAGAGCTCGAACCGGGGCGGCCACGAGAGGTCGCCGACGACGGCCGAGACGAGGAAGGTCGCGCCCGTCTCGGAGAAGAGGCGCGCGACCCGCTCGGCGGAGGCGAGGGTCTCGGTCACCGCCTCCGGCTCGTGCAGCACGACCGGGAGGAAGCCTCCGACGAGCTCGATCCCGTGGCGCTCGAGAACGGAGCGGACGGCCGCGGCGTCGGCGCCGAGGTAGCCGTCGGGCCCTGCCTCCGTCGCCGAGATGCCGAGCTGCCGCATCTCCGCGAGAACCCGGTCGGGCGCGAGCTCCGCCCCCCAGCCAGGTACCTCGCAGACTCCCCAGGAGATGGGACCGCCGGCAAGCCTGGCGACGATGGAGGTCACGAGAGAGTCTTTGCCCTTTCGCGGCGAGATGTCAAGCGGGAACCGGTGGCCTCGGCCGGGAGGCGGCGCAGACCACGAGCGAGATCGCGAACGAGACGAGGAAGCTCGGCACCGTGGCGCCGATCTCCCAGTCCGGCGGGTCGAAGATCTCGACGAGCTCGACCCACCACGAAGGGCCGGTCGGGTAGAGCCACTGGTACGTGGCGAAGCCCGCGACCCACGCAGCGACGAGCCCGGGGCGCCAGGCCGGCGCCTCGAACACGTCGCGCTCCGCGTAGTGCCTCCCCGACGCCAGCCAGTGGGCGAGCAGCACGGCGAAGAGCGGCACGAAGACCGATCCGAGCAGGAGGAGGAACGTCTGGTAGGAGACGAGGTCGACGACGAGCGCGCCGGCGGTCGCGACGACCGTGACGACGGCGATCAGGGCGGCCTGCGGCGCACGCGGGAGGAGGTTCTGAAGCGAGACGCTCGCGGAGTAGACGTTCGCGAACGCCTCGTCCGTCTCGGTCACGAGGAGCGCGACGAGCGCGAGCGTCGCCGCGAGCCCGCCTGCGACGACGGCCGCCGGGAGCTCCGCGGCGTCGGTCAGGTCGCGCGAGAGCACGAGGACGACCCCGAGCGCGAGGAGCCAGGCGTCGGGGACGAAGTAGCCGATCGAGGTGCCGGTGAAGGCGCCGCGACGGCTCGTCGAGAAGCGGGTGTAGTCGGCGGCGTAGGGGACCCACGAGACCGTGATCGCGACCACGACGTCCGCGCCCTGCCAGACGGTGAGGCCGCCCTCGCCGGGCGCGTCCCAGAGCGCGCCGAGGTCGGCGCCGTCGAGCGCCCACCACGTCAGGTAGAGCACGGCGAGCAGGACGGCCCAGATCGCGAACCTGCGGACGAAGCGGCGCACGAAGCCGATCGGCCCGAGGAGCGCGAGCACGAGCGCGACGCCGCCGAAGAGGACGGTCCACAGCCACTGCGCGCGGATCCCGAAGAGCTCGTCGGAGAGGGCGGCGGCAGCGGTCGCGATGACGAGGAGCTCGAAGACCGACCAGCCGATGCCCTGCAGCACGTTGATCGTCGTCGGGAGGTAGGAGCCGCGGCGGCCGAGGGGCGCCCGCATGAGCACCATGCCCGGGACACGCGCGTCGGCGCCGATCGCTCCGGCGACGCCGAGCATGAGGTTCCCGATCAGGCAGCCGACGAGGATCGCGACGAGCGCGTGGGGGAGGGAGAGAGCCGGGACGAGCGCGGCGCCGGCGACGACGACGAGCAGCGAGACGCCGAGGTTGCCCCAGAGCAGGCCCGTGTCGCGCGCGTCGAGGACGCGTAGCCGCTCCGGCACGGGGGTGATGCCCCAGCTCGTCCCGGTCTGCTCGTGGGTCGACATCGCGGCGAGTGAGCGTAACCCGCGTGGGACAATCGTCCGGTGATCCCCCGCTACTACGTGGTCGCCGAGAGCGGGCACGAGCTCCAGAACCCGACCTCGCCCGAGAAGCTCACGCTCCTCGGGCGCCGGCTCGGGCTCGGCCCGGGCTCGCGCGTCCTCGACGTCGCGTCCGGGAGGGGGGGCCCGGCGATTCTCCTCGCGGCCGAGACCGGGTGCTCGGTGCACGGCATCGAGGTCTCGCCCGAGTTCCACGCCGCCGCGGTCGAGCGGGCAGCGGAGGCCGGGCTCGCGGATCGCGTCACCTTCGACTGCGCCGACGCGGCGGGCGCGACGTTCGACACGGAGGCGTACGACGCCGCGCTCTGCCTCGGCGCGAGCTTCGTCTTCGGCGGGCTCGTCCAGACGATCGACGTGCTCGAGCCCGCGGTGCGGCCGGGCGGCTTCGTCGTCGTCGGCGAGCCGTACTGGCGGAGGCTCCCGCTGCCCGCGGACTACGCGGACCGGGGTGACCCGTGGACGACGCTCGAGGGCACCGTGGTCGTGTTCGAGACGACGGGGATCCCGGTGGTCTCGGTGATCGCGTCCTCGGAGGACGACTGGGACCGCTACGAGACGCTCCACTGGCTCGCGGTCGAGCGCTGGCTCG
>CAZODN010000012.1:0-33243 GCA_964578545.1 uncultured Gaiellales bacterium
CGGTCGCGATCACGAACATGATGGGCTCACAGGTGACGCGCGAGGTGGACTCGGTGCTCTACACGCGGGCCGGCCTCGAGATGGGCGTCGCCGCCTCGAAGACGTTCACGGCGCAGGTCGCGCTCCTCTACCTCGTCGCGCTCAAGCTCGCGCAGATCCGCGAGACGCTGCCCCCGGGCGAGATCGAGTTCATCCTCGACTTCGTCTACAAGCTCCCGAGCAAGATCCAGGCGTTCCTCGACGGCGACCACCCGATCGACGAGATCGCGCGCCGCTACTCGGACGCGCACTTCTTCCTCTACCTCGGCCGGCACATCGGGCTCCCGGTCGCCCTCGAAGGGGCGCTGAAGCTGAAGGAGATCTCGTACATCCCGACCGAGGCGTACTCGGCGGGGGAGATGAAGCACGGGCCGATCGCGCTCCTCGACGAGGCGACGCCGGTCGTCGTCGTCGCGACGAACATCCACGTCTACGACAAGATCGTCTCGAACATCCAGGAGGTTCGGGCGCGCGGCGCGCACGTCATCGCGATCGCGACGGACGGCAACGAGGACATCCAGCACCACGCGGACGACGTCATCTACGTGCCGAAGACCCCGGCGTTCCTGCAGGTCGTCCTGGCGATCCTCCCGCTGCAGCTCCTCGCCTACCGGATCGCGCGGATCCGCGGCCTGAACGTGGATCAACCGCGGAACCTCGCGAAGACCGTCACCGTCGAGTAGCGAGAGGGTGCGGAGCCACAGGCCGCCGGACGCGAGCTGCGACTCCAGCCCTCGCTCGAACCCTCGCTCAGCGCGGCGACGAGGCCGTCCGGATCCTCGACCGAGACGGTGAGCTCCCGCACCGTGATGGGGAACGGGCCGGTTCGGGCGCGGACGGGAGGCGCAAGGTCGATCCGCACGAGGCCCGACGAGGAGCCGTTCACGAGCCACTTCCCGCGCCAGCCGTGCACGCCCCAGCCCCAGACGCGGCGGTCGTCGCGCTGCGCGCCCCGGACGTTGGCGAGCGGGGCGTCGAAGGAGAACGCCCTGCCCATGTGCACCCGGAGGCCGTCGCCCTCGACCTCGACCCACGAGACCGTCGGCGTGAGCCCGAGGATCCGCATGGCGCGGTTGACGCCGGTGAAGCGGATCGCGAACCGCATGAGCTCGTCGTGGCAGGCACTCGCGACCGGCCTCTCCGTTCCGGAGTCGAGCGTCGGCACGGCGCGGCTCGAGCGGCGCGGTGACGACGAAGAAGCTCGCCGCGAACGCCGTCACGTCCGGCCAGGTCAAGAACGGCTCTTTGCTGAGGGCGGACTTCAAGCCCGGACAGGTTCCCGCCGCTCCCCAGGGATCACAGGGACCCGCAGGACCGCCCGGGATCAGTGGGCTCGCGCGAGTCGATGTCCTCAGCGCCGCGAGCTCGACGACCCCGAAGACGGCGATCGCGACGTGCCCTTCCGGCAAGCAGCCCGTCGGTGGAGGGGCGCGGGTGATCGGGAACAGGGCGAACGTCGTCTCGATCGTCGAGAACTTCTCGGACTCGGACAAGATCCACTGGAACGCGAAGGCGAGCGAGGTCGTTGCGACGGCGCAGACCTTGCAGCTGCAGGCGTACGCGCTCTGCGGGGTGGTTGCCGGGTATGGCGCGGAGCGAGCGAGGGAGCGGTAGCTGACTACGCTTGCCGGATGAGTCTAGAGCGACCACTCACGCACGCGACCCGAGGCGTCGATGCGGTTCGGCTGCCCGGGGGCGCGAGGGAGCGGGATGTCCTCGCGGTCGAGGAGCCACTGGAGCTCCGCATTGGCGGCGAGCCGATTGCGGTCACGATGCGAACGCCCGGGCACGACGAGGAGCTCGCGCTCGGGTTCTGCGTCACCGAGGGGCTCGAGCCCGTGGCCGCGCGGCTCCCGGACGACCTCGCTGCGAACACGGTCGAGATCGACGCGAACGGCTTCGACCTCGAGCGCCTGCGCCGGAACTTCTACACCTCCTCGTCCTGCGGGGTGTGCGGCAAGGGCGCGATCGAGGCGGTCCAGGTGAGCGCGCCGCGGGTCGAGAGCCGGCTCGAGCTGACGATGGGCGTGGCGGCCTCGCTTCCCTCGCGCCTCCTCGCCGCCCAGCAGGTCTTTGCCGCGACGGGCGGTCTCCACGCGACCGGGCTCTTCGACGCTGCGGGTGAGCTCGTCTGCGTGCGCGAGGACGTCGGGCGGCACAACGCGATGGACAAGGTCGTCGGCTGGGCGTTCCGCGAAGGGCTTCTCCCCCTCGCGTCCTACGCGCTCTGCGTGAGCGGTCGGCTCTCGTTCGAGCTCGTGCAGAAGGCGGCGGTGGCCGGCTGCCCGGTCGTCGTCGCGGTCGGGGCGCCGTCGTCGCTCGCGGTCGAGCTCGCCGCAGACCGCGGCGTGACGCTCTGCGGCTGGGTGCGCGACGGGCGGCTGACCCTGTACACGGAGCCGTGGCGGATTCGGACGTGACGAGCGCTATCGCCGCCTGTGGACAAGGTGTCAGACACCGTCGGCGAAGGGGGTGAGTGCGTGGACGCTCCCCTGGCCGCAACGGGCATCCTGCTCCTCGGGGGCAGGTCTGCGCGGTTCGGGTCTCCGAAGGCCCTCGCTCGCTTTCGTGGTGAGACACTCGCCGAGCGCGCGTGGCGGATCCTCGCCGAGACGTGCGACGAGGTGATCGCGGTCGGGAAGGCGGAGGACGCCCTCGAGCTCCCGTTCCCGGTCCTCGACGACGGTGCGGAGGAGCGCGCTCCCGTCTACGGCGTGATCGCCGGGCTGCGGGCGGCGAGCCACGACGTCGCGCTCGTCGTTCCCGTGGACTGCCCGTTGCTGACGGCGGACGATCTGCGCGCGCTCGCGGACGGACGGGCCGTTCCTCAGACTGGGCCCCTTCCCGGCGCCTACGAGCAGAGCATCCTCTCCGAGCTGGAACGGCGAGTCGCCGGAGGCGAGCTCTCGCTCCGGGGCGTGAACGGCCGCGTCGTGGAGCTCGACGAGCGGGCGCTCGCGAACGTCAACACGGGGATGGAGCTCATCGCGGCGGCGGTCGCGGACTGGGCAGCCGAGCGAGAGGACGTGCGCGCAGCGGTCGTCGTCGGCTCGCAGGCGCGCCCCGGCGCGCCGGCCGACCGCTGGTCGGATCTCGACATCCTCCTCTTCCTCGACGAGCCCGCCCGGCTCGCGGACGATGCCTCGTGGGTCGCCGAATTCGGCGCGCCCGTCCTGACGTTCCTCGAAGCGACCGCCTTCGGCGGGCGATCGGAGCGGCGCGTGCTGTACGCGAGTGGCGAGGACGTCGACTTCCCGCTGCTCTCCGCGGCGGAGTGGCACGCCCTCGCCGAGATGCCCGAGGCGAGGGCGCTCCTCGCGCGTGGCTTCAGGATTCTCCACGACGAGCTCGGACTGGCGGCCGTGCTCGGAGAGATGACCGCTCCAGGCCCGGAGCCGCTCCCGGACTCGGCCGCCTTCACGGAGCTCGCGAGCGACTTCTGGTTCCACGCGCTTTGGACTGCGAAGAAGCTCCGGCGGGGCGAGGTCTTCACGGCGATCGAGTGCCTGGACGCGTACCTGAAGGCGCGGCTCGTGCGGCTCATGGAGTGGCATGCACGGGCGGTCGACCCGTCGGTGGACACGTGGCACGGCGGCCGCTTCCTCGAGCGCTGGGCCGACCCGGGCGCGCTCGCGGCGCTCGAGACCGCGTACGCGCACTACGACCTTCGCGACGTGGCTCGCGCGCTCTGGGAGACGATCGACCTCTTCCAGGGCCTCGAGGAGGAGACCGCGCGCCGCCTGGGGCTCGAGCTCGAGCTCGACCACGCCGACCTCCGTCGCCGTGTGGCCGAGGTCGTTCCGGATCCACGACGGGGGTCTACCCTCTCCCCGTGAGACTCTCGTTCCTCGGTGTCCTCCTCGTGCTCCTCGTCGCCGGCTGCGGCGGCGGCGGCGGCGGCGGCGAGGGCATGACGACCGTAACCGAGACGACGACCACGACGCCTGCGGAGTCCACCGATCTCCGCGTCTACTTCTTCCTCGAGGACAAGGTCTGGCCCGTGGCTCGCGAGGTCGACGAGACCGACGCGGTGGCGACGGCCGCCCTCGAGGAGCTGCTCGCCGGGCCGACCGACGAGGAGGAGGTGCAGTTCTCGTTCTCGACCGCCATCCCCGACGGCGTCGAGCTCGAGTCCGTGACGGTCGACGGCGGAGTCGCGCGGGTCGAGCTCTCGGAGGAGCTCCCCGAGGAGGCCAAGGCCCAGGTCGTCTACACCGCCTCGCAGTTCCCGACGGTCGATGCCGTCGACCTCGGCGGCGAGAGCTACACGCGGGCCGATTTCGAAGACCTGACGCCCGCGATCCTCGTCGAGTCGCCCCTCTACTTCCAGGACGTCGGCAACCCCGTCCGCGCGATCGGAACCGCGAACACGTTCGAGGCGACGTTCCAGTACGAGCTCACCGACACGGACGGGCGGATCGTGGACAGCGGCTTCGTCACTGCGACGTCGGGCAGCGGAACGCGCGGGACCTTCGACTTCACGACGAAGCCGTACGAGGTCCCGTTCGACGGGGTCGGCGCGCTGATCGTGTACGAGCTCTCGGCGAAGGACGGATCGCGCATCAACCTCCGTGAGATCCCCGTCCGCATGTCCGGGTAGAGCTCGGCGTAAGCTTCGGGCGTGGCCGACGCTCCCTGGCGCTGCTCGCAGTGCGGCACGGTCAACGAGCCGAATGCGACTTCCTGCCGCTCGTGTGGCCGCTGGCCGAGCCTCTTCGACCTCGAGCGGAGCGCCGTCGACGTCGAGCCGGAGACCGGCGACGAGGGCTTCGCGCCTCCCGCGCCGGCGCCCGAGGAGTTCCAAGTGCCCATCGAGCCCGCTCCCATGGAGGTAGCGCCCGACGACCCGGACGTCCCCGAGCAACCGGCGGAGTGGCCGGGGCCCGAGGATCCCCTGAACCGTCCGCTGCAGGGCTGGCCCGCCAAGCTTGCGTCCTGGATCGTCCCGATCGCCTTCCTCGTCTACGTCGCGATCTCGATCATCGCGAACCGCTGAGGCGGGTCAGCGGACGAACGCGACCTCGCCCGACTCGACGACCCGCGTCCCCTCGCCGTCGACGGCCACCTCGAGCCGTCCGTCGCGCCGGACCTGGATCGCCGTTCCGGGCGTCCCGTCGAGGTCGACCCGGCGCCCGCGCAGGAAGTCCCGCGCACCGAGGTCGTCGTACAGCGCGTCGAGCCCGGCTGCCCGCCACGCGTCGTACCGCCGCTCCAGCTCCCAGAGGAGCAGCCCGAGCAGCGCGGCCCGATCGTAGGTCGTCCCCGTGAGCGTGCGCAGCGAGGCAGCCGGCGTGGTGGCGTCCGGCGGGAGCTCGTCACGGGTCTGGTTCACGTTGATCCCGATCCCGACGACCACCACGCCCCCGGAGAGCTCGGACAGGATCCCGGCGACCTTGCGCCGGTTGACCATGACGTCGTTCGGCCACTTGACCTGCGCCGCGAGGCCCGTCGCGGCCTCGACCGCCTCCGCCGTCGCGAGCGCCGCGACGAGCGAGAGCTCGGGGAGGTGGCGTGCGCCGGGCGGGCGCAGGAGGATCGACGTCAGGAGAGCGGTGCCGGGTGGCGCGACCCAGCTCCGGCCGACCCGGCCGCGGCCGGCCGTCTGGTGGTCCGTCGCCACCACGGCGCCCTCGGGCAGGTCCGAGCCGATGAGGAGGAGCTGCGTGGACGCGCACTCGGGCTCGTAGAGGTAGGGCGTGCCGAAGCGGCCTCGGAGGTGGGGCGCGACGGCCTCGGGGGCGAGCGAGCCGGTCATCGGATCACCTTCACCTCGACCCCGACGTCCGTGCGTGCGAGGTCGCGGTCGGTCGTGAGCACGGGGAGGCCCAGGCGGAGCGCGAGCGCGAGGCACGCTCGGTCGGCGAGCGACAGGCCGAGCTCGCGGGTCGACGTCAGGAGCGAGCCGGCTACCTCCGCGTCCTCCGCCAGGAAGGGCTCGACCCGCAACCCGACCATCGCGAGCCGGGAGGAGGTCCAGGAGATGCTGCGTCCTTCGCTCGCGACTCGTCCGTGCACTTCCGCGAGGTTCACGGTAGAGATGATCGCGCCCCAGGCCAGCGCGCGCCGCACGTCGGCGCTCCCTGGCTCGCGACGCAGGTAGGCCAGAACGGCGGAGGCGTCCAGGACGTCAGGCGTGCCGTCGGTATCGATCTTCACGCTCCGCTTCGCGTGCCGCCTCCCGTCGCCGCTCGGCGATGAGCTCGTCGGCCATGCTGTGCTCGACGCCTTCGAACATCGCCCAGATTTCCCGCTCGATGTCCTCGCGTCGCTGGAAGACCAAGCGGCCGCCCTCGTCGATCCAGCCGATCAGGACGTCGTCGGGCTCGATGCCGAGCTCACGGCGGAGCTCGGCGGGGACGACCAGCCTGCCCTGGTTTCCGATGCGAACCCGGTACATCCTCGGCTCTGCCATGGTCGCAGGATATGGCACGGATCGGCAAGATGCCACAAACGGCCATGTCTCTCGGATCGAGCGCTAGCGAGCAGCTGCGCCGAGCCCGGCCCGGAGCGGCTCGACGCGGACGGCGCTGACCTTGTACTCGGGCGTGCCGATGAGCGGGTCGCCGACGTCGTGGGTCAGCCAGTTCACCTTCTGCTCGGCGAAGTGGAGGGCCATCCAGACGAGGCCGGGGAAGACGCGGTCCGTGATGTGCGCTCGCGCCTGCAGGTCGCCGCGTCGCGACACGAGCCGAGCCCAGTCGCCGTGCGCGAGGCCGAGCGCGGAGGCGTCCTCTGCGGAGATCTCGAAGAAGGGGTCCTCCTGTTTGTCCGTGATCCCCGACTCGCGCATCGTCATCGTCGCCGAGTTGTAGTGGTAGAGCGTGCGGCCGGTCGAGAGCACGAGCGGGTACTCGGAGTCGGGCTGCTCGATCGGCTCCTGGTACTCGACGGGGTAGAACTTGCCGCCGCCGGGGCGCGCCGGGGTCGGGGCATGGAGGAACTTCGTGTCCGGCCCGCCGATCTCGGTGACGGGCCACTGGATCCCGTTCTCCTCGAGCCGGTCGTAGCGCACTCCGTACCAGTTCGGCGCGAGGTCGGCGAGCTCGTTCCACACGGACTCCGCATCCGGGTACTCGGGCCACTCCGCCCCCAGCGCCTTCGCCATCGCGATCACGATCTCGCGGTCGACCCTCGCCTCGCCGGGAAGCGGCGCCGCCGCTCGCACGCGCGAGATGCGCCGCTCGGTGTTCGTGAACGTGCCGTCCTTCTCGGCGAAGCTCGAGGCCGGGAAGACGACGTCCGCGTAGCGCCGCGTCGTCTCGTTCAGGAAGATGTCCTGCGAGATCAGGAAGTCGAGCTTCCCGATCCCCTCCTCGACGTGATGGGCGTTCGGCTCGGTCTGCGCCGGGTTCTCGCCGATGAGGTAGAGCGCGCGGATCCGGCCGTCGTGGAGCCCGCTCATCATCTGGTCGAGCCGGTAGCCGGGCGTCTCCGGGACCTCGACGCCCCACGCTTCTGAGAACCTCCTGCGGATCTCTGGGTCGTCCACCGGCTGGTAGCCGGGCAGGTACATCGGGTTCGCGCCGGAGTCGTTCAGCCCCTGGACGTTGTTCTGGCCGCGGAGCGCGTTCAGGCCGGTGGACTCGTAGCCGAGGTGGCCGGTCATGAGCACGAGGTTCGAGAGCGACCAGATGTTGTCGACGCCGCAGGCGTGCTCGGTGATCCCGAGCGTGTAGAAGATCGCCGCGTGCCGCTCGGCCGCGTACTCGCGCGCCGTCGCGCGGATCGCCTCGGCCGGGACACCGGTCATCCGCTCGGCGTCCTCGGGCGTGTACCGGGCGACGACCTCGCGCACGGCGTCGAAGTCGACCGTGTGCTCGCGGATGTACTCGTCGTCCTGGAGGCCCTCTTCGAGGATCGTGTGCATCATCGCGTTCAGGAGCCACACGTCCGTTCCGGGCCGGAGCTGGAGGTGGCGCTTCGCGATCTTCGTAAGCCAGATCTTCCGCGGATCGGCGACGACGAGGGTCGCGCCCTTCCGGACCGCCTTCTTGATGCGCAGCGCGAGCACCGGGTGCGCCTCGGTCGTGTTCGACCCGATGACGAGCAGGAAGCGGTCGTTCTCGATCTCCGGGATCGAATTGCTGCTCGCTCCTCTGCCCAACGACCTGACCAGGCCGTAGAGAGTCGGAGCGTGTCAGGTCGACTCGCACGAGTGGACGGAGTTCGTCCCGACTCCCGTGCGTGCGAGCTTCTGGATGAGGTAGTTCTCCTCGTTCGTGAGGCGGGCGGAGGAGAGGAAGCCGATCGACTGCGGGCCGTGCTCGTCGATGACACGGCGGAGGCCGGCGGCCGCCGTCTCGAGCGCGTGCTCCCACGTCGTCGGGTGGAGCTCGCCGTCCTCGCCGCGGACGAGCGGCTGCGTGAGCCGGTCGGGATGGTGGACGAAGTTGAAGGCGAAGCGGCCCTTCACGCAGAGGTTCCCCTCGTTCGGGAGGTACTCGTCCTTCGACGTGACCTTTACGATTCGCTTCGTCCGAGGATCGAGGTTCAGGTCGATCTGGCAGCCGACGCCGCAGAACGTGCAGGTCGTCCGCACCTGCTCGAGCGAGCGCTCGGGGCGTGAGGTGCCCTCCTCGAACTTCTCGTAGATCGCGCCTGTCGGGCAGACCGAGAGGCAGCCGCCGCAGAGCTCGCACTCGGTGTCGAGCCAGGAGCGCTCCCAGGTGGGAACGATGCGCGCGTGCCCTCCGCGGCCCTCGATCGAGAGCGCGGAGCACTGCATGACCTCCTGCGTGTAGCGCACGCAGCGCGCGCAGAGGATGCAGGCGTCGGGGTCGTAGCCCATCAGCTGGTTGCGGTCGTCGTACGGCTTCCGCTTCGCGTCCGGGAGGATGAGCGGTGCCTCGACGCCGAGCTCGGTCGCGAGGTCGACGAGCTCGTTCGGGCGTCCGCCCGGCGAGGCGTTCAGGTGCTCGGAGAGGAGCATCTCCGTCAGGGTCTTCTGAAAGCCCGTGACGGCGCCGTTCGTCGAGACGACCATCCCCTCGACGACGCGGGTCGCGCACGCGGGCACGGGCCGCGGAGCGCCCTCGACGTCGACGACGCACATGCGGCAGCCGCCGTACGGGTCGAGCTTCGAGTCGTGGCAGAGGGTCGGGATGAAGGTGCCGTGCCGCGCGGCCGCGTGCACGAGGAGCTCGCCCTCGTTGGCGGAGACCGTGCGTCCGTCGAGCGTGAACTCGACCACGTCGCCATCGTAACCCCCGGTGTCAGACACCGAATCGCTCATGCTACGAAGCTGCGATATCCGGACATCTGCCTTTCGGGCATGTCCCCGAAGTGTGCGAGGGCACTCGTGAGATCGAGAAAGGTCGGTGCGTGCTCCAAGCCGGTGCAGGCTCTGTAGCTGCTCCACGGCCACTCACCGGGCTCGGCGCACAGGCCACTTTCGACAGGGTTGCGCGCCAAGTACCTCAGGGTCCAGAGGAGCTGCGAGTGCGTCTCCTGAAGCACGGCTCCGAACCGGTTCCTGAACAGGTGTGCGTCGCGTCCGTGGCGCCGGTTGAATCGCAGCGAGTACCGGCCGTTGAGAGCCTTCATCGCCTCAGAGAGCGCACCATCAGGCGTCTCGACCACGAGGTGATAGTGATTCGGCATCAGGCAGTACCCCATGCAGCTCAGATCGAACTGCCGGACGACCCTCTCGAGGCACATCAGGAAGTCTGCGCGGTCGGAGTCGTATCTGAAGATCGCTTGACGGTTGCTGCCGCGTGCGAAGACGTGGTACGTCCCACCGGGGATGAACGTCCGAGGCGATCGTGGCACTAGGGCCGAAGGTAGCCCCGCCGCGCGGCCTCACAGCGATGTGTGGAGACCTTGTTGCAGAGTTGGTGCTGTTCAGCCTTGACGAGCTTCGGTGTCTGACACCGAAGGGGCCGAAGGGGGCGCGAGCGGCGAGAAGAGCGCCGGCCACCAGCGCATCGCGTTCCGGACCGGGGACGGGGCGGCCTGCCCGAGACCGCAGATCGACGTCTTCTCCATGGCGAGCAGCCACTCGTCGACCTTCTCGCGCGACATCGCCGCCTCGCCCTTGGCGAGCTCCTCGCAGACGTGGTGGAGCGCGCGGTTGCCGATCCGGCACGGCGTGCACTTCTGGCATGACTCCTCCGCGAAGAAGCGCATCGTCTCGGCGAGCAGGCGGACAGGCGAGTACGAGGCCGGAAAGACCTGCAGAGCGGCCGAGCCCGGGCCGGCACCGTACTCGCGAAGGCCGTCGCGCGTGAGGGGGACGTCGAGCGCCGAAGGAGGCAGGATCCCGCTCGCCGCCCCGCCCGGGACGATCGCTCCGACCTCGTCCGTAAAGCCGCCCGCGTGCTCCTCGACGAGCTCGCGGGTCGTCAATCCGGCTGGTGCCTCGTAGCACCCGGGCTTCGCGACGGCACCCGTGACCGAGAAGAGCCGCGTCCCGGCGTTTCCATCTCTGCCGAGAGCCTTCCACCACGCGCCGCCGTTCCGGATGATCGCGGGCACGTGGGCGAGCGTCTCGACGTTGTTGATGAGCGTCGGCCGCCCGAGGTAGCCGACCTGGCTCGGGAAGGGAGGCTTCAGCCGCGGCATCGCGCGACGGCCCTCCATCGACTCGAGCATCGCCGTCTCCTCGCCGGCGATGTAGGCCCCCGCTCCGATGACGAGCTCGAGGGTGAGGCCCTCGAGGAGCCCGGCGGCACGGAGCTCATCGAGCGCGCGCTCCAGCCGTGAACGGCCCGCTGCGTATTCCTCGCGGAGGTAGACGTAGCCCTCGCGCGCTCCGAGCGAGCGCATCGCGATGAGCGTTCCCTCGAGCAGGAGGTGGGGTCTGAGCTCCATCACGTAGCGGTCCTTGATCGTCCCCGGCTCGCCCTCGTCGGCGTTCACGACGACGTATGGCGGCCCGGGCTCCTTCGCGACCGACTCCCACTTGAGGCCCGTCGGGAAGCCGGCGCCCCCGAACCCCGCGATCCCGGATGACTTCAGCTGCTCGATGACGAGCTTCAGCGGCGGCAGGTTGCGGAGAGCCTCGAGCCCGTCGCGCGCCTCGTAGTCGGCTAGCGTCTCGTCACGCCGTTCAAGGCCGAGCACCGGACCGTCGTTCGTCGAGTGCGTCACCTCGGGCACGACCACGTCGCCCCGCATCAGCACCGGCGCCAGGTCGCAGTGGCCGAGGCACGCGACCTCGATCGCTCCAGGGTTGACCGCGAGGAGCTCGCGTGCCCCGCGGCAGTCGCACATCGGACCGGTGCACACGCGCACGGCATCCGTCGGCACCTGCAGGAACGAGTAGAAGGAGACGACCTCGTGCACCTCGCCCCGGCGGATGTTCATGTGATCCGCGAGGGCGTCGGAGAGCTCGGGGGTGATCGGCCCGAGCTCGCGACGCAGGCGTCCGAGGTTGTCGAGCAGCCGCGTTCGCTCTTTCGGGAGGGCGCGTAGAACGCCCTCGGGCCCGATCTGCGCGTCGCTCACGGGCTGATCATCGAGAGACGTGAAGACACCACCGCGATCCTAGTGCGCCTCGCGGCGACCTCGTGACGTGGCGCTCTCGGACGTGCCTTCAGGGGAGTAGCGCTCTCGGATGCGCCTACACGGGAGTGGTGCTCTCGTCGGACGTGCCTTGAGGGGAGTGTGCGCTCGGACAGTGCCTTCCAGGGAGTGGGGCACTCGGCCGCGTTGTTGCACGTCGACGTCGGTGCGCAACGAAAGGCTCGCAAGTTACAAGTTGTCACTTGCCGTCGCGAGTACCACCTCGGCTGAAGTCGACCACGCAGATCAAGGCCTGCAGCGGAATCAGACCTGCAAGTTGCAAGTTGTAACTTGCGTTGTCCCGCGGAGCGGAGTGGCCACAGGAGGCAGGTCTACTCGTCCGCCGGGGGGCGGCGGAGCCGCTTCGTGCGCGCCCGCCGACGCTTCTCGTCGAGCCGCCTCTCGCGCGCCGCCGCGCCCGGCGCCGTCGGGACTCGCGTACGCGGCACTGCCAGCGCTGCGCGCAGCTTCTCCACCAGCCGCTCGATCGCGAGCTCGCGGTTCCTGACCTGGCTCCGCTCGTCCTGCGCGACCGCGCGAAGGACGGGGCCGGCTTTCGCGAGTACCCGCCTCTTCTGCGTCCCGGTGAGCGCCGAGCACGCCTCGACGTCGAGGATCGCCTCGACGCGGGTCGAGGACTTCTGCGCGTGCTGGCCTCCGGGGCCGCTCGACCGCGACACCCGGACCTCGATCTCGGATAGAGGGAGCGTGACCGAGCGCGTGACGCGAATAGACTCACGCTCCATGGCGAGCATTCTGCTCGACATCGACGGCGTGCTCCACGTCTCCGGCGAGCCGATCCCGGGGGCCATCGAGGCCGTCTCCGAGCTCCGGCGAGCGGGGCACGCCCTGCGCTTCGTCACGAACAACTCGACTCGGCCGCGCTCGCTCCTCGCCGAGGAGCTCCGCGCGCTCGGCTTCGAGCTTGCCGACGACGAGCTCCAGACGACGCCGGGGGCCGCGGCGCGCGAGCTCGCGGGCAAGCGCGTGCTCGCGCTCGTCATGCCCACGGTCGTCCCCGACCTCGACGCGTTCGAGCTCGTCGGGCACGACGCCGAGGCGGTGCTCATCGGCGGCTGCGACGAGTCGCTCGAGCCGAACCAGGTCTTCAGCTACATGAACCTCGCACGCGCGTTCGAGGAGCTCCAGGCCGGCGCGTCCTTCTACTGCATGCACAAGAACAAGTGGTGGCAGACGAGCCGCGGGCCGATGCTCGACTCGGGAGCGTTCGTGGCCGGGCTCGAGTACGCGACCGGCGTCGAGGCGACCGTCCTCGGCAAGCCGAGCCCCTCGTACTTCGCGGCGGCGCTCGACGCCCTCGACGCCGAGCCCGAGCTGACGTGGCTCGTGACCGACGACGTCGAGGCCGACGTCCGGGGCGCGCGGCTCTTCGGCATGAAGACTGCGCTCGTGCGGACGGGGAAGTTCCGGCCGGAGACGCTCGAGACGGCCGACCCCGCGCCGGACATCGTCGTCTCGTCCATCGCGCACTTCCCGGCGCTGCTCGAGGAGGACCTGAGCGGCGGCTGGACGCCGTGACGTGAAGGTCGGCGTCGACATCATCGAGATCGAGCGCGTCCGCCGGGCGCTCGAGCGTCCTGGGTTCCGCGAGCGGTGCTTCACCGACGCCGAGCGCGACTACTGCGACTCCCGCGCGCATCCCGAGCAGAGCTACGCCGCCCGCTTCGCGGGGAAGGAGGCGGTCGGAAAGGCGCTCGGGTGCGGCGTTCGGTTCACGTGGAAGGAGATCGAAATCGTCGGGCGGCCGAAGCCTGGCGTGCGGCTCTCGGGCCGGACGCTCGCCTTCGCGGAGCGCGTCCGCGCGGGCGCGATCGACCTCTCGATGACGCACTCGCGCGAGATCGCGGCTGCGATCTGCGTGGTCGCTCCCGCCGCCGATGCCTGACGCCTTCGAGCCCCTCTACGACGCCGCCGAGATGCGCGCGGCGGAGGAGCGCTACCCGGGGTACCCGGAGTCGATCCCGGAGCTCATGGAGCGCGCCGGGACGGCGGTCGCGCGCGAGGCGATGCTCGCCTTCCCGGCGGCGCGGCGCTTCGCGTGCGTCTGCGGCGGCGGCTCGAACGGTGGCGACGGCCGCGTCGCGGCCCGCGTCCTTCGCGAGGCCGGGCACGTCGCAGAGGAGGTCGCGGACGGCCTCGACGGCTACGACGTCGTCGTCGACGCGCTCTTCGGCACGGGCTTCCACGGCGCGCCTCGCCCGGAGGCCGCGGCGCTGATCGAGCGCATCAACGGCGCCGGCGTGCCCGTCGTCGCGGTCGACCTCCCGTCGGGAGTGAACGCCTCCACGGGCGAGGTCGCGGGCGCCGTCGTGGACGCGCACCTCACCGTGACGTTCCACGCGCCGAAGGTCGGCCTCGTAGTCGCTCCGGGGCGCTTCCACGCCGGTCGCGTGGTGGTGGCCGACATCGGGCTCGATGGAGGAGAGACGGCCGTCAAGCGCGCGACGCCCGCCCTCCTCGAGGCGGTGCCGAGGCGGGGGTCGCGGGACACGAAGTACACGGCGGGCTCGGTGCTCGTGGTCGGCGGACAGCCCGGGATGACGGGCGCGGCCGTGCTCGCCGCGAGCGCGGCGCTCCGCGCCGACGCCGGGTACGTGACGCTCGCGGTCCCCGCCGAGTCGCTACACGTCGTGGAGGTGCTCGCGCTCGAGCCGGTCAAGCTCGGCTGGGCGGACGACGCGGCACTCGAGACCATCGTCGAGGCGGCGGGGCGCTCGTCCGCCGTCGCGCTCGGGCCGGGCCTCGGGCGCTCGGCGGCCCGGAGAGAGCTCGTGCGGGCGCTTCTCGCGCGGCTCGACCTCCCGGCGGTCGTCGACGCCGATGGGCTCTTCGGGCTCGAGCCCGTCCCGAGGAACGCGCCGACCGTGCTCACCCCGCACGCGGGGGAGCTCGCCCGGCTGCTGGGCGAGAGCGCCGAGTGGGT
This sequence comes from uncultured Gaiellales bacterium, assembly GCA_964578545.1. GTDB lineage: Bacteria > Actinomycetota > Thermoleophilia > Gaiellales > Gaiellaceae > GMQP-bins7. The sequence goes on from CAZODN010000012.1 coordinate 14,486, forward strand.
CGGCGCCCACCGCCTCGAGGCGGCTCGCGCCTGCGCGGAGCGGTTCGGCGCGATCGTGCTCCTGAAAGGCGCGGACACGATCGTCGCCTCTCCCCGAGGCGCCGTCGTCGTCTGCGATCACGGCCCTCCCTCCCTCGCGACGGCCGGCACCGGAGACGTCCTCACCGGGGTCGTCGGGGCGTTCCTCGCGAAGGGCCTCGAGGCGGAGGTCGCGGCTGCGGCCGCGGCCGTCGCGCACGGCATGGCCGCCGCGCTCGCCCCCCGGCAGGCGGGTCTCGTCGCGGGAGACGTCCTCGAGATGCTGCCCGCTGCACTCTCCGAGCGCAGCAACTAGGCGCAGGACGACTACCCCGACCGATCTACCTCGTTCGGGGGACGGCACCGGCTGCCCGGGGGGCCGAACACGTGCCTGCAAGCAAGAGAGGCGTTCCCCCAGACCGAAGGAGTTCCCATGTCGCAGAACCGCAGCCGGCGCAGGGGTCGCATCGCGGTGATCCTCGCCGCCGCGGCCGCGCTCGCGTTCGCCGCCTACGCGTTCACCGCGTCGAACACGGTGCCCACGTCGAAGGCCGGCGACGGCAACAACACCATCAGCGGCTACGCCGTGACCAACGTCGCCTACGTCCTCGCGTCGAACCCGGCGACCATCGACAAGGTGACGTTCACCCTCGACGCCGCCGCCGGCACCGTCAAGGCGAAGGTCGTGAGCTCGAGCTCGACCTACGCGGACTGCTCGAACACGGGTGGCACCAACTGGAGCTGCGACTTCGCCACGGACCCGACCGTCCTCTCGGCAGACGAGCTCCGCGTGATCGCGGTTCAGTAGCGACCCGCGGGCGGCCGGGCGGGGCGATCGCGCCCTGCCCGGCTCGCCAGGAGGTGAGGATATGGCGCGACGCAGAGCACTCCGGATTCCAGCACTCGCCCTGGCCGTCGTGGCCTGCGCGGCCGCGTGGGCGGTCTTCGCGCCTCCCGAGCTCGGCGGCTCGACGCGCTACGTCGTCACGCAGGGCTCGAGCATGGCGCCGCTCCTCCACGCCGGCGACCTCGCGCTCGTCCGGCCGACCGACGACGCCGGCAAGGGCGACGTCGTGCTCTACGAGCACCCTCGCCTCGGAGCGCACGTGCTGCATCGCGTCGTTCGGGTGGACGGCGGGCGCTACGTCCTCAAGGGCGACAACAACGACTTCCTCGACGAGGTACGGCCGACGGCGAGCGAGCTCGACGGCAGGCTCTGGGTGACGCTCCCCCGCGCGGGCTCCGCGCTCGCGTGGGCGCGGGAGCCGCTGCACGCCGGCACGCTTGTCTTCGTGCTCGCGTTCTTCGCCCTCGGCGGCGGCGCGGCGCTCGCCGCGACGCGCAGACGGCCGGAGGACGCCGGGCACGTGCGGCCTGCCGACGCCACCCCCGGCGGGCAGGCGGAGGCCGCGCCGCTGATCCTCGCGGCCGGCCTCGCCGGTCTCGTCGCGTTCGCGCTGCTCGCGGTCGTGGCGCACTCGCGTCCTGCGACGCGCGCCCAGACGCTGCCCGACGCCTACGCCCACGTCGGGACGTTCTCGTACGGCACGGCGGTCGAGCCGAGCGACGTGTACCCGGATGGACGGGTGGACGCGGGCGAGGCGGCGTTCGTGAGCCTCGTGCCGGCTCTGGACGTCGAGCTCGCGTACCGGCTTCGGGCGGACGACCCGAGCCGCGTCCGCGGAACGATCACGCTCGGAGCGGTGCTCTCGGACGGCGCCGGCTGGCGGCGCGAGATCCCGCTCGCGGAGCCGATCGGCTTCGTCGGGACGTCCGCCCGCGTGGCCGGGCGCCTCGACGTCGAGTCGCTCTCCGCGATCCTCGAGGAGATGAAGGCGCTCACCGGATCGGGCACGAGCACCTTCTCGCTCCGGATCGCCGGGGACGTCGCGGTGCGCGGGAGCGTCGACGGAGAGCCGATCGCTGGGTCGTTCTCGCCGACGCTCCCCCTCCTGCTCGACGCGGTCAGCCTGCGGCCCGACACGACCGACGAGCCGTCCCTGACGGTGCGCAGGGCCGGGGCCCTCACGACGGAGGTGCCTGCGTCGCTCGCGCTCGGGGGCCTCCGGATCTCGGTCGACGATGCGCGGACGGTCTCCGTTCTCGGCCTCGTCCTCGCCGCGCTCGCCGCCGCAGTCGGCGCCGCCGCCGTCTGGCGCGGTCGTACGGGCGGCACGCCGTCCCAGGTCGCATCCCTCTTCGGCGACCGGCTGATCACGATCTCCCGTCCTCCGACGGGCGAGGCCGCGCGCGTGACCGAGCTCGGCGATGCCGAGAGCCTTTCCCGGCTCGCCGAGCACCACGACAGAATCGTCCTCCACTGGCGCGAGGGCCGGGACCACGTCTACGAGGTGGACGACCGTGGAACCGTCTTCCGGTACCGGCTCGCGCTCGGCGTCGAGCCCGCCGCCCCCGTCGCGGCCGACGACGAGGACACGGCCGTGCTGCCGCCGACGAAGCTGCCCACGCGGGCGGCGACGGGCTGATGCGGCGCCGGAGGCGACCGCCGAAGGCGCTCCTCGCAGTCGTTGCGCTCACGCTTTGGCTCGGGGTCGCGATCACCGCCACGAACGTCGTGCCGGCGACCCGCGCCGGCGCCCCCACGGGCGGGGCGCCGACCGCGAACCAGCTCAAGCCCGCGGCGTGCGCGGCCCTCAACCTCTCGACCGTCCGCGTCGTCTCCGGGACGTTCACGGGAACGGGCGCTGCCGAGCTCATCATCGGCAGCCCCGGCGTGGACACGCTCCGTGGCGCTGGCCGCGACGACTGCATCCTCGGGGGCGACGGCAACGACTCGCTCCGTGGTGACGGAGGAACCGACGTCTGCATCGGCGGCGCGGGCACCGACACGTTTCACGCGACCTGCGAGACGCAGATCCAGTAGCGTCCCGGCACTCTCCGGATCGCGGAGAATGGGGCCATGGAACGCTCGCGCTTCACGATCGACCTCGGAGCGATCCGGCGGAACGCCGCGAGGCTCCTCGACGCCGCCGGCGGCGCGGAGCTCTGGGCCGTGGTCAAGGCGGAGGGCTACGGGCACGGCGCCGTGGACGTCTCACGCGCCGCGCTCGACGCCGGTGCAACCGCGCTCTGCGTCGCCACGCTGCCGGAGGCGCTGCACGTCCGGGCCGCGTGCCGCGAGGCGCGGATCGTCGTCATGTGCCCCGTGTCCGAGCGCGAGGTCGGCGAGGCGCGGGCCGCGCACCTCGAGCTCGTCGCTGCGGACGGGCGGATCCCGGAGGGGGTGAAGCTCCACCTCAAGCTCGACACGGGCATGGGGCGCTGGGGGCTGACCGAGATCCCGGCCCCGACGCGCGACGTCGTCGGCGTGATGAGCCACCTCGCGTCCGCGGAGTCCGACCCCGCCTTCACGCTCCGGCAGATCGAGCGCTTCCGGGAGGCAACGGCCTCGCTCGGATCCCTCACCCGCCACCTCGCGAACAGCGCAGCCACCCTGCGCTACCCGGACGCGCGCTTCGACGCGGTCCGCTGCGGCATCGCGCTGTACGGCATCTCGCCCTTCGGCACCGATCCCGCGGCCGACGGGCTCGAGCCGGCGCTCCGCTGGGAGTCCTACCTCGCGCTCGTGAAGGAGCTCCGGCCGGGGGAGAGCACGGGGTACGGGCGCCGCTTCGTCGCCGAGCGACCGACCTGGATCGGCATCGTGCCGGTCGGCTACGCGGACGGGTTCCGGCGGGACATGACCGGGACGGACGTGCTCGTGGACGGCGAGCGCCGACGGGTCGTCGGGACGATCTCGATGGACGCCCTCGCGGTCGAGCTCCCGGGCCGGCTCTCGCCGGGAACGCCCGTCACGCTCGTCGGAGACGGCGTGCTCGTGGAGGAGCACGCGCGCGTCGCAAACACGATCGGGTACGAGATCGCGACCGGCCTCAACACGCGCTCGGGCCGGGCGCGGCGGGTCGCCGTCGATGGATGAGCGCGTCCGAGAGGTGGTCGAGGGAGAGGCGTGGATCGTCGGGGGCGCCGTTCGCGACCTCCGGCTCGGGCGCCCCGTGCTCGACCTCGACGTCGCGTGCGGAGACCCGCGCGGCGCCGCCCGTGCGTACGCCGACCGCTTCGGGGGCGCCGCGTTCCCGCTCTCGGAGCGGCACGGGGCGTGGCGGGTGGCCACCGCAGGCGACGCCAAGACGGTGGACTTCACGCCGCTGCCCGACGGCATCGAGGCGGACCTCCGGTCGCGCGACTTCACCTTCAACGCGATGGCCGTCCGCGTGGGCTCGGGCGACCTCCTCGACCCCTTCGGCGGAGAGGGTGACCTCGGAGCTCACACCGTTCGCGCCGTCTCGGACACGGTCTTCTTCGACGACCCGCTCCGGCTCCTCCGGGCGGTGCGGTTCGAGGACGAGCTCGGGTTCCGGATGGACGCGCGCACGGAGGAGCTGCTCCGTGCGTCCGCCTCGCTCGTGACCCGGCCGGCGGGAGAGCGCATCCTCGCGGAGCTCTCGAGGCTCTCCGCGGACGGGTACCGGCGCCTCGGCGAGGTCGGGCTCCTCCGGCCGCTCGGCGGGGAGCTCGACGAGCGCCTCGACGCGCTCGACGACCCGGAGTTCCGGCTCGTCGCGGTCTTCCGCGCGGGGCTCGAGCGCTTCCCGATCTCGAACGACCTGCGCCGGTACGCGCGGACGCTGCTCGCCGCCTCGAGGCCGGACGGCCCGTCGCCTCGGGCGATCCACCGCTTCCGGCGCCAGACCGAGCCGTGGGCGCTCGAGGCGCTCGCGTTCGTCGGCGCGCCGGAGCTCGCCGGGCCGGTGGAGGCGGCCCGCCGCTCGGATCCCGCCGAGCCCCTCGTCCGGGGGGACGAGCTCGGCCTGCCGCCCGGCCCGGAGATCGGGCGTATCCTGGCCGCCATCGACGAGGAGCGGGCAGCCGGGGAGATCACGACGCGCGAGGAGGCGCTCGCGCTCGCCCGCTCGCTCTCCGTGGAGGCTGCCCGGTGAGCGTCTCGCTGCGGCTCGCGCTCCTGGCCGAGCGCGCCGAGGAGCTCGAGCGCAGCGTCCGTCGCCTCCTCGGCCCGTTCTCGGGGACGGAGGTCGCGCTCGACTCCGGCTGCGGCACGGGCGCGCTCGCGTTCGCGCTCGCCCCGAGCGTGGCGGAGGTCGTCGGCGTCGACTCGCGCGAGGACTACCTCGAGGCCGCCCGCAAGGCGGCGCCTGCGAACGTCCGGTTCGAGCAGGGCGACGCGACCGCGCTCCCGTTCCGGTACGCGCAGTTCGACATCGCGGGGTGCGCGCGCGTCCTGCACCACATCCGCCGGCCCGAGCTCGCGGTCTCCGAGCTCGCGCGCGTCACGAAGCCGGGCGGCCGCATCCTCATCGTCGATCAGCTCGGCTCCGTCGACCCGCTCCGCAGCCTCGAGATGGATCGCTTCGAGCGGCTCCGCGACCCGACGCACCAGCGGCTGCTCCCGGACGCCGACATCCGCGGGTACCTCGACGCCAACGACCTCGTCCTCCTGACCTCCGAGGTGACCCACGAGCGCGTGGACGTCGAGCGGCGCTTCGAGCTCGCCGGGTTCTCCGACGAGGAGCGCGAGCGCATCCGGGGGCCGATGCCGGCTGCACCCTACGAGATCGAGGTCGGCTGGTACGTCGCCCGGAAGCCGGGGCCGTAGCGGCTACTCGTCGCGGTGCCGGCCGGCCCGGGACGCGACGAGGCTCGAGAAGAGACGGGGGAAGAGCGCCTGCCCGATCGAGGCGAGCCGGTACGGGAACCAGGGGACCGTCACCTCGAGTGAGCCCTTCTCCATCGCGCTCACGATCGCGCGGGCGACGTCCTCCGGCTCGATGACGGATCGCTGGAGGAGGCGGCCACGGAGCTTCGTGCGCTGCGGGAAGCCCTCGGTCTCGACGAATCCGGGGAGGATGGTGTGCACCTGGACGCCGCTCCCGCGCAGGAGGGCGGCGAGCGAGCGCGAGAAGGCGAGCTGCGCGTGCTTCGCGGCCGCGTACGGGCCGGCCGGCGCGAAGGTGACCGTCCCCGCGACGGAGACGACGTTGACGACGTGCGACGGGACGCCGGCGCGGAGCCCGGGCTCGAAGGCGCGCGTGCACCAGACGCCGCCGAGGTAGTTCACCGCCGTCACGAGCTCGATCCGCTCGGCGTCGATGTCGAGGAAGCTCCCGCGCGCGGGGATGCCGGCGTTGTTCACGAGGAGGCCGATCGCCGGGTGCCGCTCGAGCACGCGCGCGGCCACCTCCTGCACCTGGCCACGGTCGGAGACGTCGCACGCCTCCCACTCCCCGCCGATCTCCTCCGCGATCGCCTCGAGCCGGTCGGCCCGCCGCGCGAGCAGGACGCACGTCCAGCCCCGGCGCGCGAGCTCGCGCGCGGTGGCCTCGCCGATCCCGGAGGAGGCCCCGGTGACGACCGCTACGCGCGCTCCCGCCATCGCCGGGGGGAGGCTAGCCGTTTAGGATCGGCTTCATGGCCGGCAGGTTCGAAGGCAAGCAGGCGCTCGTGCTCGGGGTCGCGAACCAGCGCTCGATCGCGTGGGCGATCGCGAAGCGTCTCGCCGACGAGGGAGCGACGGTCGCGTTCACGTACCAGGGCGAGCGGATCGAGAAGAACGTCCGCGACCTCGCCGCGACCGTCTCCAGCCCGCTCGTCACCGAGTGCGACGTCCGCTCCGACGAGGATCTCGAGCGCGTCTTCTCGGAGGTCGCCGAGGTCGTCGGCGGCGGCCTCGACGTCCTCGTCCACTCCGTCGCGTTCGCCGCGGCGGAGGACCTCGAGGGACGGTTCGTGGACACGCCGCGCGACCGCTTCTGGATGGCGCTCGACATCAGCGCCTACTCGCTCGTCGCGTGCGCTCGCCTCGCCGAGCCGTTGATGGAGGCGCGCGGGGGCGGCTCGATCGTGACGATGACCTACCTCGGCGGCGAGCGCGCCGTGCCGCACTACAACGTCATGGGCGTGGCGAAGGCGACGCTCGACGCGTCCGTCCGCTACCTCGCCTGGGACCTCGGGTTCAAGAACATCAGGGTGAACGCCATCTCCGCCGGCCCCGTCCGCACGCTGGCGGCGCGCTCGATCGCGGGCTTCACGACGATGCAGACGATCCTCGAGGAGCGGGCGCCCCTCCACCGGCCGATCGAGGCTGACGACTGCGGCGCCGCGGCCGCCTACCTCCTCTCCGAGGACGGCGCGAACGTGTCCGGCACCACGCTGTACGTGGACGCCGGGTACCACGCGATGGGCATGTAGCCCGTCACGCGACTCCGCTCGGCGCCCGCGTGTGGCCCGGCGAGCCGCCAAGCTTCTTCCCAGGCCCTCTACCCGCCTCGGCCCGACGGATCGCCGCTCGCCCGGCTCTCGAGGGCGGCCGCCTCGACCTCGATCTCGACCTCGGACGCCGGGAACGGCGGGACGGGCAGCGCCTCGGTGGCGTCGGCGATCTCCCGCGCGACCTCGACGATGTCGCGGTTCGCGTTGAACACGCGGAGCTGGCGCTCGGCGCTCGACCCTCTCGAGAGGATGTCCAGGACGCCCTCGAGCTCACGCTCGGAGCCGAGCTCGCGCGCGTGCGGCCGGATCTGGTTGACCGTCCGCCGGACGAGGCGCGAGACCGGCACGCGGTTACGGCGTCCCGTCGCGAGGTCCATCACCGGCGCCTCGAGCCCGTAGCGGGCCGCGAGCCACTTGTTCTCGCTCGTCAAGATCCGGTGGTACGAGGGGATCTCCTCGCCCGCCTCGTACTGCTCGGAGAGGAGCTTGACGAGCGCCTGGCAGTACGCGGCGATCGCGGCGGCGTCCTCGACGCGCGTGACCGCGTCGCAGATGCGGATCTCGACGGTGCCGAGGCGCGGGTGGAGCCGGATGTCCCACCAGATGTGGGTGTAGTCGGCGATGCACCCCGAGCGCTCGAGCTGGCCGACGACGTTCGCGTAGTCGGCGTAGTCGCGGAAGCGCGGGGGAGGCCCCGACCGCGGGAACGCCGAGAACACCATCTGCCGGCTCGACGCGAGCCCGGTCGGCTCTCCTCGCCAGAACGGAGAGCTCGCGGACAGCGCCAGGAGCTCCGCGAGGTGCGGGAGGAGCCCGTTCACGACCTTGATCGCCTTCTCGGCGTCGTCCACGGCCACGTGCACGTGCATCCCGAAGATGAGCTCGCGCCGCGCGACGTACTGGAGCTGGTCGATCAGCGCGCGGTACCGGTCCTTCGCCGTGATCCGCTGGCGCTCGAAGAGGCTGAAGGGGTGCGTTCCCGCGGACCCGACGCGGGTGCCGCGCTGGTTCGCGATCTCGGTCACGTAGCCGCGGAGCGTTGTGAGCCAGCGCATGACGTCGCCCGCGGTGCGGCAGACGGGCGTCGAGATCTCGAGCACCGACTGCATGAGCTCGGCGTTGATCCGGGCCTCGAGCTCGTGGCCGGTGACCGCCTCGAGGATCGTCTCGATGTGCTGGACGAGGTCGAACGTGTCCGCGTCGAGCAGCTGGTACTCCTCCTCGACGCCGAGGGTGTACGGGTCGCTCGTCCCGAACCGGTGGTCGAAGACGCTCCCCGCCGGCTCGCCGAGCTCGCCGGTGATCGAGGGTGGGAACGCCTGCTTGCCGCTCGTCCCGTTCGAGTCGCTCACGACAACACCGCGTCCACGTCGATCTCGACCGTCCACGCCGGATCCATGAGCGAGGCGACGACGGTCGTGTTGACCGGGCGGATGTCGGCGAACACCTCTCCGTGCGCGCGGGCGACGCCCTCGAAGTGCTCGGGATCGGTCACGTAGACGCGCGTCCGAACGACGTCCTCGAAGCGCGCGCCGGCCTGCTCCAGCGCCCGGCCGATGATCTCGAAGCAGAGCTTCGCCTGCTCGTACGAGCCCTCCGGCGGGGCGGAGCCGTCGGGCGGGATCGGGGCCGTGCCGGCGACGTAGACCTGGTTCCCGACGACGAGCGCGCGGCAGTACCCCATCTTCGGCTCGTAGGGCGAGGTGCCCGAGATCCGGCGCCGCTCCATGTCCGGACTAGTATCGCGCACTCGTGCAGGCGCTTCGCCAGATCGACGCGTGGCCGGTCGCGTTCGCGGCCGCGGGCGTCGCCGGCCCGGACGGCGAGGTCGCCACGCACGGAGACGCATCGCGAGTCGTCCGGCTCGCGTCGGTGTCGAAGCCGGTCGCCGCGCTCGCGACCCTCGTCGCCGCCGAGGAGGGGGTCGTCGACCTCGACGAGCCCGCCGGCCCGCCGGGCTCGACGGTCCGTCACCTCCTCGCGCACACGTCGGGGCTTCCCTTCGAGGGCACGACGCCCGTCGCGCGGCCCGGGCAGCGGCGCATCTACTCGAACGAGGCCTTCCGCGTCCTCGCGCGCCACCTCGCGCAGCGCGCCGAGATGCCGTTCTCCGTGTACGTGCGGCGGGCGGTCTGCGAGCCGCTCGGGATCGGGCTCGACCCGCACGGGGATCCCGGCTCGGGGATGCACGCCTCGCTCCACGACGTCCTCGCCGTCGGGTCCGAGCTCCTGCGTCCGACGGTCGTCGCCGTCGAGACGCGGGACGAGATGGTGAGCGTCCAGTTTCCGGGGACGGTCGGCGTCCTGCCCGACTACGGCCGGTTCGAGCCGCTCGACTGGGGGCTCGGCGTGCAGCTGAACACCCGCCCGGCCTCGTGGATGGGGGAGCGCGCGTCGGCGCGCGCGTTCGGGCACTTCGGGGGCTCGGGGACGTTCCTGTGGGTGGATCCGGAGGCCGACGTCGTCTGCGCGGCCCTCACCGAGCGCGAGTTCGGGGAGTGGGCCAAGGTCGCCTGGCCGTTGCTCTCGGATGCGGTCCTGGGCGAGCTCGCCGGCGCCTCGGCGTGAGCGCCGCTCAGTCGTCGACGAAGAGCGGGCGGACGAGCTCGTCGAACGCCGCCGTGTCGCAGCTCGCGACGACGCACGGCGTCATCGCCGTCACCGTGGCCGTGCGGGGCACGTTCATCGTCAGCGCCACCTCGCCGAAGTAGTCGCCGGCCCGCAGGACGTTCCTGTACCCGAGCGACGCCTGCGAGACGCCGGCGACGCCGGACAGGAGGACGAAGAAGCGGTCGCCCGGCTCGCCTTCGTTGATCAGCACCGTGCCGGCGGGGACCTCGTCCCGTTGCATGCGGTCGGCGAGCTTCGCCATCGTCTCGCCGGGGAGCTCGGAGAAGAGCCCGACGCGCGCGAGCTCCGTGACGGACGCGGGGACGTGGCGCGGAGACATCGCGGGTACGGTACCCCCCGTGGGGATCCTCGCCGGCTGGCGGTACTGCCCGCGGTGCGGAGCGCCGCTCGCTCACGACGACGGGCGTGTCGCGTGCGGCTCCTGCGGATTCGTGCACTACGCCGGGTCGGCGCCGGCGGTCGCGGCGCTCGTGGTGGACGGCGAGGGGCGTCTCCTCCTCGGCCGCCGGGCGCACGAGCCCGCTGCCGGGCTCTGGGACGCGCTCGGCGGGTTCCTCGACGAAGGGGAGGAGCCCGTCGCGGGCCTCCGCCGCGAGCTCCGCGAGGAGGCCGGCGTGGACGTCGAGGTCGGGAGCTGGGTCGGCGCCTTCGTCGGCCGCTACGGGGACGACCCGGACGCGACCGCCGTGCTCAACCTCGCGTGGGAGGCGAGGATCGCGCGCGGCGAGCCCCGGCCCGCCGACGACGTCTCGGAGCTTCGCTGGTTCGCGCGGGGCGCGCTCCCCGCGGAGGGCGAGCTCGCGTTCGGGTGGCTCGCGCGGTGCCTGCGCGCGTGGGCGGCCGGGAACGGCACGGGCTCCGGCTGAACGCCGAAGGGCCGGCGAGCCGGCCCTTCGACTAGGGGAGGGGGAGGGGGAAGCCTCGAGAAACTCTTGAGGAGGGCTTCCTATCAGGTTACGACCTGGAGCGGAAGTGCCGTGTTGCGTTCTCGCGACGACGGCGTTGCGCCTAGGCTGCGAGCCCGAGCGACCGCTCCAGCATCGACTTCGGCTGCGCCCCGACCGCCGCGGCGGCGGGCTGGCCGTCCTTGAAGAGGATCATGGTCGGGATCGACATGACGCCGTACTTCACGGACAGGCTCTGCTCCTCGTCGATGTTGACCTTGACGAGCTTGACCTCGTCGGACCGCTCCTCGGCGATCTTCTCGAGCACGGGGGCGACGGCGTGGCACGGGCCACACCACTCCGCCCAGAAGTCCACGATCACCGGCTTGTCGCTCTGCAGGACCTCCTGCTCGAAGGTCGCCTCGGTTACGTCGAGTGCCATCTGATTCGTTGTTCCTTTCGCGGGATGGAGAGTTGCCCCCACCCTAACGCGTGGGGCGGCGAAACCCTTCCCTAGACTGACCAGCCGTGGCGCAGACGTTCCAACCCCTCCCGGACAAGCCGGACCACGACGCGCTCGAGCGCGAGATCCTCGAGCTCTGGGAGCGCGAGAGCACGTTCTCCAAGCTCCGGGCGGCCAATCGCGGCGGGCCGCGGTTCAGCTTCATCGACGGCCCCGTGACGGCGAACAAGACGCTCGCGGTGCACACGGCCTGGGGGCGGACGCTCAAGGACGTGTTCCAGCGCTACAAGGCGCTCCGCGGCTTCGACCAGCGCTACCAGAACGGGTTCGACTGCCAAGGGCTCTGGATCGAGGTCGGCGTCGAGCGGGAGCTCGGCCTCAACTCGAAGCGGGAGATCGAGGAGTACGGGCTCGCGGAGTTCGCGCGCCGGTGCCGCGAGGTCGTCGTCTGGTCGTCCCGCGAGATCACGAAGGGGTCGATCCGGCTCGGCCAGTGGATGGACTGGGGGAACGACTACTTCACGTTCTCCGACACGAACATCGAGTACATCTGGAAGTTCCTCAAGATCGTCCACGAGCGCGGGTGGCTCGTCCTCGGCCACCGCTCGACCGAGTGGTGCCCTCGGTGTGGGACCTCGATCTCGGCGCACGAGCTCCACGGCCACTACGAGGACCGGATCGACCCGTCGCTGTACGTGCGCTTCCCGCTGCTCGAGCGCACCGACGAGGCGCTCGTCGTGTGGACGACGACGCCGTGGACGCTCCCGGCCAACGTCGCGGCGGCCGTGAACCCGGACGCCGAGTACGGCCTGCTCGAGAACGGCGACTGGGTGGCGGTCGCGCTCTTCCCCGACGAGACGTTCACCCGGCGGGCGCGGGGCGCCGAGCTCGTGGGCCTCCGCTACCAGGGCCCGTTCGACACGCTCGCCCCCGGGGCGGAGGTGGAGCACCGCGTCATCCCCTGGGAAGACGTCGACCTGCAGACGGGGACGGGCATCGTCCACATCGCGCCGGGCTGCGGCGCGGAGGACTTCGAGCTCTCGCGCGAGCACGACCTGCCCGTGCTCGCGCCCGTGGACGAGTCCGGGCGCTTCTACGCCGAGTACGGCTGGCTGCACAGCATGTCGACGGTGGAGGCGGCCGACCAGATCGTCGGCGACCTCGGCGACCGCGGCCTCCTCGTCCGCGCCGAGACGTACGAGCACTCGTACCCCTTCTGCTGGCGGTGCCACACGCCGCTCATCTTCCGCGTCTCGGACGACTGGTTCATCGCCGTGGACGAGGTCCGGCCGCAGCTGCTCGAGGCGAACGCCGCCGTCGAGTGGACGCCCGCGTACATGGGCAAGCGCATGGACGACTGGCTCCGCAACATGGGCGACTGGAACATCTCGCGGCGCCGGTACTACGGCCTCCCGCTTCCCTTCTACCCCTGCTCGTGCGGGCACCTGAACGTCATCGGCTCGCGCGCCGAGCTCGAGGCGCGCGCGCTCGGCGGGCTCGAGCAGCTCGAGGAGCTCCGGCGGCCCTGGATCGACGAGGTGCGCATCCGCTGCGAGGCCTGCGGGGAGGAGGTCGAGCGCATCCCGGAGGTGGGAGACGTGTGGCTCGACGCCGGGATCGTCCCCTTCTCGACGCTCGGCTGGGAGAACCCGGAGTACGTGCCGCAGGGGTACGCGACGGGCGCGGCGAAGGGCCTGACGACGGCCGACCTCCCCGACCACGCGTACTGGGAGAAGTGGTTCCCGGCCGACTGGGTCTCCGAGATGCGCGAGCAGATCCGCCTCTGGTTCTACTCGCAGCTCTTCATGTCCGTCGTCCTCGTCGGGCGCGCGCCGTTCGAGAAGGTGCTCGGGTACGAGAAGATGCTCGACGAGCACGGCCGCGAGATGCACGGCTCGTGGGGGAACATGATCGAGGCCGAGGACGCGTTCGCGCGCATGGGCGCGGACGTCATGCGCTGGCAGTACTGCTCGCAGCCGCCGAACCAGAACCTCCTCTTCGGGTTCGGGCCGGCGCGCGAGATCCAGCGTCGCCTGCTCACGCTGTGGAACTCGTGCAAGTTCCTCGTGGACTACGCGAACGTCGAGGGGTGGGAGCCCGAGTGGGCGGACCTCGACGGCGGGCCGGCTGTCGACCTCGAGCCGCTCGACCGCTGGCTCGTCGCGCGGACGGCCGCGCTCGTGCGCGAGGCGACCGACGCGTACGAGTCCTGGCTGACCGTCGACGTGGTGCGGGCGTTCGAGGCGTACGTGGACGACGTCTCGAACTGGTACATCCGGCGCTCGCGGCGGAGGTTCTGGGACGGTGACCCGGTGGCGCTGCGCACGCTCTGGCACGCGCTCGTCCAGGGGCTGCGGGTCGTCTCGCCGCTCATGCCCTTCCTCACCGACTACCTCTGGCGCCGGCTGACCGCACCGTGCGTGGGCGCGCCGGAGTCGGTCCACCTCGCCGGCTGGCCCGAGGCCGCCGAGCCCGACCAGGCCCTGCTCGGCGAGATCGGCGAGCTCCGGCGCGTCGTCGAGCTCGGGCGCCAGGCCCGGGCCACGTCGGGGGTCAAGCTCCGGCAGCCGCTCCGGGCGCTCGTCGTCGAGGGCGCGCCGCTCGCCGAGGGGCACGCCGACGAGATCGCCGAGGAGCTCCGGGTGCAGGAGGTCTCCTTCGGCCACGTCGAGGCCAGCGAGCTCCGCGTGAAGCCGAACCTGCCCGTGCTCGGGCCGAAGCTCGGCAAGGAGCTCGCCGCCGTGCGCGCGGCCCTCGAGTCCGGCGAGTTCGAGGAGCTGCCGGAGGGTCGCTTCCGCGCGGCCGGGCACGAGCTCGGCCCCGACGAGGTGCTCGTCGAGCGCCACGGCCGCGAGGGCTGGGCGGTCGCGGCCGCCGACGGCATGACCGTCGCGCTCGACCTCCACCTCGACGACGACCTGCTCCGGCGCGGTCGCGTCTACGACCTCGTCCACTCGGTCAACACGATGCGCAAGGACGCCGGCCTCGAGCTGACCGACCGCATCCGGCTGACGCTCCCCGAGGCCGACGCGGACCTCCTCGAGCACGAGGAGTGGATCGCGCGCGAGACGCTCGCCGTCTCGGTCGAGGCGTCGGGCGACAGCCTCTCGCTCGAGAAGGCCTAACCGCCGGCCAGCTCGAGCTCACGGCGGAGCTCGATCGGGAGGCGGAAGGTGACGTCCTCCTCGACGATCCGGTACGGCTCGATCTCGCCGACGCCGCGCGCCCGGAACCAGTCGCACACGCGCGTGACGAGCTTCTCGGGCGCCGACGCGCCGGACGTGATCCCGACGACCTCGACCTCCTCGAGCCAGGCCTCCTCGATCTCCGACTCGTCGTCGATCAGGTGCGCCTCGGTTCCCGCCGCACGGGCCGTCTCGACCAGCCGGTTCGAGTTGGACGAGTTCCGTGACCCGATGACGAGCAGGAGGTCGATCTCCGGCAGCATCTCCTTCACCGCCCACTGGCGGTTGGAGGTCGCGTAGCAGATGTCCTCCTTACGGGGTGCGCGGATCGTCGGAAAGCGCCGTCGGAGGACGCCGATGATCTCGCTCGTCTCGTCGACCGAGAGCGTCGTCTGGGTGACGTAGGCGAGCTTCGCGCCGGCCGGGAGGTCGAGCGCCTCCGCCTCCCCGACCGTCTGCACGAGGACCGTGGAGTCGGGCGCCTCGCCCATCGTGCCCACGACCTCCTCGTGCCCCGCGTGGCCGATGAGCACGACCGTGTACCCCTCCTCGGCGTACCTGCGGGCCTGGACGTGCACCTTCGTGACGAGCGGGCAGACCGCGTCGATCACGTTGTGCCCGAGCCTCGCGGAGTTCTCGAACACGGACGGCGCGACCCCGTGGGCCGAGTAGACGACGGTCGCGCCCTCGGGCACCTCGGTCTCCTCCTCGACGAAGATCGCGCCTCGCGCCTCGAGGTCGCGGACCACGTGGATGTTGTGGACGATCTGCTTCCGGACGTACACGGGCGCGCCGTAGTGCTCGAGCGCGAGCTCGACCGTCTCGACTGCCCGCTCGACGCCCGCGCAGTAGCCGCGGGGCGAGGCGAGGAGGACGCGCTTCACCATCCGGGACAGGGTATCCGCCGTCAGCGGGCCGACTGGGCGAGCAGGATCCCGGCGATGACGACGGCGCCACCGACGAGCTGCTCGGCTCCGAGCGTCTCGCCCAGCCACGCCCAGGCGACGACGGTCGCGACCACGGGCTCGAGCGTCGCCACGATCGACGCCCGGGTCGCGCTGATGTGCCGGAGCGACCCGGTCAGCAGCGAGAACGTCACCATCGTCCCGACGACGACGATGAAGCCGACGAGCGCCCAGACGGGTGCCGAGTACTCGGACAGGTTCCCCTGGAGCGAGACGGTCTCGCCGAGCGCGTCCCAGGGGAAGTCCCAGAGCGGTTGGACGACCGCCCACAGCGCCGTCGCGAAGAGGAACCCGTAGAAGGAGAGCGACGCCGGGTCGCGGTGCCGCCGCTCGCGCTCGGCCATGAGGAGGTACGCGGTGAGCGCGAGCGCGCCTCCGAAGGCGGCGGTGACGCCCACGGTGCTGAAGGCGACGCCGGTCCACAGCTCGACGACGAGCGTGAGCCCGAGGAGGCACATCGCCACCGCCACCCAGATGCGCCGGCGGAGATGTTCCTTGTAGACGAAGCGGGCGAAGAGGGCGACGAACAGCGGCGCCGTGAACTCGATCAGCAGCGCGACGCCGACGGGCAGGTTCTCGATCGCGACGAAGTACAGCCACTGGACGAGCGCGACGCCGACGAGGCCGAAGGCGGCGAGGAACGCGAGCTCGCGCCGGTCCACACGGAGCCGCGCGCGCGCGAAGGCGAGCAGGAAGGCGAAGAAGAGGAGCGCGGCGCACGTGTTCCGGATCTGCGTCAGCTCGAGCGCGGTGAGCCCCGAGCCGAGCGCGACCTTCGAGACGCTGCCGTTGACCGCGAACAGCGTTGCCGCCGACGCGACCATCGCGTAGCCGAGCCTCGTCCGCTGGTCGGGCTGCCCCTCCGGGAGCAGGATGGGGGCGTCGACCATTGGCCCGCAGGCTATCGCCCTAGACTGTCGGGAACGGGGTGTAGCTCAGCCTGGTAGAGCGCTCGCTTTGGGAGCGAGAGGTCGCGGGTTCAGATCCCGCCACCCCGACTTGTGAGGCCTTTGCATCGGACGACAGTGACCGCCATGGTCGTCGTCCTGCTCGGCGGCCCCAGTGTTCTGCCAGCGCCCGGAGTTGCCGACGCCTCGCGCGGGACGATCGCCCGCATCGACGCGGCGCAGGCGAAGCGGATGCGCGGCGTCTCCTGGCGCCCGGGATGCCCGGTGGGCCTCGCCGACCTGCGCGTGCTCACGGTTCCTTACGTCCGCTTCGACGGCCGCGAGCGGATCGGGCGCCTGATCGTCCACGAGGACGTCGCCCAGGACGTGCTCGCCGCCTTCCGCAGACTCTACGCGGCCCGATTCCCGATCAGGCGGGTGACCCCGATCGACGCTTACGGCGGCAGCGACTTCCGCTCGATCGAGGCCGACAACACCTCGGCCTTCAACTGCCGCTTCGTCGACGGGACGCGCCGCTGGTCCGAGCACGCGTACGGCCGGGCGATCGACGTCAACCCCATCGAGAACCCGTACGTCTCGGGCGGCCGGACGTCGCACGCCGCGAGCCGGCCGTACGTCGACCGCTCGCGCCGGCGCCCGGGCATGGCGTTCGAGGGCGGAGCGCTCGTCCGCGCGTTCGACGCGATCGGCTGGGAGTGGGGAGGGCGCTGGAGCGCCGTGAAGGACTACCAGCACTTCTCCGCGAGCGGCCGCTGAGCGCGAGGCGCGCGCAGAGCGAGCGAGGGCGCCCGGAGGCGCCCTCGCGTGAGATCAGCTCGAGGTCGGTCTACTCCGTCGTCGTCGCCACCGGCGGGCGAGCGACGAGAACCGACCAGATGGCGCCGCCGAGGACAGCACCGGCGAGCGGGCCGACGATGTAGATCCAGACGTTCCCCCAGTCCTGGTTGTAGAGGACGGGGTCGAGCGAGCGCGCGGGGTTGAAGGAGCCGCCGGAGGTCGGGCCGACCGTCACTGCCGCCGTGAAGATGAAGAGCCCGATGAGGAGCGGCGCCATGACGCCCTTCCAGGGCGCGCGATCGTCCGTGGCCACGGTGAGGATCACCATGACGAAGAGCCCGGTCGCCACGATCTCCATCACGAGCGCGGCCCAGTCGTCGATCCCGACGCCGGGATTGGTGTCGAGCGCGTCCGTGACGTTGTTCGAGAACACGATCGCCATCACGAGCACCGCGACGAAGCCGCCGACGAGCTGGGCGATCCAGTAGGGGAGGACGTCGCGTCCGGGGAATCTGCCGGCGACCGTGAGCCCCGCGGTCACCGCCGGGTTGAAGTGCCCTCCGGAGATGTGGCCGAAGGCAGTGATCGCGAGCGCGAGCCCGAGCCCGAACCCGAAGGCGATCCCGAGCGGGCTGATCGCGTCGACCCCGACGTCCGTGAACGCGGCGATGCCGCTGAAGCCGAGGAAGAAGAACAGGAACGTGCCGAGCGCCTCTGCACCGAGCCGTACTCCGAGTGGGTGATCCATGCGACGACCTCCGATTGCGGTTTGGGGAGGCGGTTCTCCGCATGGCGCCCCATTCCTGCGCCGAGCACCTGCTCGGCGCCGCGCGCGACGCGTAGTTGTCCGCACTCCGGCTCGGGGAGACGCACGAAGCGCAGGCGCGCCGGGTCTGTGTCAATCTGGCTCCATGGCCCAACGGGCAGCCGACATCGTCGTCTCGGGCGAGGCCGTCGTCGCCGTCGACGCCAACCTCCGCGTCGTCTCGTGGAACGGGGCGACCGAGGCGCTCACGGGGGTTGCGGCCGAGGACGCCGTCGGGCAGCCGTGCTGGCGGGTCCTGCGCGGGCAGAGCCGGCGAGGCGCCCTTCTCTGCCACCGCGAGTGCTCGGTCACCCGGTACGCGCGGGAGGGCTACGGGCTCCCGCGGCAGGACATGACGATCGCGACGAGATCGGGACCGAGGAGCGTCTCGGTCTCGACGGTCATCCTCCGCGACCGGGCCGAGCCTCTGTTCGTCCATGTGCTCCGGGACGACGCTCTGGACGGGCGTGCACCGGCCGACCAGCCCCTGCCCGTCGCCCGGCTGACTCCTCGTCAGCTCCAGGTGCTCCGTCTCCTCGCCGAGGGGATCACGGCGCGCAGGATCGCCGAGCGTCTCGGTCTCGCGGAGACGACCGTTCGCAACCACATCCGCGCCGTGCTCTCCGAGCTGGGAGCGCACTCGCAGCTCGAGGCCGTCGCCCGCGCCCGCGCGCAGGGCCTGGTCTGAGCCCGGCTCACCCGAGCCACTCGGGCCGCTCGAACCCGCCGTACTCCTGGATCGCGCCGTAGATCTGCTGGACGATCTCCGTGGAGTGAACGCAGACGCGCACGGTGCCGTACGGAAGCCTCCCTTTGCGCTTCTTCTGGCTGTACTTGGAGTAGACGTTCACGGTCGACCTGCGCAGGCACGAAG
>CAZODN010000013.1:0-32933 GCA_964578545.1 uncultured Gaiellales bacterium
TCGCGATCGCGCGCGGCCTCGTCGAGGCGCACGGCGGACGGATCTGGGCGGAGGAGCGCGAAGGCGGCGGCGCCCGGATCTGCTTCACGCTCCAGGCCGGTTAGCGACCCGCTCGCGCGACGAGAGGCGGCTGGGACCCGAGTCGCCGTGGGGACGACGACCGGCGACCGATGAGTCGGGGACCCTCTCCCGGTCGTACGGCCTGAAGGCACTCGCAGGAAGCGCCCGGACGAGGAGCCGGGCGCGTTCGCGGCAGACGCGTGGAACGAGAGACCGGCGCCGATCCTCCGGACGCAGGAGAGTAGCCTCCGGGCGTGGCAGCGATGCGACGAGGCCGGCCGGCCGAGCCAGCTGCTCGCAGCGGCTCGAACCGGGCACGAGCGGGCGTCCGGGGCACCTCGGCAGGCTCATTCGCTGGATCGCCGCGTTCACGGGGCTCGCGATATGACCGTCGAGCTGGCCTCGTCCCGGAGGCGGTGCATCGACCCATGAGCCGGACGCTCCTCCTCGTCGTCGCTCTCTCCGCTGCCGCGCTGGCGCTCCTCGCCGCCGGATGCGGGGGCTCCGGGAAGTCCGACGCGGAGAAGGTCGCCGAAGCGGAGAAGAAGCTCGAGGAGCAGCTCGCGAAGAACCCCGTCGGGGCCGGGCTCGGCGAGGCCAGCCCACCGCCTCCCGACTCGACCTCGTGGGCGACGGACTTCTCGAAACACCTCGTCCCGCTCGACGAGTTCGAGTCCGGGGGGCCCGCGAAGGACGGCATTCCCGCGATCGACGAGCCACGGTTCACGCGCGCCGCGGACGTCGACTGGCTGGAGGACCGTGAGCCGGTGATCGCGCTCACGGTCGAGGGAGAGACGCGCGCCTACCCGATCCAGATCCTCATCTGGCACGAGATCGTGAACGACACGGTCGGCGACACCCCGGTGGCCGTCACCTTCTGCCCGCTCTGCAACACCGCGATCGTCTTCGACCGCCGCGTGGGCGGAGACGAGACGACGTTCGGCACGACGGGCAAGCTGCGCAACTCCGATCTCGTCATGTACGACCGGGCGACAGAGTCGTGGTGGCAGCAGTTCGCGGGCGAGGCGCTCGTCGGCGAGCGAGCCGGAGCGAAGCTCGAGCAGCTTCCCGCCCGCATGGTGGCGTGGGAAGACTTCCTCGCCGAGCACCCGGACGGTCTCGTGCTCAACCGGGAGACGGGGTTCTCCCGCAGCTACGGCGAGAACCCGTACGTCGGCTACGACTCGATCGACACTCCACCCTTCTTCGCGGCTGTCAACGGGGACGACGAGCGGCTCCCGCCCAAGGAGCGCGTCGTGTACGTCGAGGTCGGGGACACGGCGTACGGGATCCCGTCGCCGGTGCTCGCGAAGAAGCGGGTCCTCAGGATCGAGACCGACCGCGGGGAGCTCGTCGTCGAGTGGAGACCTGGGGTGGCGTCGGCCCTCGACACCTCGGGAATCGCGCGCGGGCGCGACGTCGGGTCGGCAGCCGTCGAGCTCGACGGGAAGGCGTACCCCTTCCACGAGCCTTTCTGGTTCGCGGTCGCGGCGTTCCGGCCGGACGTCGAGATCGTCCGCGGGTAGCGCGGGCGCGCCCGGATCCATGCCGACGCCGCTCCCGCGCAACGCGGGTGGAGCGGGCCGAGGGCATCCGCCCGATCCGACAGGCGGCAAGTGTGGGCGTGTGCCTCAGAAGATCTCGGGGCACCACGGGTGCCGGTCGGATGCGAACATCGCGTCCGCCCTCGCCGCGGCTCCGCGCCGGAGCTCCTCCACCCGCCCCGCGCGGACGAGCTGCGAGAACGAGATGCCGCCGAGGTACGCGGACCCGAGCGCCGACACGTCGCAGCGAAGCTGCGCCGCCGCCCGGGAGCGGCGCGCTCGGCCGTCGGCGAGCCGCCAGCGCCCCTCGTTCCAGGGGCAGAAGTGATCCACGACGTCGATCACGACCGCGCCGTCCGCCGCGTAGCGCCGCGCCGCGAGCGCCGCGCCGACGTCGACGAGCCGCAGCCAGAGGTTGTCGTACATCCGGTAGCGCATCCGTCTCGGCCGCGCGAGCAGGAGGAACAGCGGGTGGTCCGGCGGCACGAACCAGAACGTGAGGCGCGCGTACCAGTCGACGTCGAGGAGGTAGCGCCAGACCTCGGCGGTGGGCTCGCCGTCGAGCGCGACCGCCTCGACGACGACGAGCTCCGCGTCCGAGACTCCGTTCTCCCACTTCGGCTTGTGACGGTAGATCGCGTACCCCTCGGGGCGCCCGTCCCGCTCGAGCACGACGAAGCGCTTCGGGCCCGCGCCGTCCCGGTTCTCGGGAGCGTCACGCAGCGTGCGCAGCTCCCACCAGTCTCGGCTGCGCGAGAGCATCCCCGGGGTCACGCGCCGGACGCGCTCCCAGACGCGCGGGAAGAGCCGGAGCGCCTCGTCCGCGTCGACGAGTCGCGCGTGGCCGTGCCCGTGCACGGGCCGCGCGAAGGCGGTGTGCTCGCGGGCGATGGTGATCTCGCCCCCGAGGGACGCGATCCCGTAGCCGTAGCGGCCGTAGATCGTTTCCTCCGAGGCCCAGAGCGCCGCGAGCGGCTCGCCGCGCTCGTGGACGTCGTCGAGCTGCGCCCGCATGAGCGCCGTGAGAACGCCGCGGCGGCGGTGGGTTGGGTACGTCCCGACGACCGTGACGCCCGCGGTCGGCACGGACCCGCCTCCCGGAACGCTGAGCCCGGTCGGCAGCGACCCCGCTCCGCCGACGGTGGCGCCGTGCGCGCGGGCGGACAGCATGCGGTCGAGGGGGAGGAGCTTCGCGAAGCGGGCCATCCCCTCCTCGGTCGGCTCCATCCCGAAGTACTGGCCGATCGAGAGGACCGCCTCCGTGAACTCGTCGAGGTCGGCGGAGCGGTGGATCTCGAAGCTCATCCGAGCTTCTCCAGGGGCGCGTACTCGACCATGAGGCGGCGCTCGCTCGCGTCGCCGGCGAAGCGGACGACGACCACGCCGCCGGGCTCGAGCCCCGTCACGATCCCCTCGCCGAGCGAGCCGTGGCGGACGACGTCACCGGTCGAGAGAGCGATCCCGGGCCGGGGCTCGGGCGCCGCGGCGGCGGGCGACCCGTACCCGCTCCAGGAGGACGGCCGGAGCCGCTCGCGCTCGACCTCCGCGGGCAGCTCGTCGAGGAAGCGCGAGGCGAGGTTGTACTCGCGGCGCCCGTACAGCGTCCGCGACATCGTGTGCGTGAGCGTCAGGCGCTCCATCGCGCGCGTCATGCCGACGTAGCAGAGGCGCCGCTCCTCCTCGACGCCCTGCTCCTCGATCGACCGCGAGTGCGGGAAGATCCCCTCCTCCATCCCGATCATGAAGACGGCCGGGAACTCGAGCCCCTTCGCGTTGTGGAGCGTCATGAGCGTGACCAGGCCGCGGTCGTCCGAGATCGTGTCCTGGTCGGAGACGAGCGAGATCTCCTGGAGGAAGGTCGCGAGCGTCGCCTCGGGGCTCGCGAGCCGGTGCTCGCGGGCGACCCCGACGAGCTCCTGCAGGTTCTCGATGCGGCCGCGCGCCTCGATCGTCCGCTCGGCCTCGAGCGCCTCGAGCGTGCCCGTCTTCTCCAGCACGCGCTCGAGCAGCTCGTCGATCGGGAGGTCGTGCGCGAGCGCCATGAGCGACTCCATGGTCGCGTGGAACGAGCGGATCGCCCGGCACGAGGCGGGCGTCACCCCTGCCGCCTCCGGGTCGGCCGTGGCCTGGAAGAGCGTGCGGCCGGTGTTCTCGGCGTGCGTGACGAGACGCTGGAGCGACGTGTCGCCGATCCCGCGGCGAGGGCGGTTCGCGATCCGGAGCAGCGAGGTCGCATCCTGCGGGTTCACGAGGACGCTCAGGTACGCCGTCGCGTCGCGGATCTCCGCGCGCTCGTAGAAGCGTGGGCCGCCGATCACCTGGTACGGGACGTCCTGGCGCACGAGCACGTCCTCGAGCACGCGCGACTGTGCGTTCGTCCGGTAGAAGACCGCGATCTCGCTCGCCGAGCGGCCGGCTTCGATGAGCGACGCGATCTCGGCGGCGACGAAGCGCGCCTCCGCGTGCTCGTCCTCGACCTCGACCACGCGGACCGGGTCGCCCTCGCCGAGCTCCGAGAACAGCCGCTTCGGCTTCCGCTCCCGGTTCTGCTCGATGAGCGCGTTCGCCGCCCGGAGGACGCTGTTCGTCGAGCGGTAGTTCTGCTCGAGCGCGATGACCTGCGTGCCGGGGAAGTCGCGCTCGAACTCCATGATGTTGCGGAGGTCGGCGCCACGGAAGGCGTAGATCGACTGGTCGGGGTCGCCCACCGCGCACACGTTCCCGTGCTCGCCGCCGAGGAGCTGGAGCAGCCGGTACTGCGCGTGGTTCGTGTCCTGGTACTCGTCGACGAGGACGTAGCGGAAGGCCTTGCGCCAGCGCTCGAGCGCCTCTGGGAAGCGCTCGAGGACCTGCACCGTGAGCATGAGGAGGTCGTCGAAGTCCACCGCGTTCGAGGCGTGGAGGCGCCGCTGGTAGAGCTCGTACGTCTCCGCGACCGTCTGGTCCCAGAACGAGGCGACGCGCTGGGCGTACTCCGCCGGGGTGACGAGCTCGTTCTTCGCGCGCGAGATCTGCGAGTGGATGCCGCGCGGCGAGAAGCGCTTCGGGTCCTTGCCGAGCTCCTCGAGGCACGCCTTCACCAGCCGCACCTGGTCCTGGTCGTCGTAGATCGTGAAGGTCGAGCGGTAGCCCAGCCGCTCGGCCTCGCGCCGGAGCATCCGCCCGCAGGCGGCGTGGAAGGTGAGGATCCAGATCGCGCGGGCGGTCGCGCCGAGCATGCGCTCGAGGCGCTCCCGCATCTCGCCGGCGGCCTTGTTCGTGAACGTGATGGCGAGGATCTCGCTCGGCTTCACGCCGCACGCGCGGATGAGGTGGGCGACGCGGTAGGTGAGGACCCGCGTCTTCCCGGAGCCCGCGCCGGCCACGACGAGCAGCGGTCCCTCGGTGGCGAGGACGGCCTCGCGCTGCGCGGTGTTCAGGTCGGCGAGGTAGCTCTCGGGAGTCGCGACGGCCACCGGCCGATGCTAGCCGCCGGCCCGGGCGCCGCTACCAGCGGACGGTCAGCTCGACGTGGGCCGGCTTCTTCTGCCCCTGTCCCGGCGCGCTCTTCCACGTGATCCGCCAGGTGTACGTGCCCTTCGGCAGCGGCTCGTACGACGCCCTGCAGATGAAGGAGCCGGCCGCGCCCTCGCACGCGGAGCTCGGCTGCGTGGTGCTCGTGGCGATGAGCGGGCCGCCCTTCGGAGCGCTCTTCCCGAGGAGGGAGAGCCTCGCCTTCCCCGCCGTGGGAACCCGCAGGAGCACGCGGAAGGAGGCGGCGCGGTGGGTCGTGATCGTGACCGACGACGAGCTGCCGGAGGGGATGGTGTCCTCGAAGGCGACCTGCCCCTTCGCGAGCGCGACGGGCACGACGACCGCGGCGGCGACCGTCGCGGCGAGCAGCCAGAGCTTCCTCACGACTCCACCTCCTGGGACGACTTCGTCAATGGTGCCCGACGCGACGCGGGACGACGGCGAGCCTCTCCCCCACACGGACGACGTCGACCTCCGCGCCGTAGTGGCCCGCGACGAGCGCCTCCGTGAGGACGTCCGCGGGCGCGCCGTCAGCGGCGACGCGGCCCTCGTGGAGGAGCAGCATCCGGTCGGCGTACTGCGCTGCGAGCGTCAGGTCGTGCATCGCCGTGACGAGGGTCAGGCCGGACTCTCCTCGCAGGTGGTCGAGGAGCTCGAGCGCCTGCTGCTGGTGCCCGATGTCGAGGGACGCGGTCGGCTCGTCGAGCAGCACGATCGAGGCCTCCTGGGCGAGGGCGCGCGCGACGACGACACGCTGCTTCTCCCCTCCCGACAGCGTCCCCAGGCGCCGGCCGCTGTACGCGAGCAGGTCGAGGCGGGCGAGCGAGCGCGTCGCGACGTCCCGGTCGCGGGCGCCCTCGCGGGCGAGCGGCCCCAGGTGCGGCGTGCGCCCGAGCAGCACGTACTCGGCGACGGTCATCCACGGCGGCGTGGACGGCTCCTGCGGCACGACCGCGAGCAGCCGGGAGAGCTCCGCGCGGCCGAGCTCCGAGGCGGGCCGGCCCCCGAGCGCGATCGAGCCCTCGTACGGGAGGAGGCGCGCCACGGCCCGGATGAGAGTCGTCTTTCCCGCGCCGTTCGGCCCGATGAGCGCGAGCCACTCGCCGGTCGCGACGGTCGCGTCCACCCCGTCCACGACGCACTTCCCACCCAGCGACACGGAGACGCCGCGCAGCTCGAGCGCGGTCACCCGGCGCCCCCCCGCGTCGTTCGGAGGACGAGGGCGAAGAACGGCGCGCCGAAGAAGGCGGTGACGACGCCGAGCGGGATCTCCGCGGGCGACAGGGCCGTGCGCGCGATCACGTCGGCGAGGACGAGGAAGCCGGCCCCGACGACCACCGAGAGCGGGAGCAGCGCGCGGTAGCCCACCCCCGAGACGAGCCTGATCGCGTGCGGGACGATGATCCCGACGAACCCGATGAGCCCGCTGACGGCGACCGCGGCGGCGGTGCCGAGCGTCGCCGCCGCGACGAGCGCGATCCGGACGCGCCGCACGTCCACCCCGAGCGCGGCCGCCTCGTCGTCACCGAGGCTCAGGACGTCCACGACCCGGCGCAGCGAGAGGATCACGACGGCGGCGACGGCGACGTACGGGAGGATGAGCACGACGTCGGCCCAGCCGGTCGAGGGGATGTTCCCGAGGATCCACGAGTACACCTGCTGGAGCGTCTCGGCGTTCTGCTGCTGCACGAACGTCTGCCAGGCGGTGAAGAACGCGGCGACCGTCACCCCTGCGAGGACGAGCGTCGCCGCGTCGCGCTCGCGTCGCGCCGAACGCCCGACGGCGTACGTGAGGAGCACGGCGACGACCCCTCCGACGAACGCGGCGGCGGGGATGGCGCGCTGGCCGCGGAGCCCCTCGGGGAGGTAGGCGATCGCGACGGTGGCGCCGAGCCCGGCCCCCGCGGCGACGCCGAGCAGGTAGGGGTCCGCGAGCGGGTTGCGGAACACGCCCTGGTACGTCGCCCCGGCGAGCGCGAGCATCGCGCCCACGAGGGCGGCGAGCACGACCCGGGGCACCCTGATCTCCCACAGGATCGCCTCCTCGGTCGGCGTCAGCGAGCTCGTGACGCCGGGCAGGTGGAGCCGCGCCCCGGCGGACTCGAGGACGGCGCCCACGCCGAGGTCGACCGGGCCGGCGAGGACCCCGATCGCGAGCGACGCGAGCAGGAACGCGACCGCCCCTCCCGCCCACAGCGCCGAGACCCCCCGTGCGCGGACCTCGGCGACCGGCTCCGCGGCGACGCTCATGCCCCTACCGCTCGAGCCGCGCGAGCGCCGAGGACAGGGCGCGGAAGAAGTTCACCAGGCGCGGCCCCCAGCGCGAGGCGATCGAGTCGTCCATCCGCACGATCGAGCCCGTCCGCACCGCGCTGATCCGATCCCAGCCCGGCCGGGCCGCGACGGTCGAGGGCTTCTGCCCGCAGCACACCGTGTCGGCGAGGACGATGACGTCGGGGCTCGCGGCGACGACGTACTCGGACGAGAGCTGGGGGTACCCGGTCCCGACGGAGTCCGCCGCGTCGGCGATGTTGCGCAGACCGAGCGCCGAGTAGACCTTGCCGACGAACGTCTTCGACGTCGCCGTGTACAGGTCCGGCGAGAGCTCGTGGTAGACCGAGAGCGGCCGCCCCGGCTTCCTCGCCTTCACGATCGCCGCGATCCTCGACTTCATGCGGGTGACGAGGCGGGTCGCCTCCGGCTCGTGCCCGGTCACCCGCCCGAGCTGGCGGATCTGCCGGTACGCGTCCGCGATGTCTCGGGCGCCGTCGTGATGGACGACCGTGATCCCGAGCCGGCCGAGCGCGCCCGAGAGCCCCTTCGGGTCGTAGGCGATGACGACGAGGTCGGGCCGGTACCCGGCGATCGCCTCGACGTTCGGCGTGAAGCCGGAGAGCGAGCTCCGGGGAGCGCTCTTCGGGTAGTCGGACTGGTCGTCGACGGCGATCACCTGCTCGCCGGCACCGATGGCGAAGAGCGTCTCGGTCGCCGTCGGCGAGAGCGAAACGATGCGCCGCGGCTTGCGCTCGACGGTGACCGTGCCGTTCGAGGCGACGATCGTGACCGGGAATGCAGCCGGCTGCGCCGCGCCGGCGCCGGCGCCCGAGACGGCGCCGAGCGCGAGTGCGGCCGTCACCGTGCCGGCGAGGAGAGCGAGAGAGCGAAGCACCTTGATCCTCCCTTCCGCGAGGGGTATCGGTTGGAGGAGCGCGGCAGGTCTTCTGACTCGGGGCTCCCTCCCTCGCCGCCTTCCCGGCTCTCGCCAGTGGCTTCGTGGCGGGGGAGCATCTCCCCTCACAGCGGCGGGACCGTCCCGGACTCGCACCGGGTTCCCTCACCGTGCTCCCGTTCGGATGCCGAGCCTATCATCGGACGGTGTCGGGATCACTCCTGCGGCTCTGGCTCCCCGTCGTCGCGTGGGCGGCGCTCATCTTCGCGTTCTCGTCCATCCCCGACCTGGGCACGGGGCTCGGCGGCTGGGATCTCCTCCTGCGGAAGCTCGCGCACACGGCCGAGTACGCCGTGCTCGGCGCGCTCCTCCTCCGCGCGACCGGCCGGGCAGGCCTCGCCGTCCTGCTCGGCACCCTCTACGCGGCGAGCGACGAGGTGCACCAGAGCTTCGTGGCGGGCCGCATGGGGTCGCCGGTGGACGTGGCGATCGACGCGGTCGGAGTGGCTCTCGGGGTGCTCGTCTGGCAGTCGCTGCGCGCCAGGAGGCTCGCGTGAGCGCGGGGCGCGCGATCGCGATCGACCTCGACGCGCTCGGCGACACGCGGCCGCTGTGGGACGACTGGCTCGCGTCGGCGCAGTCCGTGCTCGGGGTCGATCCCGGCTCGCTCCCCGCCGACCGGGGCGCCGCGGCGGAGGCGCTCGACCGCGACGGCGCGGGGAACTGGCGGGTGCTCCTCGAGCGGTTCGGCGAGGATCGCGCGCCCGTCTACCTCCGGCGCGATGCGGAGACGAGCGCCACGCTCCGGAGCCTCGCGGGCGAGGGACGGGCGCTCGGCGTGTTCACCGACGCGCCCGAGCCGCTCGCCCGGGTCGCGCTCGCGCAGCTCGGCGCGGAGCGGCGCGTCGAGGCCGTGGAGGCAGGCGCGGGAGCCCTCGCGCGGCTCCTCGAGCGGCTCGGCGGCGACGCCCTCGTCGTCCGCACACGGGACGAGCTGCTGGCTGCCGCCGGGCACCCCTGACCGCTCGCCGCGGTCGGGAGGCCTTCGTACAATGCGGGCCGTGGAGCAGAAGGACGTCGGAGACCGCCAGCTCGACGCGCTGCTCGAGCGGCTCGACCGGATCGCGGGCGAGCTCGAGCGCCTGAACCGCACGACGGAGAAGCAGGACGGCTTCACGCTCGTCGCGAAGGAGATCCGCGAGCTGACCGAGTCGATGAACGCGCTCGCGTACGCCGCCCTGGGCCAGGCGCCGCCGCGCGTGCGCCGCCGGGCGAGCTAGTCGCGACGCGACCGGGGCGCCGCTGGCGCTCTCTTGGCACGAAGCCGTGCGCCACCTGCGCGTGTTGCCAGGATAGGCTCGAATCGGGAGGAGGCGAGGGGTGGCCCCAGCGGGCTCGAACGCCGAACGTCAGCTGAGCCGGTAGACGACGCCGTCGTGCGAGGTCGCGTACACCTCGCCCGCGGCGTCCTCGCCGAACGACGTGAGGCTCGGGATCCGGAACGCCTCGCGTCGTGACCCCGCCAGCCTCCCGTCCACCATCCGCAGCGACCACACCGTGCCGCTGCAGTAGTCGCCGAAGAGGTAGAGGCCGCGCAGGCCGGGCTTCGCCTTCCCCCGGTACACGACCCCGCCCGTGACCGAGCACCCGCTCGCGTGCGTGTACTCGAAGATCGGCCCGACGAGGTTCCCGGGCCCGAGCTCCTTGCTCTCGTAGAGCCGGGAGCCCTCGTACACGTCCCAGCCGTAGTTCTCGAGGCCCGGGCTCTCGCGGGGGGTGAAGTCGATCTCCTCGACCTCGTTCTGCCCGACGTCCCCGATGTAGAGATCGCCGGTGAGGCGGTCGAAGGAGTAGCGCCACGGGTTGCGCAGCCCGAGGCCGACGATCTCGGGCGCGGAGCCGGGGCGGCGCACGTCGAGGCGCAGCATCTTCCCCAGGAGCGAGCCCGGGTCCTGGGCGCGGTTCTCCGGGTCGCCGCCCGCGCCGCCGTCGCCGGTTCCCACGTACAGGTATCCGTCCGGCCCGAAGGCGAGCCCGCCCCCGTTGTGGTTGCCGTAGGGCTGTGCGATCCGGAGCAGCAGGCGCGCGGTCCCCGGCAGCACGCGCTGCCCGTTCGTCCGGTAGCGGACGACTCGCGTGTCGCCCCCCGTGTCCGTGTAGTTGACGTAGACGAAGCGGTTCTGGCCGTATGCCGGGTCGAAGGCGAGCCCGAGGAGCCCCTGCTCTCCGCCGGCCGTGATCCGGGAGCGGACGTCGAGGAAGACCCCGCTCCGGACCTTCCCGCGCTCGATCACGCGGATCGTCCCCGGCTGCTCGACGACGTACAGGCGCCTCGGCTCGTTCCGGGGCGCGGTCACCTGCACCGGCTGGTCGAAGCCCCTGGCGACGGCCTTCCGCACGAAGGCGCTCTCGCGCGCGGACGCCGAGCCGGCGACGGCCGCGAGGACCGTGGCCGCGACGAGCACCCCACCCCCGACGACGCGCCGCATGCAGCCAAGGTAGCCGAACTGCGTCCGCCCGCCTTCGGAGTACGCTACCCGGTCGTGCGTGTCTTCGTGATCGGCGCGGGCCAGGTCGGATCGACGATCGTCGAGGCTCTCCACGAGGAGCACGAGCTCGCGGTGCTCGACACCGAGGGCTCGCGCCTCCAGGCGCTCGCGAGCCGCTTCGACGTCGCCGTCTTCACCGGGGACGGGACGAGCCGCAAGGACCTCTCGGCGGCCGGGATCGCCCACGCCGACCTCGTGATCGCGTGCACGTCGCGCGACGAGGTCAACCTCGTCGCGGGCATGTTCGCGCGGCGGGAGGCGGAGGGCGTGACCACGGTCATCAGGACCTCCAGCGTCGAGTACGTGGACCTCTGGCGCGAAGGGCAGCTCGACGTCGACTTCGTCGTCTCCTCCGAGCTCGAGACGGCGTACGCGATCAGCCGCATCCTCGGCGTCCCGGCCGCGCGACAGACGGATGTCTTCGCTGCGGGCCAGGTCCAGGTCGGCGAGTTCGACATCGACGAGGACGCGTCACGCGACGTGGTCGGAGTGCCGTTGCGGCATGCCAAGATCCCCGCCGACTCCAAGGTCGCGGCGATCATCCACGGGGAGGAGACGATCCTCCCGCGCGGCGACGACGTGATTCACGAGGGCGACCGGATCGTCGTCATCGGCTCCCCCACAGCCACGAAGGCATGGAGCTCTCTCCTGTGGCCCCAGGGCGGCACCGTGCGGGACGTGGTCGTCTACGGCGCCGGGCGCGTCGGGTCCGCCATCGCTCGGGTGCTGCTCGACCAGGGGATCAACGTTCGGCTGATCGAGGCGGACCGCGAGCGGGCGCGCCGGGCCGCCGAGGCCTTCCCCGGAGTCCGCGTCTTCAACGCGACGGGATTCGACCCCGACTTCATCGAGCGGGAGCGCATCGGGCAGGCGCAGGCCGGCATCTTCGCGATGCGCGACGACGCGAAGAACCTCTACGCGTCGAGCCTCACCCGCGTCCACGGGATCTCCTTCACGATCGCCATCGCCCACGAGGGGATCTCCGTCCCGGCGTTCGACCAGGCCGGCATCGACGTGTCCGTCAACCCGCGGGCGGTGACGGCGGAGGAGATCGTCCGCTTCGCCCACGATCCTCGCATGCAGCAGGTGGCGATGCTCGAAGGGAACCGCTACGAGGTCCTCGACGTCACGACGAGGGAGTCGAGCCGCTACATCGGCTCGACCTTCCGGGACATGCCCGTGCACGGCGCGCTCATCGGAGCGATCGTCCGTGACGGCCAGGCGATCTTCCCGCACGGTGACGACGTCCTCCAGGCCGGCGACCGCGTGATCATCTTCACCGAGGCCGCGAACGCACCATGGGTCGTCGAGGCCCTGTAGGAGCGCGTTGAAGGAGACCGCCGCGCGGATCGGTCGTCCCCGTCGAACTGCGATCGACGTCCTCGCGACGCTCAACCTCGTCGGGACGCTCGCGAAGTACCTCGGCCTCGCCGCGCTCTTCCCGATCGCGGTCGCGCTCTGGTACGGCGAGACGCCCCTGCCGTTCGTCGTCGCGGGGGTGCTGGCGAGCGGGCTCGGGCTGCTCGTCGAGCGGGCGACAGCCGGCTCCGCCGGCCGAGTCGGCGTCCGGGAGGGCTACCTCGTCGTCGCGCTCACGTGGCTGTTCGCCGCGGCCTTCGCAGCGACCCCCTACCTCGTCGACGGCGGCTCCCAGCTCGGCCATCCCGTCGACGCGTACTTCGAGGGGATGTCCGGCTTCACCACGACCGGCGCGACCGTGGTCACCGACTTCGACGACCTCTCGAAGTCGATCGCCATGTGGCGCCAGTTCACGCAGTGGCTCGGCGGGATGGGGATCATCGTGCTCGCGATCGCCGTGCTGCCGAGGCTGCGCGTCGGCGGGCGCCAGCTCATGGAGTCGGAGCTCCCGGGGCCGGAGATCGCGCAGCTCTCCGAGCGAATCCGGTCCACGGCGCAGCGGCTCTGGGTGCTGTACGTCGCGCTCACGGGCCTCGAGGCGCTGACCCTCGCCACGCTCGGCTGGGCCGGGGTCGACGACGCGATGACTCCCTACCAGGCGGTCGCCCACGCCTTCACGACGATGCCGACCGGTGGGTTCTCGACCGAGGCGCGATCGATCGAGGCCTTCTCGGCGGTGTCGCAGTGGGTGATCGTCATCTTCATGGTGATCGCCGGGACGAACTTCGCGCTCATGTACCGCGCGCTCCTCCGTCGTCACCCGGGCCCCCTGGTGCGCGACGAGGAGCTCCGCCTCTACCTGGCGTTGCTCGCGGCCGCCGGCTCGGCGCTCGTCGTCATGCTCTGGAGCTACGGCATCGCGGAGGGCGAGGAGGCGTTCCGCCTCGGGCTCTTCCAGGTCGCCTCGGTCATGACGACGACGGGCTACGCGAACGCCGACTGGGCCGTGTGGCCCGTCCTCCTCCTCCTGACGCTCTTCGCCCTGATGTTCGTCGGCGGGTCGGCCGGCTCGACGGGAGGCGGCATCAAGGTCGTCCGCCACCTGCTCCTCGGAAAGGTGCTGCGGCGCGAGCTCGACCAGACCGTGAGCCCCGAGGTGGTCATGCCGATCCGGCTCAACCGCTCGCCCGTGGACGAGCGAACCCTTCGTGCGATCACCTCGTTCATCCTCCTCTACCTCGGGCTCTGGGTGCTCGGCGCGGCGGTCATCGCCATCGAGACGGCCTTCATCGACCTCACGCTGCCGATGATGGACTCGCTGCTCATCTCCGCGAGCGCGATCGGCAACGTCGGCCCGTCCTTCGGGATCACCGGCCCGATGGGCTCGTACGCGCCGATCGGCGACGTCTCCAAGGTCACGATGATCGTCCTCATGTGGGCGGGCCGGCTCGAGATCGTCCCCGCCGTCGTGCTGCTCACGCGGCACTACTGGCGGGTGTAGCCGCTTAGGAAGGCGCTCCGAGGAGCGCGCGGCGCAGCTCGGGCTCCGAGCCCTTCGCGACGACCGCGAGCACCTGGTCGCCGGGTCGCAGCACCGTCGAGCCCTCCACGAGCTCGGTGCGGCCCTGCCGGAACACGGAGATCAGGCGCGAGCCCTCGGGAAGGCGAATCCCGCCCGCGCGCTTGCCGGCGACCGGCGAGCCGCCCTCGACCTGCACCTCTGCGACGACGAGGCCCTCCTTGCGGAGCTCGAGCAGCGGAACGAGCCCGTGCTCGGGAACCTCGTGCTCGACGAGGCCGAGGACGCTCGTGGTCGCGCAGATCGTCTGCGTGATGCCGAGGAGGTCGAAGTGCTGCTGGTTGCGCGGGTCGTTCACGCGCGCGATCGCCTTCCGGACGCCGTAGCCCTCCTTCGCGATCTGCGAGATCACGAGGTTGTCCTCGTCGTCCCCGGTCACCGCGAGGAGGAGCTCGGGCGGCCGGGCGATCCCGGCGCGCTCGAGCACGCTGATCTCGGTGGCGTCGCCGCGGATCACGGTCGGGCCGAACTCCTCCTCGAGCCGGACGAAGCGGTCGTAGCGCTGCTCGATGATCGTGATCTCGTGCCCGAGGTCGAGGAGCGAGCGCGCGACGTTGGAGCCGACCTTCCCGCCTCCGGCGATGAGCGCGTGCATCAGAGAGCCTCGGTCCGCGCGCGGCGCGACACGCGCACCGCGGCGAGGAGCTCGGAGATCGCCGTCTGCGTCGGGCAGACGATGTTCAGGCCGCGCGCCGCGTAGAACTTCGCGCGCGCCGGGTCGAGCACGCGGACGACGACCGTGCCGACCTCGTAGCGGCGCTGCACGACCTGGGCGATGACGAGGTTCGTGTTGTCCCCGTTCGTCGCGACGACCGCCGCGTCCGCATGGGCGATGCCGGCTTCCTCCAGGACCGTCGTGTCCATCCCGTGGCCGAGGACGAAGCCCCCGGGCCAGTCGGGGCCGAGCCGCATGTGCGCGTCCTCGTCCTCGTCGATCGCGGTCACGTCCCAGCCCTCGGCGACGAGGTCCTTGGCGACGGCGGAGCCGACGCGTCCGCATCCGATGACGACCGCCCTCACGGCGCGTCAGCCTACTCCTCGGACGCGCCCTCGGGGAACGCGACGACGAGCGCCTCGCACCGCGCGCGTCGCAGGACGACGCTCTCCGGCGGAGAGCGCGCGAGCTAGGCTCGGCGAGCCCGAGATGATTCGAGGCCGCTCCCGGTGCGCGACGCGCTCATCCGACACGCCCCCGACCTCGCCCTGCGCCTGGCAGCGAGGGCGAGCATCCGGAACCGCCTCGCCGCCGAGCACCGTCGCCGGCCCGAGGAACGGCGGGCGTTCGTGGACGAGCTCCACCGCTCGCCGATCGCGAGGTCGGTCGAGCTCGCGAACGAGCAGCACTACGAGGTGGACTCGCGCTTCTTCGAGCTCGTCCTCGGCCCGCGGCTCAAGTACTCGTGCTGCCTGTGGCCGGAGGGCGTCCGAGACCTCCGCACTGCGGAGGGGGCGATGCTGTCGCTGACCTGCGAGCGCGCCGGGATCGAGGACGGGATGGAGATCCTCGACCTCGGCTGCGGCTGGGGATCGCTCACGTCCTGGATCGCAGAGCACTACCCGCGCTGCCGCGTGCTGGCCGTCTCGAACTCGCGGACGCAGCGGACGTTCGTCGAGGCGCGCGGCATCCCGAACGTCGAGGTCGTGACGGCGGATGCGAACGAGTTCGACCCCGGGCGGCGATTCGACCGAGTCGTCTCCGTGGAGATGCTCGAGCACGTCCGCAACTACGGGGCGCTCTTCCGCCGGATCGCCGGCTGGCTCGAGCCGGACGGGAAGCTCTTCGCGCACGTCTTCTCACACCGCTCGTACGCGTACCCCTTCACCGACTCCTGGATGGCTCGCACGTTTTTCACCGGCGGGACGATGCCGTCCCATGACCTGCTCCCCGGGCTGGCGCGCGGGTCGCTCGAGCTCGAGGCCGACTGGGTCGTGGACGGCACGCACTACCAGCGGACGCTGGAGGCCTGGCTCGCACGGCTCGACGAGAACCGCGAGCGGGTGCTGCCCGTCCTCGCGGAGACGTACGGGCCGGGCCGCGAGGCGCAGTGGCTCGCGAACTGGCGCCTCTTCTTCATCGCGTGCGCCGAGCTGTTCGGCACACGGGGCGGGAGCGAGTGGCAGGTCTCGCACTACCGCTTCGGTCTTCCCTGATCGGAGAAGACGAGGGGCCGGCGTGTACCGGCCCCTCGCGGTCGTGCGCCGGTCGTGCGTTACGGCGCCAGGAACAGCAGTGCTTCGGTGTCCTTGGTCGCGCCGCCGCGGGCGCCGGACCCGCGGTCGCCGTTCGTGACGAGCATCAGGCCCTTCTCGGGGGTGTTCCCCGGGAAGGCTCCGAAGTCGTACACCTCGAGCGCGTTCGGGTCGTTGGTGTTGCCACCGACATCGCTCGGCACGCCGTAGAACCGCTCGCCGAGCGGCGTGACGGTGAGACCGGTGACCTCGTCGCCGGGACCGCCGTAGTAGACGTCCTGGGCGACGACGTCCATGTCGACGTTCGTCGCCAGCAGGTCACTGCCGTCCATCCCGATCTGCTCGGCGCAGATGTAGAGAACGGTGTTCCCGGTGTTCATGGAGTGCTCGGCGTAGAAGAACGCGGAGAGCAAGTTCGTCTTCAGGTCGAGCACCCATGCCAACTGCCGGCCGTCCGTGATCGTCGTCGGGCCGGATGCGTCACGATTCAGCACGACGTAGTCGGCCGTCCCGTCCTGGTTCACGTCGAGGATCACCTGGTGCGAGACGGGCAGCAGGTGCTGCTGCGGCTCCCACGTGTTGATCGCGAACGCCCACAGGAACGACGGATTCGCCGAGCAGAAGCCCGCCGGCACCGGGAACGTGTTGATCCCGACCGCGCGGAGATCCGGCATCGGCGCCTGCCCGCCGGGAACACCGGCCGGCTTGTCCGGGCTCGTGGCGAGGAGCGCATACGCGTCGTTCTGCGCCGTGCCCACTCCCTGGTTGTTCAGCCCGATGACCTGCGGGAAGCTCCCCGGGACGAGGCTCGTCGTGCTCGGGACGACCTTCGCCGCCTTGCGCGGGAGGACGTGCCACGGGATCGTGAGCTTGTCCGACCCGTCGTCGAGCGTCAGGTACCCGTCGTACTCGTTGAGCGTGAGCGCAGCCGGGTTCGCGCCGTTGCTGCCCGAGTTCATGAAGTTCCCGCGCAGCTTCGAGCCGTCGATCGTGATCGAGACCTCGAAGGTCGTGTCGCGGCCCTTGCCGGGCATGACCTCGACGCTCGAGGGAGCGCTCACGGACACCGCGCCGTTCGACACGTCGTCCGCAAAGCGGAACGCCGGAGTGATCTTGTACGTCCGCTTGGAGTTGTCGTAGTTCCGGATGCGCACGGTCTTCTTGAGCGTCACGGAGCCCGTGACGTCCACGAAGCCGAAGCCGAGCGCCCCCGTCGGGGCACTGTCGTCCCACGCTGCGACTGGTGCATCGAGTGCCCAGTTCGCCCGAACCTCCCCGCCGCCGATCCGCGTGATCTCGGCGAGTGAGCCCGTCAGCGGGTTCGAGATGATGTTCGGGTCGGCGTTGTTCATGAGCAGCGCCTTCACCTCGACCGGCTTCAAGCCGAGCCCGATCGCCTTGCCGGCGGCGGTGCCCTTCGCCGTCGTCTTGACGCCGCCGAAGCCCTCCAGCAGCAGCGCTGCCGAGCCGGTCACCATGGGAGCCGCCCCGGAGGTGCCGCCGAACGGCCCCTCGCCCGTGCCCGAGCCTGCGATCGCCGACACCGACGCGCCGGGCGCGCCGATCTCCGGCTTGATGCGCTGCGTGGACTCGTGCTGCGGGCCTCGCGAGGACGAGCCGACCATGCTGCCCTTGAGCGGGACGCCCACGTTCGGGTCGAACTTCACGACCGTGTTCGGGAGACCGCTCTTCAGCCGATTCGAGACCGCCTGGCTGACCATGTAGCCGGGAATCGCGGGGTCACCGCCGCCGAAACCACCCTCGAACGGGTCGCCGGGAGCGATGAGACCGATGATCCCGACGAGACCGCCGCCGTCACCGATGTTGTCGATCTTGATCGAGAACGAGCAGGTGCCGCGATCGACGAGGACGATCTTCCCCGCGAGCGAACCGGCAGGGAACGCGGCGCACCCGTTGAGGTTCCCACCCGCGCCGTTCCCGTACTGCAGCGGCGCCTCGATCGCGGTCGTCAGGGGCGCAGACCACGGCTGGAACACGGCCGGGAACTGTCCGGCGATGCTCGCGGGGGCGGTGATCTGCATCAGCGGCAGGAACGCGCTCGGCACCGCGGTCTGTGCGACCGAGAGGGCCGAGTCCGTCGCGGACGGCGTTCCGTTCGCGTACGGCTTGTCCGCGCTGTTCCCCGCGGACGCGACCGTGAGGATCCCGACCTTCGTCGCGTTCTCCACCGCCAGCGAGAGGTCGTCGTCGAAGGGCTGCCCGTACGATGCGCCAAGCGACATGTTGATGAGGTGCATGCGATCCCGGAAGTTGCCGTCGCCGTCCGGGTCGACCGTGAACTCCATTCCCTGGATGAGCGCGAGGCCCGAGCAGGACGTGGAGACGGACGAGCACACCTTGACCGCGTAGAGGTCGACGGCGGGGGCGACACCGCCCTTGCCGCCGATGATGTGCGCGACGTGCGTGCCGTGACCGGCCTGCGGCCCGTCGTCGAGCGGGTCGGGATCGGGAGCCTCGGGGCCGTTCGGCCAGACGCTGCCCGTGAAGTCGTACCCGCCCTTCACCTTCGCGGTCGGGAACGTGCCCGGCTCCACGATGCTCGGGTTGTTCGCCGCGTAGTCCGCGGGGTTCCCCGAGCCGCCGAGCGCGGCGTGCGTGTAGTCGATGCCGCTGTCGAGGACGGCGACCTTGATGCCCTTCCCCTTCACGCCGGCGTCCTGCACCGCCTTCGCGCCGATGTACGGAACGGTCTCTGCAAGGTCTCTCTCGTAGCTGCCGACCGGTGCGATGCGGGCGACCGCCGGATCCTTGGCGATCTCGGCGAGCTTCGAGGCATCGACCTCGACGAAGACGGCATTCATGACCATCTGGACGCGGCCGACGACCTTCGCGCCCGAGTCGATGCTCTTGACGCGAGAAAGGAACGCATCCTGCTGCGCCTGCGCCGCTGCCTTCGCCGCCGCCTCGCTCTTGCCCTTCGCATAGGCATCGGCGCCGGAGTCCGCGGTGAGCCGGACGATGACTCGGCCGCTCGCGGGCACACCGGGCTGCAGGTCGGCCGCCGTGAAGGCGGTCGACGCCTCGGGCGTCTCGAGCTTCAGCGCGGCAACGCTTGCCGGAAGCGGGCGATCGACCGCCGTCCGGTC
The DNA here is from genome assembly GCA_964578545.1 of uncultured Gaiellales bacterium. Taxonomy (GTDB): domain Bacteria; phylum Actinomycetota; class Thermoleophilia; order Gaiellales; family Gaiellaceae; genus GMQP-bins7. Next base: position 19,071 of record CAZODN010000013.1, read on the forward strand.
CGGCCCCACCTGTGTCTGCGCGGATACCGCGGAGCCGACGGCGAGGACACCGACGGCGACCACGGTTCCCAGACCGAGCATTCGCGCGTGCGCCCGCTGCCCGTGACGGAATCTGGATCTCATGTGTGCTTCTCCCCTTTCGACGTTGAGGCGAGAGTGCGCCTGCCCCTTGAAGCGGCTCGCATCCTATTCACCCTGCGAAACGCCTGCAACCGAGAGTCGACCCCCCCAAGCGCGAGGGGGCGGCCCGGAGGCCGCCTCTCGGAAGCCCGGATCCCCGGCGCGTGCTACCCGTGGATCGAGATGATCAGCGGGATGATGAGGATCGCGACGATGTTCGCGATCTTGATCATCGGGTTGATCGCCGGGCCCGCGGTGTCCTTGTACGGGTCGCCGACCGTATCGCCCGTGACCGCCGCGGCGTGGGCCTCGGAGCCCTTGCCGCCGTAGAGGCCGTCCTCGATCGTCTTCTTCGCGTTGTCCCAGGCGCCGCCGCCCGAGGTCATCGCGATCGCGAGGAAGAGGCCCGTCACGATCGTCCCGATGAGGAGCCCGCCGAGCATCTCGGCGCTGATGATCCCGACGGCGATCGGGATGACCACCGGGATGAGCGCCGGCGCCATCATCTCCTTGATCGCCGAGCCCGTGACGATGCCGATCGCCTTCGAGTAGTCGGGCCGCGCCGTGTAGTCCATGATCCCCGGGTTCTCCCGGAACTGGCGGCGCACCTCCTCGACGACCTGGCCGCCGACGCGGCCGACCGCCTGCATGGCGAGCGACGCGAACAGGAACGGCATGAGGCCGCCGATGAAGAGCCCGGCGATGACCCACGGGTTGGAGAGCGAGAACTGGAGGACGCCGAGGTCCTCCTCGAGCCCGCGCACGTACTCGTCGAAGAGGACGAGGGCGGCGAGCCCGGCCGACCCGATCGCGTACCCCTTCGTGACCGCCTTGGTGGTGTTCCCGACCGCGTCCAGCGGGTCGGTGATCCCGCGGACCGACTCGGGGAGGTCGGCCATCTCCGCGATGCCGCCCGCGTTGTCCGTGACCGGGCCGTACGCGTCGAGCGCGACGATGAGGCCCGCCATCGAGAGCTGCGCCATGACCGCGACGCCGATCCCGTAGAGGTTCTCGCCGGCCGCGTAGTACGCGCCGACGACGCCCGAGGCGATGACGATGACCGGCAGCGCCGTCGCCTGCATGCTGACGGCGAGGCCCGAGATGATGTTCGTCGCGTGCCCCGTCTGGGAGGCGCGGGCGATCAGCTTCACCGGGTGCCAGCGCGTCCCGGTGTAGTACTCCGTGATCGCGACGAGCAGGAAGGTCACCGCCAGGCCGATGAGGGCCGGGCCGTAGAGCTCCCAGAACGAGAACTCGCCGCCGTCGTACGCCTGCGTCACGGGGATGAACCCGAGGGCGGCGAGCACGGTCGCGATGATGACGCTGCGGTAGAGCGCGTTGATGATCGCGTTCTGGCCGCTGCCGACGCGGGTGAAGAACGTCCCGATCACCGAGGCGAGGATCGAGATGCCGCCGAGCGCCAGCGGGTACAGCCAGAGCTCGGTGCCCTCGAACCTGATCCCGAGGAGCATCACGGCGACCGCGGTGACCGCGTACGTCTCGAACAGGTCGGCCGCCATGCCAGCGCAATCGCCGACGTTGTCGCCGACGTTGTCGGCGATCACGGCCGGGTTCCGGGGGTCGTCCTCGGGGATGCCCGCCTCGATCTTGCCCACGAGGTCGGCGCCGACGTCCGCCGCCTTCGTGTAGATGCCGCCGCCCAGTCGCGCGAAGACGGAGATGAGCGAGCCGCCGAACGCCAGGCCGACGAGGTCGTCCACCGCGGACCGTGGCGAGTGGTCGAGCACGCCCGTCAGGAACCCGTAGTACCCGGCGACGCCGAGCAGGCCGAGCCCGACGACGAGGAGCCCGGTCACCGAGCCCGCGCGGAACGCGACCTTGAACGCCGGCTGCAGGCCCTCGCGGGCAGCCTCGGCGGTGCGGGCGTTCGAGCGCACCGCCACGTTCATGCCGATGAAGCCGGCAGCCGCCGAGAAGAGCGCCCCGATGAGGAAGCCGAACGCGGCGCCCCAGCCGAGCTTGTCGTAGAAGCCGAGCAGCAGGAACGGCACGACCGCGACGACCGCGATGGTCGTGTACTGCTTGCGGAGGTACGCCGCGGCGCCCTCCTGCACGGCGCCCGAGATCTCCCGCATCCGCTCGTTGCCGGCCGGCTGCTTGAGCAGCCACCAGGTCAGGTAGAGCCCGTAGATAACCGCCACGGCCGCGCACGCGAGCGCGAACCCGACGGCGTGGTCAACGAAGAAGTCCATGATCCTCCGGTCTTCCGCCCGTTACAAAGTGAGCGCCGAGTCCCCCCGGCGCGGCGGATTATGTATCACAAGCCGGCCGCTCGCCCGAGGTGCAGGCTTCGGAAGTGGGGTGCTAGGCGGGAGTGACGGCGAGACCCTCGTCGAGCGCGGCCTGCCGCAGCCGCCCGTCCCAGGTCGCGAGCAGGAGCTCGTCGTCGCCGAGTCGGAGCGCCGACGCGAGGTGAATGGCGTCCTGGCCGCGCAGCGCGTACCTGCCGGCGAGCGACGAGGCTCTCGTGGCCACCGAGCCGTCGACGAGCAACGCGACGACGTCGCTCCACACCTCTTCCAGCTCGGACACGGCCTTTGCGAGTCGTCTGTCGCCGATCCGGCGCTCTCTGCGAGCTCGCTCGAGCGCCGAGCGCACCTCCGGCAGCGCGATCCACGAGGTCACCAGCACCGTGCTGGACTCCCACAGCCCCCGTGCACGATGCCAGCCTGGCTCGGCGAGGAAGAGCTTCGTCAGCGCGGACGCATCGAAGTACGTCGTCAAGGCTCGACGCCGCGGTCGCGGAGGATGATGTCGGTGACCGGGCTCCCCTCGACAGGAATAGGGGGCGGAAGCGTGCGCCGCTTGGATCTCTTCGGAAGCGTGGCCGCCCCCTCGGCCGCCAGGCGCGCGAGCGTCGCGTGAATGCCGGCCGGGACGAGCCGCGCCTTCGCGTTCCCTCGATCGGTGACGACGATCTCCTCCCCTGCCTCGACCCGGTCGAGGTAGCTCGCGAGGTTCTCCCGGAACTCCTTGACGCCTACACGCACGACCACAGGGTAAGTGTACCCCCGCTCCGTGCCAAGTGTCCCTTTCGGACAGAGCTACGCGGTTGTCTCGCCTCGAGAGGCGTCGGAGACGGCCTTCGCGTACGCAAGCTGGAGATTCGCGCGGGCCTGCTCGAGGTCGCGAAGGACCTCGGCGTCCACCCCGCCCTCGCGGAGCACCGGCTCGAGCGCGCGAAGGGCCTCGATCGCGAGCCGCGCTTGCGCGAGGTCGCGCGCCTCCTCGGTCACGCGGCGGAAGCCGAGCGACGCGATCGTGGTGGCGGCGCTCAGCAGGACGTCGCCGACGCCGATCCGGTCGAGGGCGTCACGAAGCTCCTCCTCCGACGGCATGGGCGGCTGCTCGTCAGCCACCGATCGTCTCCGTCGCGCGAACCTGCTCGGCGTAGATCTCCTCGAGTGAGGCGCCCTCCTCGAAGCGCTCGATCTGGCGCTCGGCCGCGTTCCGCTCCGGCACCGTGAGGTACGCAGCGGCGCCGATCTCCTCGGCTGCGGGCAGCACCCACTCGATCAGCTCCTCGATCCGCTGACGCGTCGGGATCGGCCCGCCGCGGTCGAAGTCGAGCATGTCGCCCGGTAGCCCCCACCGGATCGCGCGCCAGAAGTTCTCCTCGATGAGGCGGTGTGGGAGCGGCTCGACGGGCTCGCCGTCGTCGTAGGCGCGGGCGACTCGCGCGACGAGGGACGCGGCGAGCGCGGCGAGGGCCTGCGCCTCGGCGACCTCCGGCTGCCCGTCGCAGATGCGGATCTCGACCGTGGGGAACGCGAGATGCGGGCGGACGCTCCACCACAGCTGCGTGTGCTCGGTCACCGAGCCCGTGTCGTAGAGGAAGCGCACGAAGCCCTCGAACTCGGCCCAGGACGAGAACGCGTCCGGCACGCCGCAGCGAGGGAAGAAGCGGGTGAAGATCTGCGTCCGCGCCGAGTGGAGGCCGGTGTTCACGTTCTCGACGAACGGCGAGCTGGCCGAGAGCGCGAGGAGCTCGGGGAGGAAGTTGCGCATCGCCGCCGTCACCGCGATCGCGCGGTCCGCCCCGCGGATGGCGACGTGCACGTGCAGGCCGAACGTGTTGTTGCGCCAGACGACGTAGCGGAGCAGCTCGTCGTTCCGGCGGTAGTGCGGCGTGTCGATGATCCGCTGCTTCTTCCAGTCCGCCCACGGGTGGGTGGCCGTGCCGCCGAGGAGGATGCCGAGCGGCTCGACGAGCGACCGGAGCTGCGCGCGGCGCTCGGCGAGCACTGCGGGCACGTCCGCGAACGAGCTCTGCCGGCCTGTCCGGATCTCGACCTCGGAGGCGATGAGCTCGCCGACGAGGTGCTCCTCGAGCGGTGTCCCGACGGATGCGGACTGCACCTCCTCGAAGCGGTTCGTGAGGTCGAGCGTCTCGGGATCGAGGAGCGCGAACTCCTCCTCGACGGCGACGGTGAAGTCCGTCGCGGACTCGAACTGCTCGCGTGCCCTGGTGATCAGCTCGTCGGCGGAGATGCGCTGCTCGTCGCCCATCGGGCCACTACAGTAGTTGAAGCGTTGAGCGCGGTGTCTGACACCGGGTCACGTAACCATGCGGGTTTGCGGGCTGTCGGTGTCAGACACCGAGGGCGAGCAGCCGGTCGGCGACGCTCTTCCAGCTCCACCTCGTGACCGCCGCACGGCGCGCCGCCGCGGAGATCTCCGCACGGCGCTCGGGTGCAAGCGACGTCAGCTCGACGAGCTTCGCGCGGAGCTCCCCGGCGTCCCCGGTGGCGAACGCGGCGAGATGGCGGAGGTCGGGCGGGTACTCCTCCTCGAGCCCCTCGGCGACCTCGGCGAGGCCGGAGTGGCGGGCGACGAGAGGAGGGCAGCCCGCGGCGGCGGCCTCCGCTGCGACCATCCCGAACGCCTCGGGGAAGATCGAGGGGACGACGCACACGTCCGCGAGCGCGAGCAGGTGGACGAGGTGGCGGTGCTCGAACGGCCCGGTGAAGAGCGTGCGCTCCGGGTCCGCCATCCGCTCGAGCTCGGAGCGGTAGTCCCCGAACCCGACCACGACCGCCCGGGCGTCGACACCACGCAGCGCCTCCAGCAGGACGTGCACGCCCTTGTTCTCGAGGAGCTTCCCGAAGTAGACGACCGTCGGAGCGCCGCCGGCCAGGAACGCGGCGAGCCGCTCGGCGTTGCCCTCGTCGGGCAGCCGCTCGTTCGCGTTGCCGGGGTTGGAGGGATCGCGCCGTGCCTCCGCGAGCAACCCCGCGAGCGCCTCGTCCCGGGGGCGCGGGCGCCACTCCTCCACGTCGACGCCCGGCGGCACCTCGTGCACCCGCTCGACGTGGCCGCACACCTCCTCGAGCACCTCGCGGATGTGCGCCGAGCCCACGAACACCGCGCTCGCCGCGGCGAGCACCTCCCTCCCCCACGCCTCGAGCTCCGGCCGCCCGCGCATCGAGTACTCGAGCTCGGAGCCGTGCGCCTTGACCGCGAACGGCGCCCCGCTCGCCGCGCCGACGGCGCCGCCGAGCAGCACGTGGTTGCAGAGGACGAAGTCGGCCGGGAGCAGCCCGCGAACCGCAGCCGCGTTCGCCTCGACCCACGCGTCGAGATCGGCGCGCGCGCAGTCCTGCAGGAGCTCGACCCGGTACCCCTCGTAGCGGTCGAGGACGAAGACGGGGAGCAGTCCCCGGACGTCGGGCCGGACGACCTCCGCGCCGCCGAGGTCGTACCGCTCCGGGTGCGGCTCCTGGCAGAGGACGGTGACGTCGTGCCCCTCCCGGGCCCACTCGCGCGCGAGCTGGCGCGTGTAGACGTTCGAGCCCGTGCCTCCGAGGAGGTACCCGTGCCAGATCAGGATCCTCACGAGGTCGATCCTGCGCGATCGCGCGACTGCGTGCGCCGGCGTACCGAAGCGGCCGGCTGCCACGTGCAACGGATCGCGCGCAAGTTACAAGTTGTCACTTGTCTCCGACGGCCATCCGGGGAGGGCTCGCGTCGCCTCACATCGCTCACCGACGCCAATCTCGAGCAGCAAGTTACAACTTGCAACAAGCGTCGCCCGCCGCCCCGCAGGCCGCGGCCTTCCCGTCGGGGCGCGCGGCCCGCTCGGTCAGGCGACGTGCAACCCGCTCCGTCAGGCGAGGTGGAAGTAGAGCGCGTACAGGAGGTCGACGGCCGGGTTCGACGTGTGCACGTTCACGTCCGGGGGGACGTCGAGCAGCGCCTCCGAGTAGTTGAAGATGATCTTCACGCCCGCGGCGATGAGCGCGTCGGCGGCGTCCTGCGCGGTCTCGGCGGGCACCGCAATCACGCCCACGATGATGTTCCGGTCGCGGCAGATCGCCTCCATGTCGTCCATCGAGCTCACGACCATGTCGCCGATCCGCTGACCCACCTTCTCGGGGTCGTTGTCGAACACGGCCGCGATCGTGATCCCGTGCTCGGCGAAGATCGGCGAGCTCGTGATCGCGCTGCCGAGGCGGCCCGCGCCGACGAGGGCGATGTTGTGCTGGCCCTGCGTGCGGAGGATCTGGCGAATCTCCTCGAGGAGCGCGTCGGTGCGGTAGCCGACGCCGCGCTTGCCGAATTTCCCGAACGCCGAGAGGTCCCGTCGGATCTGCGTCGCGTTGATGTTCGTGTACTCGGCGATCTCCTGCGAGGAGATGCGCTCCTTGCCCATCTTCTTCGCCTGCGCGAGCACCTGCAGGTACCGGCTCAGGCGCGCGGCGACACCGACGGTCAGGCGCTCGTTCACGGTCTCCCCCGTTCCGCAGTTCGTGACAAAGTGTCACGATTCTGCCAGCGGCTCTCCGGCGGCCGCGGGAGAACCGTCAGACCCGTGTCGCGATGCGGCTCCGCAACTCGTCCGCGTCGACGAAGTAGGTGAACGCCTGCTCCCCGTCGATCTCGACGACCGGGATCAGGACGCGGTAGCGGGCCTCGAGCTCGGGATCGCCGTCGATGTCCACGACCTCGAGCTCGAACGCGAGCTCGCCCCGGACGGCGAGCGCGGCCTCGAACGCACGCTCGCAGAGGCCGCAGTCGGCGGCCCGGTACAGCCTGACGACCGTTACGGGTACAGCCCCCGCGTCGTCGTGGCCTCGGCGACGCGCTGCACCGCGAGCCCGTACGACGCCATGCGCAAGCTCGTGTCGTAGGTCTCGCACGTGTGCCACGCCTCCTCGAAGGCGCGCGCGACGATGTCGTGGAGCTTCGCGTTGACCTCGTCCTCGCGCCAGAAGTACTCCTGGAGCCCTTGCACCCACTCGAAGTACGAGACGACGACCCCGCCCGCGTTCGCGAGGACGTCCGGGAGGACGAGGATGCCCTTGTCCTCGAGGATCGCGTCCGCCGCCGGCGTCACCGGCCCGTTCGCGCCCTCGCAGATGACGCTCGCCTTCACCCGGTCGGCGTTGTGCTCGGTGATCACCTGCTCGAGCGCGCACGGGGCGAGGATGTCGCAGGGGAGCTCGACGAGCTCCTCGTTCGTCACGACCTCCGCGTTCGCGAGCCCGACCACCGTGCCGTGCTCGCCCTTGTGCGCGACGGCCGCGGGGACGTCGATCCCGTCCGGGTTGTACGCGCCGCCGCGGGAGTCCGACACAGCCACGACCTTCGCTCCCTCGGCGTGCAGGAGCCGGGCGAGGTTCGACCCCACGTTGCCGAATCCCTGGATCACGACCGCGTAGTCGCCGAACCGCCGGCCGTGCTTGCCCGCGAGGGACTGGATGCAGTAGAGCGACCCGCGCGCGGTCGCCTCCTCCCGGCCGAGCGACCCGCCCACCGAGAGAGGCTTGCCGGTGACGACGCCGAGCACGGAGTGCCCCTTGTTCATCGAGAAGGTGTCGAAGATCCACGCCATCACGCGGCCGTCCGTCCCGACGTCCGGGGCCGGGATGTCCCGCTCTGGCCCGATGTCGTTGATGATCTCGCTCGTGTAGCGGCGGGTGAGCCGCTCGAGCTCGCCCTGCGAGAGCGACTTCGGGTCGCACACGACGCCCCCCTTCGCACCGCCGAACGGGAGCCCCATGAGGGCGCACTTCCACGTCATCCACATGGCGAGCGCCTTCACCTCGTCGAGCGTGACGTCGGGGTGGTAGCGGATGCCGCCCTTCGAGGGGCCGCGCGCGATGTTGTGAGTCACGCGGAAGCCCTTGAAGACGCCGATCGAGCCGTCGTCCAGCGAGACCGGGATCGAGACCTCGACGGCCTTCTTGCACTGCGAGAGCACCCGGATCAGGTTCGGGTCGAGCGCGAAGATCTCACCGACCCGGTGGAGCTGCGACTGCGCGAGCTCGAACGGGTTCTCCCTGAGGTGGGATTCGGCGCCGGTAGCTGACATGCGAGTTCGCCTCCTCGTCTAGACGCCCGCGAGTATAGGAGGGGCCGGAGGACGCGGGCCGCAGGCGCCTGGGGAGGCTCAGCGGATGCGATAGGCGACCTTCTCGGACTGCTTCGGCGTGCCGTCCGCCGGCGTCGCGACGACGCGCAGCGTGTACTCGCCGCGCCGCAGGCGCGACCCGTCCGGCGACCTGCCGGTGAGCGCGAACGTGTAGCGCCCGGGGAGGAGCTCCCTGCGCCGGGCGAGCACTCCCAGCCGCTGGGGCCCTCGCCAGAGCTCGATCTCGAGCTCGCCGACCGCCCGCACCTGCGGATCGGCCGCGGCGCTCACCGCCCCGGCGACGAGGGTGAGGATCGCGGGCGACTCGTCCGAGACCCGCGAGCGGGGCTGCTTCACGGACAGCCGCGAGAGGAGGTCGGCGGCGGGCGGCACCGCGACCGCCCACGGCACGTGCACCTCGGGCGCTCCCGGCGCCCGGAGGACGATCTCCCCGGTCGCGATGCCGGCCTCGGACGAGAGGTCGCGCGTGTCGGCGAGGATCGCGACGAGCGCGCTCCCGCCGGGACGCAGCCGCACGCTGGCCGGGTCGATCGTGACCTCGACGCCCTTCGGCGCGAGCGTTGCCTGCCCGACGGTGACGACGACCGAGCGGGTCGAGACGTTGCGGATCCGCAGGCTGCGCTCGATCTCGGACGACCCGCCGGCGGTGCCGAACGACAGCACCGCGGGCTCGGCGTACACCTCCTGCTGGATCGCGGTGCGCAGGTCGACGAGGCCGGCTCCGGAGGAGGCCGGGTCGAGGTCGGAGCGCTTCGCGGAGCCGACGAGGAGGCCGTGCAGGCCTGCGGCGGTGAGCGCCGGCCGGCCCTGCGCGAGGAGCGCCGCGACTCCGGCGGTGACCGCCGCGGCCGCGCTCGTCCCGCTGATCGTCCCGAACCGGACGTCGCCGTCGTCGCCCCGCCCGGGCTCCGAGGTTGGCACGGACACGCCCGGCGCGGCGACGTCGGGCTTGAGCGCCCCGTCGAAGACGAGGCCGCGGGACGAGAACGCCGCGATCGACCCCGGCTCCCCGCGCTCGGCGAGCTCGACGTCGCCGACGGAGACGGTCACCGGGATCCCGGCGTCGAGGACCGCCCGGATCTCGCCGGCGACCCCCGTCGGCAGGCCGACGACGGGGACGCCCGGCGGGACGTCGAGGCTGAACGCGCCGGCGGGGAGCGGCCCGTCCACGAGCACGGCCAGCGCACCCGCGGAGGTCGCGTCCTCGACGGAGTCTCCGGAGAGCGCCGCGCGCGGGAGCAGGACGGCCCGGCCCGCGACAGTGCTCGTGCCCGCCGGCGTGAAGAGGCCCGGGATGCCCTTCGCCGTCGCCGTGCGCTTCACGAAGATCGCCGGCGCCGAGACCGTCCCGGCGGGCGCGCCGCCGAGCGGGACGACGCCCTCGTAGAGGACGTCGAGCCCGGCCCGCACGTGCACGCGCACGGTCGGCACGGCGAGGCGTCCGTCGGCCGCGGCGACCGTGACGGCGTCCGGCGCGGCCCCCGGGCCGGCCACGCTGCCGTAGGCGGGGCCGGCGCGACCGTCGTTCCCCGCAGGGACGATCGTGAGCATGTCGAGCGCCGCAGCTCCGGCGATCGCCCTCCCGAGCGGCCCACCGGAGAAGGCCGCGTACGGCTCGACGACGCCGACGAGCGCGACGCGCGCGGCGTCGAGCGTGTCACCGTCCGCGTTCGGGTCGACGGCCACCTCGAGGCCCGCCAGGATCTGGTCGGTGCGCGAGTAGACGCTGTACCCGCCCTCGGCGTTCGGCTGCCAGCCCGCGACCCGGACCGGGCGCACGAGCGACGCGGGCGCGACGCCGTGCAGGCCGCCGGGGCCGTCGGAGCCGGTGACGATCCCCGCGAGCTCGGTTCCGTGGCGCTCGGGCCGGCCGGGGATCGTCGGGTGCTGCTGGGCGATCCCGCCGCTCCCCGGGCTGATCACGTCGGCGCCGGGGAGGATGCTCCCGCGGAGGTAGGGATGCGACGGGTCGATACCGGTGTCGAGCAGCGCGACCACCACGCCCCGACCGTCGAGCCCCGCGACCTCGAGGTCTGCGAGAGAGGTCGGGAGCACGCCGCCCCGGCCCCCGCTCTGTGCCGGGTACGCGATGCGCACGGGGTACACGCCCGAGACCTCGCGGTCGCGCTCGAGGAGCTCGAGGGCGGTCGCGTCGAGGCGGGCGGAGAACCCGTTGACGACGCGTGCGTAGCGGTACTCGACGTTCATGCGCGCGCCGGACGCGGCCAGGCGCGCGAGGAACAGCTCCTGCTCGCGGACGATCGTGTCCGTCCAGGAGCGCATCCGCTCCTCCGTCGCGAGCCCGCCCGCCGCGCGCACGCGCGCCGCGAGCGACGGCGAGCGGAGGAGGACCACGAAGCGCTGCGCCGAGGAGACGGTCGGCCGCGCGCCGAGCACGCCCTGCCAGCCGGCCTCGTCGATGGCGGCAGACGAGGGCCACTGCGCGCTCGCGCCAGACGCGCCGAGCACGACGAGCGCAGCCGTCGCGAGAGCCGCGAGCCCCGCCCGGCTACGTGATCGAGGCGTACGCATCGAGCCCAAGGTAGCTGGGGTAGGGACGGGGCTCGCAGTAGCGTGCGGCCGAGGCGATCATCGCCGCGTTGTCCGTGCAGAGCGGGAGAGGCGCGAAGCGCGCCCCCGGGAGGGTCGCCCGGAGCTCCGAGTTCGCGGCGACGCCGCCCACGACCGCGATCCGGTCGAGGCCGGCGGCGTCCGACGCCTCCTCGAGGCGGCGGACGAGGGCCCGCACGATCGCCCGCTGGTACGAGGCGGCGAGATCGGCCCGGCGAGCGGCGAGCTCGCCCTCCGGAAGATCACGAACGGCGTAGAGGAGCGCGGTCTTGACGCCGGAGAACGAGAAGTCGAGCCCGGCCACGCGCGCGACCGGGAACGAGAAGGCCTCCGGGTCGCCGTTCGCCGCCTCGCGGTCGATGGCCGCGCCGCCGGGGTAGCCGAGGCCGAGCAGCCGGGCGCCCTTGTCGAACGCCTCCCCGGCCGCGTCGTCGAGCGTCGTCCCGAGCCGCGCCGACCTCCCGCGCTCGCGGACTGCGAGGAGGAGGGTGTGCCCTCCGCTCGCGAGGAGGCAGAGGAACGGCGGCTCGACCGGGTCGTCGCCGAGGTAGAGCGACGCGACGTGCCCCTCGAGGTGGTCGACCGGGACGAGCGGGAGCCGCCGCGACCACGCGAGCGCCTTCGCGGTCGAGATCCCGACGAGCAGCGCGCCGACGAGCCCCGGGCCCTGCGTGACCGCGACCCGCTCGACGGCGTCGAGCTCGAGCCCCGCCTCCTCGAGCGCCGCCCGGACGACCGGGGAGACGAGCTCGAGGTGCCGCCGCGACGCGATCTCCGGGACGACCCCGCCGAAGCGCGCGTGGAGGTCGGCCTGCGAGGAGACGACCGACGAGAGCACGCGCCCGTCGGCGGTCACGACCGCCGCGGCGGTCTCGTCGCACGAGGTCTCGATCCCGAGGATCACGCCGGGCCCTCGTCGGTCGCGGCCGGGTCCTTCCACATGATCAGCGCGTCTTCGCGGTTGTCGGTGTAGTACGCGCGCCGCACGCCCCGCGACTGGAAGCCGAGCCGCTCGTAGAGGCGGATCGCAGCGGCGTTCGACACCCGCACCTCGAGCGTGTACCCGCGCCGGGGATCGACCGCCGTGACCTCGAAGACGCGCTCGAGGAGCGCGCGCGCCACGCCCCGGCGGCGGTACCCCGGCGCGACCGCGACGTTCATGACGTGCCACGCGTCGACGTAGCGGGACACGAACGCGTACCCGACGAGCTCGCCCTCGGCGGTGAACGCGCCGATCGCGAGCGAGCTCGGCTTGCGGAGCTCCGCCGCGAACATCGCGCGCGACCAGGGCGTCGGATACGACGCGCGCTCGATCTCGTCGACCACGTCCAGGTCCTCGACCTCGAGCTTCCGAAGCTCCACGTTCACGGAGCCGCGGCCTCCGCGTCGGGCGCGCGGACGTAGATCGGCGCGAGGGCCTCGGGGTCGCCGGGCTCGGCGGCGAGCGCCGCGTGGAAGCGCGCGTGCGGCACGTGCACGGGATCGTCGTCGGGAGGCACCTCCGCCCCCAGCCGCTCGAGTGCCGCGCGGTAGCGGACGGCGCCGCTCCCGATGCAGAGGGTGCCCGGCTCGAGCTCGAGGTCGTCAGGCGCGACCGCCCTCGGCCCGGGGACGAAGACCTCGCGCCGCCGCGCGTCGATCACCGGGAGCGCGCCCTCCCGCGCCGCGGCGAGCGCGTCGAGCGTCGAGACGCCTGCCGCCCGGACGCCGAGCCCGAGGCCGAGCCCCCGTACGACCGCGAGCCCGATCCGCGTGCTCGTGAAGCTCCCCGGACCGGTTCCGACGACGATCGCGTCGAGGCTCGCGGGCTCGACGCCGGCGCCCCGCAGGAGCGCGTCCACGTCCTCGAGGAGGGATCGCGCGACGGAGGCCCGCTCCACGAGCACCTCGCCGTCGCGGAGCAGGGCGCTCGTCGCGACGTCCGTCGCGGTGTCGAACGCGAGCACGAGCCCCGGGATCACGCGACGCCCTCCAGGATCGCGTCGGCCTCGGCGGAGGAGAGCGCCAGCCGGCGGGTGTCGCCGCCGGCGTGCGCGAGCGAGACTGCGACGCGGGCGCTCGGAAGGACGCCGGCGCCCGCCTCGGGCCACTCGACGAAGACCACGGCGTCGTCGAAGTAGGGCTCGAGGTCGCCCCACTCCGCCGGCGACACCGCGTGGAACCGGTACAGGTCGAGGTGCGACACGCGCACGTCGCCCTCGTAGCGGTGGCCGATCGTGAACGTCGGGCTCGTCACGGGCGCCGTGATCCCGAGCGCGCGGCACGCGCCGCGCACGAAGGTCGTCTTGCCGGAGCCGAGCTCCCCCGACACGGTGACGAGGTCGCCGACGACGAGCCTGACCGCGAGCCGCGCGGCGACGGCCTCGGTCTCCTCGGCCGAGGCGGTGACGACCTCGAGGCGCACGTCAGAAGAGGCCGAGCTGGACCGAGTCGGGCTCCGGACGAGCGGGCGCGGAGACCGGCTCGGCGTCCGGCTCCGGCTCCGGGGAGTCGAGGACGCGCTCGAGGAGGGCCGGGATGCGGGCGAAGTCCTCCTCCAGCACCTTCAGCATCGAGGGTGTGTAGAGCGCGGCAGCCGGGTGGTAGAGCGGGTAGAGGGTCACCCCGCGCGCGCCGAGCGCGACCTCCTGCGGCTGGCCGTGGACGCGAGTGATCCCGGTCGGGCGCCCCGAGAGGAGCTTCGTGGCGAAGTTCCCGAGGGTGGCGACGAGCTTCGGCTCGATGAGCTCGATCTGGCGGAAGAGGTGCGGCTCGCAGGCGGCGATCTCCTCCGGCAG